>NZ_JAOCFS010000027.1:0-46423 GCF_029842105.1 Empedobacter sp. GD03797
AATAAGAAAAAAATAATAAAACTTACTTTTTTCATCTTTCAATTTGAGTTTAAAAAAGGGAAAGATCGTATTGGTCTTCCCCTAAGATTAAATACCTATTGTTTTACAGATTTGATTGATTAACAACCATCATATTACCTGCTCCCATTTGTAAACCTGTATGGGAGTGACCTAAACCTGTTTGTGTTATTATAGCTGTATTAGCAGTACCTATTTGTACGTCACTAGCTGTGTTCAAAACACCAATTTGAGTTTGAATTAATGTATTATCATCACCAATTTGTAATCCTTCAGCATTATTTAATGCTCCTAATTGTAATTGTAAAGATGAATTATTTGTACCTAACTGCATTGAACTCGCTGAATTAAGAATCCCAAATTGTAATTGAGTTGCGTCATTAAAAGCTCCAACCTGCACAACCTCTGCCTCATTCCAGCTTCCCCATTGAATTTGATTTGTAGAATTCATAAGCCCCCATTGATCATTTGTTGCCCTATTATTGGCTCCAATTTGTAATTGAGTAGAACTATTTGCCCATCCTTCTTGGTTGTTTTCAGCGTAATTATCATCACCTAATTGAGTTTGACTAGAGCTGTTAAAGAAACCTTCTTGATTACTTATTGCAACATTATTATTTCCTAATTGAGTTTGACTAGAGCTATTGAAATATCCATCTTGATTATTCAAGGCCATGTTCATATTTCCTGTTTGAGATTGAGAAGAAGAGTTAAAACCTCCATTCTGAATATCAAAACCTATATTTCCATTCCCTACTTGCAATTGAGATGAATTATTAAAATCTCCAGTTTGTAAATTAATAGCAAAATTATTATTACCAAGTTGAGTTTGACTAGAAACATTGGCATTTCCATATTGAAATGAACCTGCTGCATTTCCATTGCCTATTTGTAATTGAGAAGAAGAGTTAAAAGCTCCAACTTGCATTACATAGGCTTGATTTAAATTTCCTAACTGTATTTGTGTTGATTGATTAAATAATCCTAACTGATCAACATCTCCAAGATTACCAATTCCAAGTTGAAAAGTAGAACTAGAATTTGCTAAACCAACTTGATCTACGTATGAATAATTAAATGCTCCAATACTAGTAGTATTATTCGTATTCAACATACCATATTGATCTACATCAGCATTATTCATAAAACCTACTTGTAAAATTTCATTACTGTTTGCTATACCTACTTGGTCTACAAGAGCATTATTAACAGTTCCTAATTGGACAGTAACATCTTGATTAAACTGTCCGAATGCAACTGACGTAGCGAAAGCTGCAAAAAAAGATAAAGTAATTTTTTTCATAACTGTAATTTTATGTTTATTGATGGATTAAAATTAATAAATTATAAAGATTTAAAAATCACTACATTAGCTAAATTAATATATCACTGTATTCAGTTACATATTTTTAGGTTATCTACACAGAAGATAGTGTTTCAGATGTGTTGTTATTTTATAATACATTTTTCACAAACAGTTTAACAATAAAATAATCAACCCAATAATGGAGTATTATCTATTAATGTTTTTTTTTTATTCCTTTAAAATAACTAAAATCAATCCATCTGATAAGCTTGTGATCAAAATTGTTGGTATAAACTTTTTTTGCATAAATTACATCTTACAATATATGATAAAATCAACCTTTACTATTGAAAGTCAAACTAAAACATGTTCATTTGCTTCACTAAACTAATCAAATATGGTAGAACTAAGAATGGTGAACAACGCTATAAATGTAAGTTTTGTAATCAAACCATTGTAACAATTTATATATACAAATTCTATCTTTCAACAATAAATTGTAATATTATTCAATTAACCAAAGAAGGATTGGGAATAAGAAGTATAACTCACTATTTACAAATCTCAACTACTACTTTACTCAAACGAATTTTACAAATTGTTTCAAAAATAACTCCACCCAAACTTACAGAAGAAGACAAAGAATTTCAAGTCGATGAGCTCAGAACCTTTCACAAAAAAAGATTAAAACCTCTTTGGATTACTTGGATTAGCTATACCTTTTAATTAGAAACGCGACAAATTCATTCCTTTCATGTCGGTCATCGAACGATCTAACTATTTAAAAAACTACTTACATCAATTTTTAAGAATAATACAACGAAAATTTACACTGACAAACTGAATATCTATATATTGATTGTTCCTTCACAGAACTTAATTCAGCTATGTTTCGTTCAACGAATCATATCGAACGAAATCACTTAAGTTTACGCACTCACCTTAGACGTTTAAATTGAAAACCAATTTTTTATGACAAAAATACAGCAGTTTTATCAACTATTTTAACCATCTATTTTTGGAGTTAAGATTTTAACAAGATCAATTTATAATTATAAAGCGTAGCCATTAGAAGTCAAAAAGTGTCATTTTTTAAATTTTAGTTTAAAAAAGTGTAAATTATTTTAAAAATCTAAAAATTTATAGTTTATCCAAAAAAGTCAAAAAAGAGATCAAGTGTTCGACATTCCCTTTCAGCCGCAAAGACAAATGGTGCCTTTGGAAGACAAAGAGTACCATTTATTATTTATTCTTAAATCATATCATTTTCTTCATTATGTTTTTATAGAATTATTTTTTGAAAATCTGAAAATCAAAGTTTATTTAAAAACGTCAAAAATAAGATCAAAGGTTCGACTGAAGTACCTGTCAGCCCGCTGAAAGAGATTCTATTAATTAGAATCTCTTTTTTTGTGTATAGTTTTGAGTAATGTTCTTACTTACTTCATGTTTATTATAAAAACTTGATATAATTTGAAGGGCGAAAACCTGTATGTTCTAAAAATGCATCCGAAAAAGTCTTTCTCGAATTGAAACCTGTTTCTTCTGCCAACGCATCAATTGTGTATTTTTTGAGATTTGGTTCATCTGCAAATCGTTTCAAAAGATGATTAATTCTCAATTCGTTGATATATTGATTAAAATTTTTAGATCTCGAACGATTAATATAATTTGACACAATTGTACGATTAGCATTTAATTCTAGAACCAAGTCATTCAACGAAAATTTTGGATTTAGAAACAACTTCTGTTCTTCAAATAATTGCAAACTTTGTTCGAAATCTTCATCAATTTCAACCTCAAATTTTGTTTTTTCTACTTGATTTTCTTCCTTGATATTTGCTTCAAGTATCGTTATTTCATCAAGACATTTTTGTAAATAATTCTTCTTTTTTTGATGTTTTTGATTCATTTTATAAAAAACAATTCCACTAAAAATTAGAATTGTAACCAAACCAAAAAAAGAAGTTCTTTTAAAGTTTTGATTCTTTTCTTTCAGTAAATTTCGTTCTGTTTTCAGGAATGTATTTTCGTATTTCTCAAGATTTGGTTTCAAAATAGTATGATCAGCCACATAAAATAAACTATCAAAAGACAATAAATTGTTTACAGATAATAACTTATCTCGATTATTTCCATACTTCTCATTATATTCAACCACTCGTTCATAGGAAAGTCGCAGTTCTTCATCTAGAATTTTATATTGTTTTGAGAATTCTACAACATTTTCAAAATATTGGATTGCTTCTTTATTTCGCTTTTGTTGATATAAAATTTCACCTAAAAATTGCTCCGAAATCACATACCATTTGATATCATTTTGCTTCCAGAAAGCTTGTTGTGCTTTTTTCAATGTATTAAATGCTGAATTATAATCTTTTTTGTAAAAATCAATAATTCCTTTATTCTTCAAAGCATATTGATAATTTGCTGTATCAACAGTTTCAGACAACTCAATTTTATTGTAATAGTCGCTTTTGTTCAGATGATTTGTTTTGCTATATAAATAAGACAATTTCCCAAGAATTGAGAGATAAATGCTGAACGATTTTGGTTGCTCTTTATGCTTTTCAAAATAAGGCAAAGAAGTTTCGTACAACGTTATAGATTCGTTGGTTTCATGCAAGCTTTCTTTTGTTTTCGCAATTCCGACGAGCGAAGAATAAAATGTAAAATCATCTTTTATTTCGGTTGATAATTGTTTAGAAATAGTAAAATTTTTCAAAGCATTATTGTAATTACGCTGCTCCAAAAAATAATTTCCTTTTTCGATATAAGCTTCACTCAACACAACTTTATCATTCAATCGATAAGCTGTTGAAATCGTAGAATCAATAATTCGAAGATTTTCTTCAACCAAATCATTATTTTTTTGACGTAAAAATTCAGCTTTATCATTTTGTGTTTTTCCAAACATATTTATTGAACTGAATATGAATAGAATAACTGTGATAAATTTAAGAAACCTATTTTCTGAAATTATAAAACGTAACATATTGTATTTCTTTAATTTGAATAACATTGTAAACAATTATCATTTGACACCAAGTTGATAAAAAACATTTAAAAATATAAATTAAAATTGTTCAAACAAAAATTTTACTTCCTCTAAATGTAAGTAAAACAATAATCAACACAATTATATTATGAAATTTTTACAATTAATTCTCATTTTGATTAGTTCTTTTGCTTTTGCACAAGAAAAATATTCGATTACAGGAAATATTTCATCAGAAAATAAATCAAAAACAATTCACGCAAAAGTTATTTTATACGATGAATTTCAAAATGTTATTCAAACAATTGAAACTAAAAATTCAAATTTTAACTTTGAAAATTTAGAACCAAAAACTTATTCAATTTCAGTTATTTATGACAATAAAATTCAAGATGAAGAACCTTTTTATTTGAACGAAAATAAAACATTTTACTTAAATATTGATGAAACTGTACAAATTAATGAAGTTGTAATCAATGGAAAAAAGGAAACTTTCAAAATAGAAAATGGCAATTATACTATTGATGTCGCTAATTCAAATTTTAATAAACTTGCTACAACCAAAGAATTATTTTCAAAATTACCAAGCGTCATGTTGGGCGCAGATCAAGAAACATTGACAATTATTGGAAAAGGAAATCCTTTGTTGTATTTGGACGATCAACAAGTTGATTTTTCTACCATTTCAAGTTTAGCAATTGAGGATATAAAATCGATTGAAATCATCAAAAATCCATCTGCAAAATATGAAGCAAATGGAAGATCTGTCGTAAAAATTAACCTTAAAAAAAGTAAAAAAGAAGGTTTAAAATTCTCTTTACAGGAAACATTATCGTTCAAAAGAAAGTTCAATAATTATTTCAATTCGACTTTTCAAATTCGTAAAAACAAAAGCGAATTTAAACTGAACGCATCTTATAATCAACTAAATCCGTGGGAAGGAAATGGATTCGATTATCGCGTAAAAGACAAAAATATTCAGTCCAATTATTTCATAAAATCGCAGACTAAACGTCCACATTTTATTGTAAACACAAGCTTTTTTCAGGAATTAAATGAAACTGGAGATTATCTTTCATTCGCGATTAATTCGAATTTCAGAAAAGATAAAGGTTTGATTGATACCAAAACAGAATATTCAGAAAATAGTGAAAATCAATCTATTTTAACCTTAAATGATAATGAAAATCATCGAAATTTTGTGAATACTTTGGTGAATTATAATAAAAATATTCAATCAATTGACGCAAGTATTTTAGCAGGTTTGCAATACACGATTTATAACACAGGAACGATATATGATTTTTACAATAAGATAAATGAAAATGATATCGAATACAATCAATCGCGCTATCAAAAATATCGTCTTAAGGTTTTTGCTGGAAAATTTGATGTTGAGAAAAAGTTTGAATCTGATCAAAAGATTGAATTTGGAGGACGTTTTACGCATGCAAAATCAGAAACAACTAATCAAACGTTTTTTCCTCAAAAACCATCAGAAAAATTTCTTTACAACTTCAAAGAACTGAATCTTGCAGCCTATTTGCAATACACAAAAAACTATGAAAAATGGAATTATAAAGTTGGATTAAGAACAGAAACGACCAATTCTAACGGTTTTGATGAAATAAAACAACTTTCGGATATTGATAAAAAATACATCGATTGGTTTCCGAATGCAGAAATTAATTACACTTTTGAGAATAAAGATGCGTTGACAATTTATTACAAACGTACGATTGATAGACCGAATTACAGCACCCTTTCTTCAGGGAATTTATACGGAAGTCCTTATATTGAATACAGCGGGAATTTTAATATTTTACCTACTTACACCGACACATTTTCTGCGAATTATTCATTAAAAAAATGGAACATGAATATGACGTATTATCAAAGTAAAAATCCGATGAATTATACGTTAATTTATGATGATGAACGAAATATTTCAACATTTACAACGGTTAATTTCGAAAAAGAAGAGAATTTTTCTGTTGGCTTGGATGTTCCGTTCGAATATAAATTTTGGTCAACACAAATTAGTTTAGCTATGATTTATAGTAAAATAATTGATAAAAAAGCTGTTCTTAAAAAATCCGTTCCATATATCTATTTATACTCTAATCATAATTTCAAATTGGGAAAAGATTTCAATTTCATGGTTGATGGATATTGGCTAAGCAAACGAACAGAAGGAATTTATGATCGAAATTCTCAAGTTATCGTTAACCTTGGATTGACCAAATCATACAAAAACCTTGATTTTTCTATTCGTTTCAATGATTTATTCAAACAAATGAAATTTAGCGAAACATTGAATTATGATAAAATAAGTTCTAAAAACCTATTTTTAGTCGATTATCAAGAACTATCTGTTGGTGTTAAATATAATTTTGGCCGATTAAATAAAACCATCTCGAAAGAGAATAAAGTAAATGAAGAGGAAGGGAGAATTAGGTAATACTTTTATTTCCAAAATTCAATAAATCGTATAACTTTGCTTTCAAATTTAAAGAAATAAAATGTTTAAATTTATTCGTAAGGTTATACTTTATCTTTTTGTAGCTCATCTTGTATACATTGTTGTGTTAAAGTGGATTAATCCGCCGTTCACGATTACGCAAGTTCAGCAAGGTTTTGAACAAGGAAAATTTAAGCGCGATTATATTTCCTATGACGAAATGGGACGAAATATAAAATTGGCTGTAATTGGTTCTGAAGATCAAAAATTTCCTGTGCACAATGGATTTGATATGGATGGAATACAGGAAGCGATTGAAAAGAATAAAGAAGGTAAAAAACTTCGTGGAGGTTCTACGATTTCTCAACAAGTCGCGAAAAATGTGTTTTTGTGGCAAGGTCGTTCTTGGTTGAGAAAAGGATTGGAAGTTTATTTTACGTTTATGATCGAAAAAATTTGGGGCAAACAACGTATTTTAGAAATGTATTTGAATACTTCTGAAATGGGAATTGGTGTTTTTGGTGTTGAAGCAGCTTCTGAATATTATTTTAATAAGCCTGCTAAAGATTTAACTAAAAATGAAGCGGCTCGAATTGCAGCAGCTTTGCCTTTGCCACGAAAATATAATGTGAATCCGCCTTCGTCTTTTATCAGTAGACGCGCCAATCATATTGAGCGACAAATGCGAAATATACAAGGAAGCACTGATTTGGAAAAGGTTTTAGGAGAATAAAATAGAAAAGAGAAGTTAATAAGCTTCTCTTTTTTTATTTTTATTACTCTCTCCAATTAATTTTAACCGCAGAAATTTTATCCAATTCCAAACGGATTTCAGGAAGTAATTTGAAATCATTTTTTATGTAAAAAGCCAGAGGAGAACGATAAGGCTCTCCATTCGCTTTTGTATCTTTTTCGTGGTCGATTACCCAACCATTTAGTTCTGTCGAAAATGTTTTTAATCGATTAAGAATTTTACGTCCCAAACCAATTTGATGCAATTCGCTATCCACAATTATTGCAAACCATTTTTCATAATCTCTTTCGAAAATCACCGCCCAAGCTTGCATTTGATTGTTTTCATCTACAGCAAAAAAATGTTTAGCTTCAATCAAACTATTCAAATAATTTTCGGTATCTTGTAAACTTTCAAAAGCTAGATTAATAGGATATTCATTGTTCCAAATTTTAAAAATATAGTCTTTATGAATTTGGTTTAATGTTGTAAATGAATAGATTTCGAATGAGTTAAGTTGAGGCATAAAATGATTTCTTATTCCGCTAAATATACTAATTTATTTAGTCAAAATTTCTTTTAAAATCAAAGGTTTATCAGTTGTAATATAATCAGCTTTCATATCAATCATTTCTTGCATCACTTTTGGGTCGTTAACTGTCCAAACATTAACCAATAAGCCCAAATCTTTCGCTTCTTTCACCCAAGTAGGATTTTTCTGAAAAACGCTATAATGATAATCAATTCCATTCCAATTTCTTGCTTTTACTTCTTGAGGAGACAAATCTCCAGCTAAATAAGAAACGTGAAATTTAGGAGCTAATTTCTTGAATTCATCACAAATATTTTGACTAAATGAAATGATTTCAACTTGTTTTTCTACTTTATGTTTTTTGATGATTTCAATCGCTTTTTTTACCGCACGATCTTCATTTTCTTTTGATGAGTGAGGTTTTAATTCGAAAATTAATTTAACTTTCTTATTCTTTTTTCCTTGTTCAAAATATTCTTCTAAAGTTGGCATATTTTCGTTGTTAGCCAATTTCAAGGTTTTCAAAATCGAAGAATTAGTCATTTCTATTGCATGACCTTGAAAATTATCATCATGATTTACCATCAAAACATCATCAGCGCTGATTAAAACATCAAATTCAGAACCATAAGCACCAATTTCTTGTGCAGATTTTAAAGATTTGATCGAATTTTTTGCATTATTCTCGGTGTCCCAATAACCGCGATGAGCAATAATTTTTTGAGCATTTGCCATATTCGTAAGCATAAAAGTTGTTAAGGCAGTAAATATAAATTTTTTCATGATGAATTGTTTTTTCGAAGTAAAATTATTTTGTTTAAAGGATTTTGACGTTACCTAAAGATTAAGAAGTTGAATTTATAAAAGAATCTGTCGAAAAGCAGTAAATTTTGACTGGAATAAAATTGCGATTGCGCCGAATTTCACTTAATTTTGCACAAAGACAAACACAATGACGCAAGGAATTATTATTTTAGATTTTGGCTCGCAATACAATCAATTAATCGCGCGCCGAATTCGAGAATTTGGAGTTTACACAGAAATTATTCCCTACAACACTTCGATCGAAGAAATCAAAAAACACAATCCAAAAGGAATTATTTTATCAGGAGGACCTTCTTCAGTTTTTGGAGATGAAGCCGCTTTGGTAGATAAAGAATTATTCGAAATGGGCGTTCCTGTTTTAGGAATTTGCTACGGAATGCAATTGATTTCGCACTTATTAGGCGGAGAAGTTAAGAAAGGTGAAAAAGGTGAATATGGAAAATCTGAATTAACAGTTTTAGCTCAAAACAGTTTATTTGCAGGTGTTCCAGAACAATCTACAGTTTGGATGAGCCATTTCGACGAAGTAATGACAGCGCCAACTGGATTTACAATTTCAGGAAAATCAAACATAGATATTGCGGCAATCGCAAATGAAGATAAAAAGATTTTTGCAGTACAATTTCACCCAGAAGTAACGCATTCAGAATATGGTTCAACAATGTTAGAAAACTTTGTTTTCAATATTTGTCAGGCTGAAAAGAATTGGGTTTTAAAAGATTTTATCGAAACAGAAATTGCTCGTATAAAAGAAGTAGTTGGTGATAAAAAAGTAATTTTAGGACTTTCTGGAGGTGTTGATTCTTCTGTTGCTGCGGTTTTGATTCATCGTGCAATTGGCGATCAATTAACATGTATTTTTGTTGATACTGGTTTATTGAGAAAAGATGAAGGAAAAAAAGTAATGGAAAATTACGGAAAACACTTCAACATGAACATTAAAATGGTAGATGCTTCAGAACGTTTCTTAACAAACTTGAAAGGTATTGACGAACCAGAAGCAAAACGTAAATCAATTGGTAAAGATTTCGTGGCTGTTTTTGATGAAGAATCAAATAAATTTGAAGATGCAGCATTCTTAGCACAAGGAACTATTTATCCTGATGTAATCGAATCGCAATCGGTAAAAGGACCTTCTGCAACAATCAAATCTCACCACAATGTTGGTGGATTACCAGAAGATATGAAACTTCAATTATTAGAACCATTACGAGAATTATTCAAAGATGAAGTACGTAAAGTTGGAGTAGAATTAGGAATTCCTCGTGAATTAGTTTACCGTCATCCATTTCCAGGACCAGGTTTAGGAATTCGTGTTTTAGGTGAAGTTGACGAAGAAAAAGTACGTATTTTACAAGAAGCCGATCAAATTTTTATCGACGAGCTTTATGCACATAATTTATACGACGAAGTTTCTCAAGCTTTCGTGGTGTTATTACCTGTAAAATCTGTTGGTGTAATGGGAGACGAGCGTACTTACGAATATACGGCTGTTGTTCGTTCAGCAAATACGATCGATTTTATGACAGCAACTTGGTCTAAATTACCTTACGAATTCTTAGAATTAGTTTCGAACAGAATTATCAATGAGGTAAAAGGAATTAACCGTGTAGCCTACGATATCAGCTCAAAACCACCAGCAACTATCGAGTGGGAATAAGCTAAAAAATATATCAAAGCCAGCCAATGTGCTGGCTTTTTTTCTATGTAAACTTTAAAAAACTAAATATTAAATGGAACTTTTAAAAGAAAGAATTCTGAAGGATGGAAAAAGTTTCGATGGTGGAATTCTAAAAGTTGATAGTTTTATCAACCACCAAATGGATCCTGTTCTGATGAAAGCAATAGCGTCGGAATTTGTCCAGCGATTTTCGGATTTAAACATTAATAAAATTATTACAATCGAAGCGAGCGGCATTGCACCAGCTATTATGGTTGGATTAGAATTGAATTTGCCTGTTGTTTTTGTAAAAAAAGCTAAGCCTAAAACAATGGCAGATTTTTATGCGTCGCAAGTGTATTCATTTACGAAAGACCGAACGTACGATGTTTGCGTAAGTAGTCAATTTCTGAATGAAAATGACAATGTTATTTTTATTGATGATTTTTTAGCGAATGGAAATGCAGCGTTGGGTGTTGAAGATTTGATTAAACAATCTGGCGCAAACCTTTTGGGAATGGGTTTTATAATTGAGAAATCATTTCAAGAAGGTCGTGATCGTTTACTGAATGAAAACATCAGAGTTGAATCTTTAGTAAGATTAAAATCTTTAGGAGACAACTCAATTATTTTTGAAGAATAAAAAATATCAACCAAAAGCCAATTTATATTGGCTTTCTTTTTACTTTTAAAATACAAAAAACTTACCTTGATAATATGAAAATAAAATTACTTGCTTTAACGCTCTCTTTACTATTCCTTACAAATTGTAATTCGTACAAATCTGCGAATTCTGCATTGGTTTCTGGTAATTTTCAGCAAGCTTTTGAGCAATCTACGCAAGCTTATTTCAAAAATCCATCAGAGAAAAATGGAATCAAATATGTTCCATTAATTTTTGAAGCGTATAACAAAGGACAGCAAGAAGATGAAAATAGATTAAAACAAATCGAAACGTTGACTAATCCTTCTAAATATCAAGAAGCGTATCAAATTATTAATCGTTTGCAAGAAAGACAAAAAACGATAGCAGGAATTGATGGAAGATCGATTAGTGGAAAAACGTATAATTTCAAAACCAAAGATTATTCAGCAGCTTATAAAACGATTCAAGAAAAATATGCGCAATTTTTGTACGATGAAGGAAAATCTTTTTTAAATCAAGGAGGAAAATTGAATGCGCAAACTGCCTATCAAAAGTTTCAAGTTTTAGAAAGTGTTTATTCTAATTATAAAGATACTCGTAGTTTGATGAATACCGCTCGTACAAACGGAATGTATAAAGTTTTGGTACAATTGGTGAACAACACAGAAGTTGTTATTCCTAAACTACTAGAGAAAGATTTGTTAGATTTTAACTCATATGGATTGGATTCTAATTGGACTGAATTTTACACTGGAAAACTAAATAGCTCGTATGATTATGTGATTCAATTAAGTTTTGAGACGATAAATGTTTCGCCTGAAAGAGAAAAAATTGAGGTACATAATTTTGAGAAAAAAATTGTGGATGGTAAAGAAGAATTGGTGCAAAATGGAGTAGTGGTAAAGGATAAAGACGGAAAACCAGTGATGGTAGATCGTTATATTACGGTAAAAAGTAGATTCGAAGAAGTACAACGCATCAAAGAAGCTGCAATTACAGCGAGATATTATTTGATCGATAATCAAAAAGAGCAAGCCATCGATTCTAAAAATTTAGTTAGTCAATATATTTTTAGAGACTCTTACGGAACTTACAAAGGAGATCGACGTTCTTTGGATCGAGATTATATAAATATGATTGGTCGAAGACCAGCTCCATTTCCATCAAATGAGCAAATGATTTTTGATTGTGGACAAGATTTGAAACGCAAATTCAAGAACGAAATCATCCGTATGAAGCTTTGATAAAAAAAATGTAAAAAATTTAATCATTTTTTAAAATTCATTTTCAATAGCTTATCATATAAAACGTCTGTTTTAGCTAAAAACTTGTAAAATTAGTTTTGGTGAATTAAAAAACCTTTCTATATTTGCACAGCAATTAAGACATAGACCCATGGTGTAACGGTAGCACATCGGTTTTTGGTGCCGCTAGTTGGGGTTCGAATCCCTGTGGGTCTACAAAAGTCTTATGCCTCGATAAGCAATTGTTGAGGCATTTTTATCTAACTTAGTTAAGAAGAAAGTTGCAAAAATTGAAATAAAATTTAGTCAGACCCATGGTGTAACGGTAGCACATCGGTTTTTGGTGCCGCTAGTTGGGGTTCGAATCCCTGTGGGTCTACAATTTTTTCTTTTCAATTTTTAACATAATAATCATGGACAGACCCATGGTGTAACGGTAGCACATCGGTTTTTGGTGCCGCTAGTTGGGGTTCGAATCCCTGTGGGTCTACAGATTTTAAGCTTCAATAATTTTATTGAAGCTTTTTTTATACTATAAATTTTGTTATATTTATCATAATTGAGTTAGTAAATGACATTAGAGAACATAATTTTAGAAGCTAAAAAAGGAAAACGAAATGCTCAGAACGCAGTGATAGAGGTTTTGTGGAACAAAGTTTATCATTATGTATTTTCTAAGATTAGAAACGAAGAAGAAGCGGAAGATGTCGCTATAGAAACGTTTACAAAGGTTTTTACAAAATTGAAATTATATAACGAAGATTTTGATTTTACGACTTGGGTAATTTCTATCGCACATAATACGATGATTGATCATATCAGAAAATCTCCAAAACTGAATATTTCTCTTGATGATGAAACAAAATTTTTAGAAATTTTAGAAGATCATCCATCGCCAGAAGAACATTTGATTTTAAAACAAGATAATGACACGCTGATAAAAGCTATTGCAAAATTGAGAGAACCTTATCAAAAAATTATCGAATTGCGTTATATCGAAGATAAAACATACAAAGAGATTGCTGATGAACTCAATTTGACCTTGCCAAATGTTAAAGTTCGACTTTTAAGAGCCAAACAATTGTTAACAGAGGTGATGCAAGATAATATTTAGTAAATTTATTCGTTGAAAATTTGTTGAAGAAAACCGAACCGAAAATGAAGAAGCAAATATACCTTACAACAATTCTTATCGCAAGTTTATTCTTGACGTCTTGTGGAAGCAGCAAAGTAACTTCGTATAAAAAAACTGGTTCTAAAAAAGTGTACACTTCTTCCAAAAAAACAGAATCTACAGAGGTTTTTCGTTCTAAAAATGCTGATGATAGTGCGCCTCGTGATGTAAATAGAATTCTAAAAACGGCAAAATCTTACTTAGGAACACCTTATAAATATGGTGGAATTACGAAAACAGGCTTCGATTGTTCGGGATTGGTATATATAAGTTTTAAAGAAATGAATTTAGAATTACCTCGTCGTTCGAGCGATCAGGCAGAATATGGAAAAGAAATTACGATTGAAAATGTAAAGATTGGAGATTTGATATTTTTTAATACTTCGGGGAATTCAATTTCTCATGTAGGTATTGTAGAAAGTATTAATCATGATGGTTCAATCAGTTTTGTGCATTCATCTACTTCAAAAGGTGTTATCATTTCTTCCCTTGACGAAAATTATTGGAAAACTAGATTTGTAAAAGCGGTTAGACTTTTATAACTTGACGTGTGCTTAAAAAAAGAACTATATTATTAACTTTTCTAGGATTACTATTTTTTAGTTTATCCATAGTTGTTAATGCTCAAGAAGATAGTGTAAAAATTGATACTGTTAGAATTGAGAATAAAAATCATTCTAAGTTTAGAAAATTTTATCAAAAATTATTATTTAAGAAAAAACCAACGAGTTTTCCTATTCAGCCCAATAATGATGTGGATGATGGAAAATATCAAGGTAAAATCATTCGAAATATTTACTACAAAACACAAGATCCGTTTGGATATTCTTTGCAGGATACGACAAAAAAACCGACAAGATGGATTGAAAGAGCTGGAAATACATTGCATGGAAAATCCAAAAAATTTGTGTTGCGCCAAAATATGTTGTTAAAGCCTGGAGATAGATATGATTCTGTTAAGGCAGCGGAATCCGAGCGTTTGATTCGTACCAATCGTTCTATTCGTCGAGTAGAGATTAAGGAAGAAGCTGTGGGAAATGATTCGGTTGATTTGTATGTCAATTCAATTGATTCGTGGAGTATGTTTATCACAGGTTCGGTTTCGAGCTCGAAAGCTGGGATTCGCATTCGTGAGCGAAATTTTTTAGGTTTGGGACATGTGTTTGATAATCGTTATCGTCACAATTACAAAACAGGAAATTCGTTGTATCAATTCAATTATACGGTTCCAAATATTGCTCAAACTCGAATTATTGGGAATGTACGTTATTTCAAAAATGAAGACAATCATTATACAAAATCAATCAGTTTTGTACGACCTTTTTATTCGCCATTAGCGCATTATGCGGGTGGAGTTTCGGTTGGACAAGTGTATTTTAAAGATTCATTAGACTTCGAAAAACCTATTTTGGTTGATAATCATTTCAAATATAATTACCAAGATTATTGGTTGGCAAGAGCGTTTAGAATTGATGATGGTCATTCAGAAAATATTACCAATTTTATTGTCTCAGGGAGATTTTATGATCGATCTTATACCGAAACACCAACTCCAGAAAACGATCCTGTGAACTTTTTTTCTGACCAAACGAATTATTTAGTAGGGATAGGAATTTCTTCGAAACGATATATCAAAACAAAATATATTTTCAATTATGATATTGAAGAAGATATTGCGATAGGAAAATCATTGGGAATTATAGGAGGTATTCAAAATATTCGTCAAACTGATCGTTATTATCTCGGTGGAAAAGCATCTACTGGAGGTTTTCTGAATACTGGTTTTTGGGGATTTGGAGTTGAATTTGGAGGATTTTTTAATAAAGGAAAATTTGAACAAAAAACGCTGTCTGTAGAATTACAATATATGGCAAAATTGATAAGTTGGGGAAAATGGAAGTTTAGAAATTTCATGAAAACTAATTATCTTTTGGGACATGATCGTTTAGATTCTCCTGCGGATCAACTTTCGCTTCATGAACATGATTATTTGGGAATGGAAGGTTTCAAATCGGATAGAGGGTTAACAGGTCAACAGAAATTAATGTTCGAGTATCAATTGCAATCTTATACGCCTTACGAGTTTTTAGGATTTCGTATTTCGCCATTTTTCAATGCGATGGTTGCGGCAATTGGAGATAACAAAAAATTTATACTGAATAATAATCCAATTTATTCGCGTTTTAGTTTGGGTGTGATGTTGACAAATGATTATTTTGTGTTTAATAATATCAGGTTTTCATTGTCGTACTATCCTTCAATTCCTGGACAAGGCGATAATCTAATCAAGACAAATTTGATCGATAATAGAGATTACCAAATGATGGATTTCGACTTCTCAAAACCAAATTATATTCGTTGGAATAGGTGGGATTAAGATATAAAAAAAGCTTGAAGATTTCTTCAAGCTTTTTTTATGTCTTAATATTTTTTATTTCACTTGTCTGGAAACAATCCACGAAACCAAGCTTCCCAAACCTAAAACAGTTACAATAACTGCAACAAAGTTTTCGACAGAAAAGATAAATGGAAACGGAACAGTTGGCGAAGCCATAACCAAACCAAAATCTATTTGTAATAATCCAATAACAGAGGCGATTAATAAACCTGTTGTCATCGCAATAAAGGTGATAATAAAACCAGTTTGGAAGAAAATATTACGAATGTTTTTTCGTGATAATCCAAAACTATACATCGTCTGAATTTCTTTCTTTTTATCCAAAATCAAGATAATAATTGTTCCTGCCAAATTGAAACATGCAATGATAATGACTAACGTGAAAATCAAATAACTGATTAAATTTTCCATATTCATTACTTTCAAGAAAGCTGAATCTAAATCTTGTCTAGTTTCGATTTTATAATGAGAACCTAATGCTTTTTGAAGTTGAATTTTCACTTCGTTAAACGATTTTTTTCCAGTTGTTTTTACCTCAATTGAATAACATTGATTTTCATTTAACAACAATAATTCTTGCGCCAAACCTAAAGTCGTAAAGACGTGTTTGTCGTATTGTTCGTTCAAAATAAACACGCCAACGCTGTACGCATCTTTGCGTGTAAAAGCATCACTTTCTTGTTTTATTAAACCTGTTCCAGCTTTTGGCATCATCAAATCTGCTGGCGTTATCGGATCGATATAAAGTTGCAAACGCTCTGCAATTCCATTCGAAACAATAAAATTATCATCGCGATTAAAATCTAAATATTGTCCACCATAAATCACCGTATCTAAACGCGTAACTTTGGTAAAATTTTCGTCAACACCTTTCAAATAGGCAATATCTTGCTTTCCTTTGTAATCGATGTAGACTTTTTCTTCGATGATTTTAGAAAAAGCTTTGACATCTTTTTGTTGCTTCAATTGATCCACAACAAATGTTAAACTATCTAATACTTTTCCTTTCGAAGGAGAAATTTTAATTTCAGGATTTACATTGCTATAATACTTTAAATTCATTTTTTCTAATCCCGAAAAAACGGATAAAATAATGAACAAAGCCGCTGTAGCAACCAAAATAGCACCAACAGCAATCGATGTAATAATGTTTACAGCGTTTGTATTCGTTTTCGAAAAAATGTAGCGTTTCGCAATGTAAAGTGAAATGTTTCTCATTATAAGATTGGATTATTTCCTTCTCCTCTTAGCGCTTTGTCGATTTTATCCATTTCGTCTAACGAATTATCTAAAATGAAAATTAATTCTGGCGTAATACGCATTTGTTTAGAAGCACTTTTTGATAAAATTCCTCTAAATAATGGTGTATTAACTCTAATTTCTTTGAATATTTCGTCTTTTTGAGTACTTGGAAAAATACTTACATAGATTTTAGAAACGCTCAAATCTGGTGTTACTTTTACTTCTGTAACACTAATCAAATTTCCAGGAAATTCCTTTACAGCCCATTTTCTAAAAGCTTCTGCTAATTCTTCTTGAAATAATTTACTTACTTTTTGTTGTCTATTGCTATCCAATTCTATTCATTTTTATGAGACTGTAAAATTACTGCATTTTTTCGTGATTAAAAACATTGATGAATTGAATTAAGTTCTTTGTAAATTTGTTTTAATGAAAAAAGATATTGAAACTTCAGAAGATGTTGCTTTATTGGTGAATACGTTTTACGATAAAGTGCAAAAAGATGATGTCATTGGTTACTTTTTTTCGGAAGTTGCAAAGGTAAATTGGGACGAACATTTGCCACATATGATTCAGTTTTGGGAAACTGTTTTGTTAGGAAAAGCAACTTTTGAAGGCTGGCCAATGCGAACACATTTGGTTTTGAGTCAAAAAGAGAAATTAAAACCACACCATTTCGAGCGTTGGATTGAATTGTGGTACGGAATAATTGACGAAAAATTTGAAGGAGAAATAGCAAATGAAGCAAAAAATCGAGCAAAAATTATGCGTGATTTAATTCTTTTCAAAATTGACCAAATGGAACAAAAACAAGGATTTATTCAATAAAAAAATGCAACTTCATAAAAGTTGCATTTTTTGTATTATTAAGATATGATTGAAAAATTATTTCGCAATCATGATTAATTTTTTATTGATAAACTCCATAATTCCAGCTTTAGAAAGTTCGCGTCCGTAACCCGAATGTTTCACACCACCGAAAGGTAAATCTGGGCTTGATGAAACTTGTTTGTTTACGTAAACCATTCCCGAATCTATTCTGCGAGCGATTTTCTCCGCATTCGGAACATCTTCTGTATAAATAGAAGCACCTAATCCGTAAGGCGTGTCATTCGCAATTTTGATTGCTTCTTCTACATCTTTTACCTTCCAAATACAAACTACAGGTCCAAAAACTTCTTCGTCATAAGCCTTCATTCCAGGTTTTAAATCTGTCAAAATCGTTGGTTGCAAAAAGAAACCATCACGATTAATACGTTTTCCTCCTGAAACAATTGTTGCTCCTTTATCTGCTGAATCATTAATTTGCTCAACTAATTTTTCTAATGCACTTTCCGAACTTACAGGTCCCATATTGGTATCTGCTTGTGTAGGATCACCAACTTTCATTCCGTTTACATAGTCCGTAATTTTTTTCAAATATTCGTCGTAAATACCATCTTGTACAATAATACGTTTCGAAGAAGTACAGGCTTGTCCAGCATTACGTAAACGACCATTAATTGTTCCGTTCATTACTTTTTCGATATCCGCATCATTCAAAACAATCATTGGATCAGAACCACCAAGTTCTAAAACAGAAGGTTTTACATTTTTACCAGCGATACTTGCAACCACTGCACCAGCAGCTTCGGAACCAGTTAAAGAAACACCAACAATTTTTGGGTTATTGATAATTGCATCTGTGTCTTTTCCTGACATCAACAAGTTTTTGTACAAACCTTTTGGAGCGCCAGCAGCTGTAAACATTTCTTCGAAAGCGATTCCACATTGCGGAATATTAGAAGCCGTTTTCAAAACAACTGTGTTACCAGCCATAATGTGAGGACCAGCAAAACGCGCAATTTGAGAAAAAGGGAAATTCCAAGGCATAACACCTAACAAGACACCAATTGGTTCTGAAACCACATAAGCATCACCTTTTTCTGTTTGTAAAGGAACATTTGCTAAGAATTCTTCTGCATTATCAGCGTAATATTCGATGATATTTGCACTATAATCAATCTCGATTTCACTTTCATACAATGGTTTTCCCATTTCTGTTGTAATCAAAGCAGCTAATCGAGTTTTTTGCTTGCGCATTTCGTTTGCGACACGTTTCATTACAGCTTTTCTTTCTTCGAAAGATTCGAATCGCCATGTTTGATATAATTCGTTTGCGTCGTCTATATATTGATTGATTTCTTCGCTTGTGTAGGCTTGAAATTCTTTTTCGATTTTACCTGTAGCAGGATTTAATGTTCTGATTGAACTTGCCATTTCACTCTTTATTTAATGTATACAAAGTTGTAGCAATTCTCGTTCCTAACAAAACTTTTAGGATAAATAAAACTGATAGTTTGTTGAATTAAACTAAATGTAGTTGATTGTTTAGTTTTTATATTAATTTGAGATTGTATCTAATTTGAAAGATTTTAGAAGTCGATTATAATTTATGACATTTTTTGAATTGATATCATAAACTTCAATTACAAAAGTACTATCTTTTTGAACTCCAAATGTTTTTCCTGAATGTCCAGGAAAACGTTCACTTATTTTAGAGTTAACTAAATTGTGAAAATAATTTACTATTTCAGTTTTTTGAAAATCGTTTAACTTAAAAGTTTTATAGATATGTGGTTCTTGAAATTTAGAAGTTCCGTAATTTTCAGAAATATTATTACAATTAACTTTTGTTTTGATATAATTTGCATAAAACTCATTGTCATCTTTAGCAAAAATCTCAAATTTTTCTTTGTGACCTCCCCATTCACCACATTCATCAAAAATTGAATAAATAGTAATTTTATTGTTAGTATCAAAAAAGTCGCTATTTTTTGGTTTTTCACATGAAATAAAAAACAAAAGCGAAGTTGCAATTAATAATAAAAAACTTTTCATAGCTTTTCATTTTAAATATACAAATACAAATTTTAAAACGGCAAATTATCGTCGTCGTTGTTCATCGAACTTGTGAATTCTCCACCGAAATCTCCAAAAGCATCAGAGGGATCAATAGCAGATAAATTCATGGCACTTCCCATTTCTTGAGAACCATCATTCATCGAACTTTGAATTTCGAAATCTCCACCAAATGAAGTTTCTAAATCGGTAAATTTAGCTTGTTCATTAATGAATCGTAAACGTACATTTTCTAACGCACCATTACGGTGTTTAGCAATGATAAACTCGGCTTGTCCAGCACAAGGTTCACTTTCATCATCCCAATATTCTAATTTATAATATTCAGGACGATAAATAAAAGAAACGATATCGGCATCTTGCTCAATTGCTCCAGATTCACGTAAATCCGAAAGTAAAGGACGTTTACTTCCTCCGCGAGTTTCTACCGAACGAGATAACTGCGAAAGTGCAATTACAGGAATACTTAACTCTTTTGCAATTGCTTTTAAGGAACGCGAAATCATCGAAATCTCTTGCTCACGGTTTCCATTTGCTTTACCACCAGCAGTCATCAACTGCAAATAGTCAATCAAAATCATTTTTACACCATGTTGAGAAACTAAACGACGTGCTTTTGCTCTTAAATCGAAAATCGAAAGGGCAGGCGTATCGTCAATGTAAAGCGGCGCATTTTCAAGACCTTTTACTTTTGTGTATAATTGTTTCCATTCGTGATCGGCTAATTTTGCTTTACGCAATTTTTCACCCGAAATTCCAGTTTCACCCGAAATCATACGCGTAATCAACTGAACAGAAGACATTTCTAATGAAAAAACAGCAACCGGAATATTTTTGTCAACCGTCATATTTTTCGCCATCGAAAGGATAAAAGCAGTTTTACCCATACCAGGACGAGCGGCTAAAATAATCAAATCCGATTCTTGCCAACCCGAAGTAATTTTGTCAATTTCTGTAAATCCAGAAGATAAACCAGACATTCCTTCTTTTGTAGATTGGGCTTTAATTTTATCAATAGCTTCTGTTACCAAATCTCTTGCTTCCGAATAACTACGTTTGATTCCACCTTCTGTAATTTCGAATAATTTCGATTCAGAATAATCCAATAAATCAAATACATCGGCAGTATCATCGTATGATTTTTCAATGACTTGATTCGAAATTTCAATTAAACGACGAAGAATATATTTTTCTTGAATAACACGAGCATAATATTCCACGTGCGCAGAAGAAGAAACTTTTTGCGTTAATTGAATCAAATAATAATCACCTCCAACACGATCTAATTTGCCCTCACTTTTCAACTCATTCGAAACCGTTAATAAATCAATTGGTTCTGAATCGTTAAATAATTTTTGAATGACAGCATAAATCGCCTGATGCTCTGGACGATAAAAAACTTGCGGCGTAAGAATGTCAATGACTTCGTCCAACCCTTTTTTATCAATCATCATCGCGCCAAGTACAGCTTGCTCTAAATCAACAGCTTGTGGAGGAAGTTTACCTTTCTCTAAACCAATGACATTGTGCTTGTTAGCTGGTATTTCGGGATTATAATTTGCTTGTTCCATAAGAGTTCCAAAATTAAATAAAAAAACGAGATATAACTAATTTTATATCTCGTTTTAAAATCGTATATTCTACAATAAGTATTATTGTAAAATAATATTTTATCCTGAAAATTCTCCGAATTTGATGTAACGTTCTTGACGTTGTTGTTGTAATTCTTTTGGAGAAAGTTTTTTCAATTCGTTGTAAGTGTCTAAAACTTTATTTTTCAAGTTTGTGTATGCAACTTCTGGTTTGTAGTGTGCTCCACCAAGCGGTTCTTGAATGATATCTTCAATTAATCCTAATTCTAACATATCAGGACCAGTTAATTTCATTTGCGAAGCAGCTTGCTCTTTGTAATCCCAACTTCTCCATAAAATTGTAGAACAGTTTTCTGGTGAAATTACAGAATACCAAGTGTTTTCTAACATGAAAACTTTGTTTCCAACTCCAATTCCTAATGCTCCACCTGAAGCTCCTTCACCAATTACAATTGTAATGATAGGAACTGTAAGTTTCAACATTTCGTAGATGTTTTTAGCGATAGCTTCACCTTGACCTCTTTCTTCAGCTTCTAAACCAGGATATGCACCAGGAGTGTCGACTAAAGTCAAGACAGGAATATTAAACTTTTCTGCTAACTTCATCAATCGTAAAGCTTTGCGGTAACCATCTGGATTAGACATCCCGAAACGACGATATTGTCTTTCTTTGGTATTTTTCCCTTTTTGTTGACCAATAATCATAAAAGTTTGACCATTGATTTTTCCCATACCACCAACCATTGCTTTGTCGTCAGCAAAAGTTCTATCTCCGTGAATCTCGATAAACGTGTTATCTGTTATCGCGTAAGCGTAGTCTAAAGTATAAGGGCGAGAAGGGTGACGAGACAATTGTACACGTTGCCATGGCGTTAAATTACCATAGATTTCCTTCTTTTTATTTTCAATTGCAATTTCAATTTCAACGCAAGCCTGTTTGATGTTAACACCGCTTCCTTCGCCGACGATTTGACAGCTTTGTAACTGTTCTTCTAAATCTTTGATAGGTTGTTCAAATTCTAAATATTCCATACAAAAGTGTTTGTTCAATCCAACAAATATAGAAAAGGTTTTTAAGCCAATTATAATAAATGTCGAATGTTTTTCAGATTTTTTACAAGTATTTTAATTTCAAAAGATAAAAAAGCGTCTACAGATTAGACGCTTTCATCGTGTATTTGATCTAAAATTAAATTTTTTCGATAATCATTGCAGATGCTCCACCGCCACCATTACAGATAGCTGCACCTCCAATTTTTCCTCCGTTTTGCTCTAAAACATTTAATAATGTAACCAAAATTCGTGATCCAGAATTTCCAAGTGGATGACCGATAGAAACCGCTCCTCCATTTACATTAACTTTAGAAGCATCAAGATTTAATAATTTAGTATTTGCAATTCCAACAACTGAAAACGCTTCGTTAAATTCCCAGAAATCAACATCAGCAGCAGTCATATTTGCTTTTTTTAATAATTTTTCAACCGCTTTAGCTGGCGCTGTTGTAAATTTTGAAGGTTCTTGAGAAGCATCAGCATAAGCAATAACTTTTGCAAGAGGTTTTAATCCTAATTCGTTTGCTTTGTCCAAAGACATTAATACCAAAGCAGAAGCTCCATCATTGATTGTAGAAGCATTTGCAGCAGTTACAGTTCCGTCTTTAGAGAAAACAGCGCGTAAACCTGGAACTTTATCAAAGTTTACATTTTTATATTCTTCGTCTTCTTTGAAAATAACTGGTTCCCCTTTGCGTTGAGTAATTTCTACAGGAACAACTTCGTTGTCAAATTTTCCAGCAGCCCAAGCAGCAGCCGATTTTTTGTAAGAATTAATTGCAAATTCATCTTGCTCTTCACGAGAAATATTGAACTCAGTTGCACAAGTATCTCCAAAAAGTCCCATCATTTCTTTGCTGTAGTAATCTTGTAAACCATCGTTCACAATTCCATCTAACAAAACAGTATTTCCGTATTTATTTCCAGTTCTTGCATTTGGCGAATAAAAAGGAACCATCGACATGTTTTCCATTCCTCCAGCAATTACAACATCTGCATCACCCAAACGAATCGCTTGTGTAGCAAACATTACAGCTTTCATACCAGAAGCACAAACTTTGTTTACCGTTGTTGCAGGAATCGTATTTGGTAAACCTGCTTTTATCATTGCTTGCTTAGCAGGCGCTTGTCCTTCACCAGCTTGCAATACATTTCCCATATATACTTCATCAACCAAAGATCCATCTAAGTTGATTTTATCTAAAGCTCCTTTAATAGCTGTTGCGCCTAAATCTGTAGCTGGAACGTTAGATAAACTTCCCAAAAAAGATCCCATTGCTGTACGAACAGCTGAAACGATTACGACTTCTTTCATTTAATTGTGATTTGTTGTTTTTATTATGATAACTTAATAATGCAAGATATAAAATTTATAGTAGTATTAATTTGATTTACTTTTTAAAGATTTTTTAAATTTGTTATTGACTTAATACAGATAATTGATTTTTTTTGTTAAAATGATAATTATCTTAGAATAGAATATTTTTTGAAGGATAAAATGATTAAAATGCTGAAGATAAAAATGATATTATTTGGTTTGATTTCGTGTTTTGCAATTGCAATTGGAAATGCGCAAACCTTTGATCAAAAATATTTTAAAACAATTTTAGATTCGCTCACGTCAAATTCGTTTGCTGGTAGAGGTTATTTAGAAAATGGAATGACAAATGCTGGAATTTATTTACAAAATGAATTTCAAAAAAATGGATTGAAATCTTTTTCTAATCACTATAATCAAACGTTTACTTTTCCAATTAATATTATCAAAGATGCAAAACTGAAAATTAATGGAAAAGAATTGAAATATGGAATTGATTTTATTGTAAAACCAAGTTCTAAATCAATTTCAAAAACCAATTTACCTTTTTACTTTTTTGACACAAAAGCATATGTGGAATCTTTTCAATCGAAAGATAAAACGAGAAATTTTATTGTGAAAGATGATGAATCGCAAAAAGGAAAACATATTATTTTGCCGCCTTTAGTGACTTCTATAGATTCTATTCAGAAATATTACAAACAATGGGCGAATATTTATGAGAAAGATGAGAATCAAAATCGGGCGATTTTTAGATTTACTTCAGATAAATTAACGTCGAGTCTAAGTCAGCGACAATCTTCGATTTCAGAATTTATTATTTCAGATAAATTTTATTCTAAAAATTTAAAAATAAACGATTATTCTATTGATTCAGAATTGAATAATTCATTTAAGGCAAATAATATAATTGGTTACATTGACGGAAAAAATAATGATAGCGTTGTTGTGATTTCTGCACATTACGATCATTTAGGTAAAGTTGGACAAACTATTTTTCCTGGAGCGAGTGATAATGCGAGCGGAACAGCGATGATGATGACGCTGATGAAGTATTATTCGAAACATCAACCTAATTACAGAACGGTTTTTATGGCTTTTGCTGGTGAAGAAGCGGGAATTTTAGGTGCAGATTATTATGTCAATCATCCTCTTTTTCCATTAAATCAAATCAAATTTCTTGTAAATCTAGATATTATGGGAGCAGGCGATCAAGGAATTCAAGTTGTGAATGGTAAAGTTTTTAAAAATCAATTTGAAAAATTAGTTGAATTAAATCAAACAAATAATTATCTAAAAGAAGTTAAAACTCGAGGAGAATCGTGTAATTCCGATCATTGTCCGTTTTATTTGAAAGGTGTTCCATCGTTTTTTATTTATACATTAGGAGGAAAAGGTTTTTATCATGACCCCAATGATACAGCTGAAAGTTTGGATTTGAGTTACACTGAAAAAGTATATAATTTGTTGAAAGATTTTATAAATAAGCTATAAAAAAAATAATCCGTTCAAAGTGAACGGATTACTAACCAACCTAAACTACTATAAAAAACTCTAAAAAGTAAAAAGAGTGCGAGTAATTCCAAACTTCATAAATCAATTTCGTTATACTCGTTGTTACTCTTTGTCTTACTATCTATGAATAAATTATTTGACACTGCAAATGTCTAACTTTTATGTCTTATTTGGAGAAATTGTAAAAGATTTTATTTATAATAGGTATAGAAAACATTTATAACAAGCGTTTGTTGTCGGATATTAATCTTTATATTAACTCATTAAAAATAAACAATAATAGTTAATATGTAATTACGTGAAAACGTACTTTAACACCTTTTTAACTATTTATTTACGAAAAGATGATGAAATCATAAGATTTGAAATCTTTTCAACTAAATTTGATTTTGAATCGTAAAGACTTCATAAATTTAAACAAATTTTAAACCAAAAACGCCAAAATGAGACTTTTTTTATTGGTTTTTTCCTTACATATTGTGTTATTTGTTGATGCGCAAAATGTTAACCCAAATCAAATTCGAACTAAAATATACGATACTATTTTACAAGATATCCAAAAACAAAGTTTAGAATTTCCGAACAAAAAAATTGTGGTAGATCCTACAATTAATAAGTTTGAAGATTATAAAATGGACGAATTTGGACTGAAATTAGATTCGGCGAAATATGTACAAGACACTTCAATTTGTTCTAAGTTAACAACCTATAGATGTGTTTCGAAATTTGAGATTGATAATTATTCGATTACCAATGTTTACAAAGATGAAGCAGATGCGCTATATCCTGACTTTTATGGAATTTATGCACCAATTGATTCGTGGTACAATTTGATTTATTATGCGGCTGTTAATCACTTCGAAAAAGATAGAAAATTTCAATTTAACGTCTTAATTCCAGTTCGAAATGTGCAAATGAAAAATAAAACGATGAAGGAAAAAATGTTCTTTTATGACATTTTATTTGATGAGCAATTTAAGATTCTAAAATTTGAAAAATTATTCTTAAAACATTAAAATTCAATCAGAAAAATTGTAAATTAGCAAGACTCAAATTTTTAATTGATGTTAAACGTTAGCGCTTATATAGACGAGCTTTTGCAATTATCAAAAGGTAATTTACGAATTTGCCGTATGAATTGGTGGCTTTTAAAGTATGAAGATGAATTTGAGAAAGCGATAGAAGAGACGTCTTGTAAAAAGTGGCAGAGATGGTTTTATAATGGCGAACACCCGTATCCGTGTGTTTGTCCAAAGCGCGAAAAATTATGTGTTTTTATTGACTTATATCGTGAATTGGATCGTTTGACACAAGTGCAACGTTTGGAGAATTTTTTTCAAGAATATTTTCAAAAATTTGAGTTGATTAAAGATTCAAAAGAATCTTTGAAAAATTGGATGAATGATATTCGTCCAACGATTTCTTCCATTTATCTATTATTGGATAAGAATGATAATCTAAAGATTAGATTTTATAATTCGGATCCAGTTTTGGAAGTGGATATCAATAAAAACGATTATAAATACACCTTGTTGTGTTTGGATATTTTTAACTACAACATGTACGTAAGAGGCATGTAAACGAAAAGAGAGTTGACGAAATCAACTCTCTTTTTTTATGAAATAATAGATTAAATATGGCTTATTTAATTAAACCAATTTCTCTTAAACGCTGAGTCAAGAAATCTCCAGCTGTAATATCTTCAAATTGTTTTGGATTTTCTTCTGTTACACAATCTTCTAAAACAGATAAATCCATTTCAGAAATTGGATGCATAAAGAATGGAATAGAAAAACGAGATGTTCCCCATAATTCTTTCTCTGGATTAACCACTTGGTGAATTGTTGATTTTAATCTGTTGTTTGTGTGACGAGATAACATGTCACCAACATTAATCACCAATTCGTCGTCAGCAGCAATTGCATCAACCCAAGTTCCATCATGACGTTGCACTTGTAATCCACGACCTTGCGCTCCCATTAACAATGTAATCAAGTTAATATCTCCGTGAGCACCTGCACGAACTGCATCTTTAGGTTCTTCCGTGATAGGAGGATAGTGAATTGCTCTCAAAATAGAGTTTCCGTTTTTCACTTTATCATCAAAGTAAAACTCGTCTAAACCTAAGAATAAAGCCAAAGCACGTAAAACGTAAACTCCAGTTTTTTCTAATTGTTTGTATGTTTCTTCACCATAAGTGTTAAAACCTGGAACTTCGTTTACATCAACATTTTCTGGATAGTTGTATTTCGCTTTATCTTCTTCAGATAAATACTGTCCAAAATGCCAAAATTCTTTCAAGTCACCAACAGTTCTACCTTTAGCATGTTCGTTTCCGAAAGCTGTATAACCGCGTTGACCACCAATTCCTTCTACTACATAACTTTGTTTTGTTTCTGTAGGTAAAGCGTAGAATTCGCGAACGCTTTTATATAAATTTTCAACTAATTCGTCAGATAAAAAATGTCCTTTCAAAGCAACGAATCCGATTTCTTCGTATGCTTGACCAATTTCGTTGACAAATTTTTGTTTTCTTGCAGGATCATCAGATAAAAAGTCTGCTAAATTAACCGATGGAATTCCGTTTTGTGACATTTATATTTTGTTTTATAAAATTTCTTCTGCAAAGGTATAGAAAGATTTCTTTTGTGAATAATATTGTTAATAACTTTTTTGGATTGCTATTGGTTTGATTTAAAATTAAATCGTTTAAATGATTTTAATTGGCTAAAATATTTATTTTTAATGATATTAAGTTTATTTTGAAGGTTCTATTGATTTTGATAAATATAAGCATTTACTATTTAAAATTGTATTTTAATATATATTACTTATAATTCTGATAATGGATATGGGTTTTGTTATATTACAAAAAATTAAAATGAATGAAATTACTATTTACTTTTTTATTATTTAGTTCAATTGTCTTTGCTCAAGAAAAAGGGAAGGCTAGGATGATGATTTATCCTGGTTGTGAAAAATTTGAAAAGAAAGGTGTAAAGAAGTTAGCAGACTGTTTTAGTAAGGATTTTAATAAACAGCTATTGCTTGAAGTTGAACAGGTGTTAAAAAATAATGGTTTGACAATTAATGAAATAAATGTAAATGCAAAAGTTAAATTTCAGATAAATAAAGAAGGTGAGTTTCAAGATTTAGAAGTAATTGGAAATGATTCAGAGAAATTACTTATTGAAGAGGCTTTTGTGAATTATGTTGTAAAATTGAAAAAAGACAACAAAAAAATAATTCCTGCTGTTACTGAAAAAGGAGAAGCTGCAAGATTAATTTTTGATATACCATTTAAAATTATAAATTAAGGTTTGAAGTTTTATTAATCTTAAGGCTAATTTTACCACAAGGAGATTTCATTCTATATTTGCAAAAATATTTATGATGAAAGATCAATTTTTTCAATATATACAAGACTTACAAAATAAAATTATTGCCAAACTTGAAGAAGTTGATGGTAAAGCAAAATTTTTACGAGATAATTGGGAACGCGAAGAAGGAGGCGGAGGTCTTTCTTGTGTTTTAACTGACGGAGCTGTTTTTGAGAAAGCTGGTGTTAATATTTCGAAAGTTTATGGTGAATTACCTGAGACAATGCAAAAAGCGTTAAATGTTTCATCGGGTAAATTTTTTGCTTGTGGATTGAGTTTGGTTATTCATCCAACAAGTCCACATATTCCGACGACTCATGCGAATTGGAGATATTTCGAAATGTATGATAAAGATGGAAATATCGTTGATCAATGGTTTGGAGGTGGACAAGATTTGACACCATATTATTTGGATGAAGAAGATGTGATGCATTGGCATATGATCTGTAAAAAAAGTTGTGACGCGCATGATGCGGCTTTTTACCCGAAGTATAAAGAAGAATGTGATAAATATTTTTGGAATACTCATCGTGGAGAAGCTCGTGGAATAGGAGGTTTGTTCTTTGATTATTTGAAACCAACTCCAGAAAAAACAGTTGAACAATGGTATGATTTTGTAACAGAAGTAGGAAATTCATTTTTAGAAGCCTACATTCCGATTGTTGAAAAACACAAAAATGATGAATTTTCTGCTGAACAAAAGGAATGGCAAGAAATTAGAAGAGGTCGTTATGTGGAATTTAATTTAATTCATGATAGAGGAACTTTGTTTGGTTTGAAAACCAATGGACGAATAGAATCTATTTTGATGAGTTTGCCGAAACATGTGCAATGGCACTACAATCATCAGCCAGAAGAAGGTTCGGAAGAATATAAATTAGTCGATGTTTTGAAACATCCAAAAGATTGGATTTAATCTATAATATATAAAATGCCTGAACAATTGTTCAGGCATTTTTTTAATCTTCTCTCGATCCGTCATCGGCCATTCTGACCATTTTAGGCGTAAAAGTAGCCACAACATCTACTAAATCTTGTTGCGCAGCCATTACTTCGTGAATATCTTTATATGCCATTGGCGCTTCATCCTTTCCACCACCAATTAATGTAATTCCAAAATCATTCAAATAATCGTTTATCTTATTTTGAGATAATGATTTAATCGCTTGTGTTCGGCTCATTTGTCGACCAGCTCCATGCGAAGCAGAATGAATCGAATTTTCTTCACCTTTTCCTCGAACCAAAAATCCTGGCGCAGTCATAGAACCTGGAATAATTCCCATTATATCTTTAGAAGCTGGCGTTGCACCTTTTCGATGAACAATGACTTCTTCGCCATTGTAAATTTCTTTCCAAGCAAAATTATGATGATTTTCTACTTTCGCTAAAACTTCAGCACCAATTGATTTTGCAATTTTTTGATGAATAATTTCGTGACAAGCTGAAGCATATTCACCCGCCAAATTCATCGCAATCCAATATTCTTGACCTTCGGCTGAATCTAAATCTAAATAAGCCAAATTCTGTGCTTTGTACGGAAGTTTACAAATTTCTTTTGCAATTTTTGTATAATGTCCAGCGATTGTAGCGCCAAAACCTCTCGATCCAGAGTGCGTTAGCAAAGCCAAATATGAACCTTTTTTGATGTTCAGTTTTTCATCATCTTCCTTGAAATCAATCAAACCAAATTCTACAAAATGATTTCCTCCACCAGAAGAACCCAATTGCGACCACGCTTTATCTTTTAAATTTTGAATAAATGAATTCGTCTCGAATTTTGCATCATCTAAAATCTGATGTTCAGCTTTGTATTGACCATGAAAACCATGTCCTGCACCAAATTTTGTATTTTTGATCAAAGTTTCTTTTAATGAATCGTGATGTTCAAAATAATGAGAAGCAGGTAAATCATAAATCGATAAAGCCATTCTACATCCAATATCAACGCCGACACCATAAGGAATAATCGCATTTTTGGTTGCTAAAACTCCGCCAATTGGTAATCCATAACCTTGATGCGCATCAGGCATAATTGCGCCAGCAACGGTAACAGGAAGTTTCATGGCGACTTTCATTTGTTCTAAAGCGCCGTCCTCAATTTTTTCCGCACCATAAATTTTGAAATCGGTTGGATTTTCATTCAATTCAATCAAGTTTTCATCTTGATTTGGTAAATGAATTCCATCGATAAAGCCTTTTGCAAGCGTTTTGAAAATTTTATCTTCTAAAAAATCTTGTGGCGAAGAAAAAACTTGCGCATATTTATCAAGCATTTCGGCTTTTGTGTAACCATTTCTTTTTTTGTTGATTTTTAAGGCAATTCCTAAAATTTCGTTTTCAGGATAACCCAAGGCAATCAAATCGTTTCCATTGATCGGTTTATTTTGTTGTTCAGTTGTTTTCATATAATTTAGTTAGAATATTATTTCGTAAACATTGTTTTTAGTTCATTTAACACATTCGATCCGCCAGAAATTGAGATTTCTCCCACTTTATCAGCAATTTTTTCGATGTATTCCATTTCTTTCAATTTCCATAACGTTTCGTTTTCTTCCATCAATTTCGCAGTGTTCAACAAGCTTCTTGTCGAAGCAGTTTCCTCACGACGCGTAATCGAATTGGCTTGAGCCGTTTTTTCGGCAATCAAAACGCGGTTCATAATTTCTCTTATTTCTCCTGGAAGAATAATGTCTTTCATACCTGCGTCAATCAATTTTAGACCAATTTCTTGGAATTGAGCTTGATATTTTTGAATGATATAATTCGTTACCGAATTTTTATCCGACATCAAATCATCAAAATTCATGTTTCCAATAAATTCTCTCAAACCTAATTGAATCGCTTGATAAATCATTTTTTCGAAATCTTTGTTCGATTGATAAGCGTTTAACAAATCAGTAATTTGATAATTTACCATAAAATTGATTCGCAATTGCGCTTTATCTTTTGTCAAAATTTCTTGTCCCGAAATTTCAATTGTTTGCGGACGCATATCAAAAGAAACCATCGAAATTTTTGTTTCGTTGTTGTAAAATTGGTATTCACCAGCTTTTAAAACCGAATCAAATTCATTGTCTTTGAATAAAATTCCTTCGAAATATGGCGCAACAGAAATGATACGAATAGCTCCAGCTTTTCTCAAAATATCAATTTCTCTTTTTGTTAAATTTTTAATTTCTTCAGTAGAATTCAACTCAAATTTTACAGCTTTTAATTGAGTTGAATTTTTCCAAATCATCACGTTTTTATTGTAAAATGAATTATAGATTTGATTGTTTTTACATATAATTAACACTTCATTGTGTAATACTTCGATAAAATCTACCATCGATTTCAAAGTTTCATTTTCTAAAAACATTGTGTGGTATTTTTCATCAATTATTTCGTTGATGTTTAATTTTTCGATGTTTTTATTGAATAAAATCCAATAGTTTCCTTTTGTGTAAACTTTTTCGATTTCGTTGTTTTTGATATAGATTCCAATTTCTTGGTTGTTAATTGCTAATTTTTTCATTTTATTATTTTTTTATAGGTTTTTACTATTTTATATTTCTCCTTTGTCGAAGAATCTTTTTCTTAAAATTTTAATTAAAAAAGCTAAATCATTTTCCTTTTTCAAAACGGAATTTGAAGTTTGAGCAGCTTATTTTGATTTCTTGTTTTAATCATTTCTTTCAAATCATTTTGACTTGATATTTTAGTTTAAACTTTAAATCAATCATCAACTAAAGTTTCAAATTCAGGTTTTAAACAAGTTTTTGATCTTATTTCCAATTCATTTCTATGAAATAAACTCTCTATTCGAAAAGAAAACTTTTTAGCTTTTTTGTTTCCAATGGTACCCTTTCGGGCGATAAAAACAGATTAAAAGTCTGATTTTAATGATTACTCTACCAACTGAGTTATTTCAGTTTCCTGAAAGTAGGAATCGAACCTACGACCCATCATTAATGATTGCTATACCGCTCAGCTATTTCAACCTCAGTTGAAAATGGGATTCGAACCCATGTGCATCATTGGGATTTTAATTATTCAGAATAGAAGTGATGAAACATTTTCTACTACAATGCTATACTGAAACATTTGTCAAGGAACAATTAAAATCGTTTGGTTGTTAAACCTTTGACAAAGTTGGAGTAGAAGTGTGCGAATGAATTGCGCAATAAAATATTTTTTCAAAATAATTTATAAACTATTATGAATAGAGGGTTTTGTATTGAAAATATTTTGAATAAAAGTTGAAATAAAAATTTCTACGCAAATAGATTGCGTACTTTGATTTGAAATTTGTAGTATTGAACAAAGAAATCAACCATGGCAACCAATAAAATTGCATTAATACGTTATCAAACGATCGATAAATGTCTTCAAAATCATTTTAGAAAATGGACATTAGAAGATTTGATAGAAAAAGTTTCGGAAGCATTGTATGAATATGAAGGAATAACTTCTGGTGTTTCGAAACGTACAATTCAGGGCGATATACAAGTGATGCGCAGTGATAAATTGGGTTATAATGCGCCAATTGTTGTTCGAGAAAAAAAGTTTTATGAATACGAAGATCGTGATTATTCGATTCATAATTCGCCTGTTTCGTCTGCTGATTTAGACAAAATGAAAGAAGTGATTTCGGTGATGAAACAATTGAATGGTTTTAATTATTTTGATGATATGAACGAGATTATTACGCGTCTCGAAAATAATTTATCCAAACAAACTCATCAACAACCAAATTATATTCAGTTTGAGGAAAATCCTTTATTAAAAGGTTTGGAGCATTTGAATCGGTTGTATCAAGCAATTGTGAAGAAGCAACCTTTGTTGATTTCGTATCAATCATTCAAGGCAAAAAATCAAGAGCCAAAACAACAAGTTTATTATCCGTATTTGTTGAAAGAATATCGTAATCGTTGGTTTTTATTGGCAAAATCGAGAAAAGATAAAAATTTGTATACGTTGGCTTTGGACAGAATAGTTGAATTTTATGAGTTGGCAAATGAACCTTTTGTGGATGAGCAAGAGATTAATTTTGATACGTATTACAACAATGCGATTGGTGTAACGAAAAGTGTGAAAGAAAGAGAGCAACGTGTTGTTTTTCGTGTGAATAAAAAATTGGCGCCTTATGTGGTGACAAAACCAATTCATGCGACGCAAAAAGTATTGGAAGTGACGGATGAAGGAACTTTATTTTCGATAGAAGTTGTACATAATTTTGAGTTGGAACGAGAGCTTTTAGGATTTGGAGAAGAAATAGAAGTTCTTGCGCCGAGATTAGTGAAAAAAAGAATTAAAACACGATTAGAAAAAGCATTAGAAAAATATAAAAAATAGAATTTCTTTCATACATTTAATTCATTAAAAACTACCTTAAATGATATGGAATAAAAAATTGATGACACTTTTGAGTGTTTTTTTATTAAGCTTTTCTACAAGTTTGTTTGCGCAGAAAACGAGTAATTCTGTGAAGAAATACATCTATTTAACTTTTGATGATGGACCTTTGAATGGAAGTGAAAATATTGATGAGGTTTTCAAAAATGAGAAGTTAAAAGTGACTGTTTTTCTTGTAGGAGAACATGTGGAGAAAAATAAAACAATGACGGATTATTTTAAATATTACGAAGATAACCCGTATATCGAAGAATGTAATCACAGTTGGACACATGCGAATGATCAGTACAAAAAGTTTTATAGTAACGAGCAAACGTCGGTTGCGGATATTTTGAAAAATCAATCGACCTTAAAATTACAAGATAAAATTGTTCGTTTACCCGGAAGAAACATGTGGAGATTGGATGGGAAATCGAAGAATGATGGAGCTTCAGGAGTGCAAACGGCTGATGGTTTAGCAAAGTTGGGTTATAAGGTTATTGGCTGGGATTTGGAATGGGCTCATCATGCAAAAGATGGAACGCCGGTGCAATCTGTTCAAGCGATTTATAAACAAATTGTTAATCAATTAGAATCGAATAAAACCTTTACAAAGAATAATATAGTTGTGTTGATTCATGATGAAATGTTTCAGAATAAATGGGAAGAGTCCGAATTGAAACAATTGGTTGATCTTCTTAGAAAACATTATAATTATATTTTTGAGCAAATAAAATTTTATCCTCAATAAACCTTTATAAAATACAAAAGCTGTCCAAATTGGACAGCTTTTTATATGTAATAATTTGTGTAAATTAGTCTCCCATCATTCCTCCAACTAAAGAATTGACAACCGCTAAAACAATACCAAATAATAATGCGTACCAGAATCCGTCAACATGGAAACTATCTCCCATAATTGCGCTTGCTAATAAGATAATAATTGCTGTAATCACAAAAGAAAATAATCCTAATGTTAAGATTGTTACAGGTAAACTAATAAAGTTTAAAACTGGTTTTACAATAGCGTTTAAAAGTCCAATAACAATTGCAACGATAATTGCAGAACCATACCCTTTTACAGATACTCCAGGTAAAATGTTAGCAAGTCCGAAAACAACTAATGCTGATACCAGAAGATTAATAATAAAGCCCATAATTTGTATTTTTTAGATTAATATTTCCAATTAAAATCAAAAGCTTTGCCAAATTGTTAAAAATTTTAATAAAAATAAAAAAAGCTCAGAAATTTCTGAGCTTTGATCTTATTGTATTGAGAAAATATTCTTTTTATAATTGTTCAAAAAGATATTTCATGTTCACTTCTTTGTCGATAATTTGAGCTAACTCATCAATATTAACACGTTTTTGTTCCATTGTATCACGGTAACGTAAAGTAACAGAATTGTCGTTTAACGAATCATGGTCAACAGTGATACAGAAAGGAGTTCCAATCGCATCCATACGACGATAGCGTTTCCCGATTGTATCTTTTTCTTCGTACATTACGTTGTAATCTAAACGTAATTTTTTCAAAATTTCTTTCGCTAATTCAGGTAAACCATCTTTTTTAACTAATGGTAAAACAGCCGCTTTAATTGGCGCTAATGCAGCTGGTAAAGACAATACTACACGTTCTGATCCATCTTCTAAAACTTCTTCTTTCAATGAATTTGAGAAAACTGCTAAGAACATACGATCCAAACCTACAGAAGTTTCTACCACGTAAGGTGTGTACGATTCGTTTGTTTCGTTATCGAAATATTGAATTTTTTTACCTGAATGTTGTTCGTGAGCTTTCAAATCGAAATCTGTACGAGAGTGAATTCCTTCTAATTCTTTGAATCCGAATGGGAATTTAAACTCAATATCAGCAGCAGCATTTGCATAGTGCGCTAACTTTTCGTGGTCGTGGAAACGGTAATTATCATTTCCTAAACCTAATGTTTGGTGCCAACGTAAACGTGTTTCTTTCCATTTTTCGTACCAATCTAACTCAGTTCCTGGTTTTACGAAAAATTGCATTTCCATTTGTTCAAACTCACGTTGACGGAAAATAAATTGACGTGCAACAATCTCATTACGGAAAGCTTTACCAATCTGAGCAATTCCGAAAGGTAATTTCATACGTCCAGATTTTTGTACGTTCAAGTAATTTAAGAAAATACCTTGAGCCGTTTCTGGGCGCAAATATAAATCCATTGCCTGATCAGCTGTTGCACCTAATTTTGTTCCGAACATCAAGTTGAATTGACGAACTTCTGTCCAGTTTTTAGAACCAGTTACAGGATCAGCAATTTCTAATTCTTCAATCAAAGCTTTTACATCATCTAAATCTTCGTTTTCCAAAGATTTTCCCATGCGCGCTAAAATTGTATTGATTTGATTTTGATATTCTACAACACGAGGATTTGTCGCAACAAATTGATCTTTATCAAAAGCATCACCGAAACGTTTTGCAGCTTTTGCAACTTCTTTCTCGATTTTACCTTCAATTTTTGCACAATGATCTTCAATTAAAACATCGGCACGGTAACGTTTTTTAGAATCTTTGTTATCAATCAAAGGATCATTAAACGCGTCAACGTGGCCCGAAGCTTTCCAAGTAGTAGGGTGCATAAAAATAGCAGAATCAATGCCGACAATATTTTCGTGCATTTGTACCATTGCTTTCCACCAATATTGTTTGATGTTATTTTTTAGCTCAGCTCCGTTTTGACCATAATCGTAAACGGCTGATAATCCATCATAAATCTCACTCGACTGAAAAATGAAACCATATTCTTTCGCATGAGAAACTACTTTCTTGAAAATATCTTCTGACATAATTAATTGTGTGTTCTTATTTAAAGTGCAATTTTAGTGATTTTTGATGACTATTGAGGTATATTTTGATAAAATCATAAAGCTTTAATCACTTAATAAAAAAATAAATCGATATTGTTAGGCTAATAAGAAAAATAATTATTTAACTAATTTATTAAAATCTTCTTGGTTTCCATTGAAAACATTCAAATCAACATAAGTATTTATCCCTTTTATGTGCGCTCTATTCGCAAATTGCCAAAAATCCCAATGTCTATTATCCTTAATAGTTGGTTTTTTATATATATCCCTAAACCATATCATATTTTCCTCAAATTGACCTATCAAATAATCATTATAAAATTCTTCAGTCACATAAAGAATAGGTTTTTTGTTGTAATGTGAATGAATAATATTTTCAAAAATCTTGATTTCAGAAATCAATTCATTTTTAGATATTACAAGTTTACAATTTCCACCATATTCCAAATCAATTACAGGTGGCAAATTATTTTGTTCAATAGGAACTGTTTCTATAAAATTATTAGCCTGCTCTTCACCTGTTTTGCAAAAAGTGAAAAAATGATATGCGCCAACAAAAAAACGATTTTTTTTAGCATTTTTCCAATTATAATCGAAACGTTTATCTTTAAAATCTCTTCCTTCTGTAGCTTTTATATATACAAAATGAATTTTAGTTTTGTCTATTTTTTCCCATTCAATTAAATTTTGATGATTAGAAACATCAATTCCTTGTATAGGGTATTTTTTAGATGATGGATAGTTAAATCTCAAAACTCCTGTATAAAATAAAATACCAATTAATAAGATTAATGAAAATGGTAAAAGTTTGATATATTTTTTTCTACTTAAATGCATGTCATTATAATAAAATATTTTATCTAAATTAATCATTTATATTTCAATCAAAAAAACATACTTTTAAATCATTAAAAAAATGATAACCTTATGAAAAAGTTTATTCTTCCTGTTCTATTATTAAGTTTTGTTACAAGTTGTAATTCTAATAATTCATCTAGTTCATCAACGGAAAATAAAGTTGAAAGTGAAGTGAAAGATTCGGTTAATGAATCAGATGTTAATTATAGTGTTGCGCTTGATTTTATGAATAATTATGTTGATTATATTATGGATACAATTGGTAAAATAAATCAAGATGAGTATATCAAGCAAAATGAATTGTTGACGCAAAGTTTTAAAGATCGATACAAATTTGTGCAAGATTCTGCTTTTAAAGTTGAGCCAGAAGTTGGTCTAGGATTTGATCCGATTGTCGATGGACAAGATTTTCCTGATAAAGGATTTAAAATAAAATCGATTGATAAAGCAACAGGTTTAGTGACTTTGCAAGGAATAGATTGGCAAGATTTTGAAGTCGTTTTGAAAGTTGTTAACGAAAACGATAAATCGTTGGTAAATGGTTCTGGAATTATTAATATTCCGATGAACAAGCAACCGAAAAGATGATTTAGTAAAACTGAAAATTCTATAATAAACTTGGAAAAAGATATAAATTTCAGTTTATTTTGATTTGAATTTTTTGTTTATTTTTGTCCAACATGAAAATGCAACAGTACATAAAGTATGTTTTGTCGGTGGTTTTGATTTTTTCAAATCTTAGCTACGCATTTTCTATGCACTTTTGTCAAGGAGTGATGGAGCAAGTGAAGTTGAATCATTTGGATAATAATTCGCGCGAAATGGAAATTTCTACTTCGTGTTGTCCTTCAAAAACAGAAAAAAAGCATTGCGAATTACCAGAAAACAATAACTCTAAAAAAGACGATTGTTGCAAGGATATTTCGTATTCGGATAAGTTTGTAGAAAAGCAAACTGTCAAAATACAGAAACTTGTTCCGATTAGTTTTATAGCTTCTGAAATTCTTCAAATTAGAATTCCTATTCAAGATGAAGAGGTGAGCAATCAATCAAATTTCCTTGGTTTTTATGTTGCGTCAAATGCACCGCCAAATTATATACTCAATTCTCAATTAACATTTTACGAAGGATAATATCCGTTGTTTTTGATTAAATCAATCAGAAAACAATACGCTATTATCTGAATATTAAAGTATTTGATGAAAATCTAATCAACAAGTACAAAATAATAAATAGGCATTGAGCCTTAAATCGTAAAAATGAAAAAAATATTCACTTCAGTATTTATACTAAGTGCTGCGTTATCTTACGCGCAATCTACATTAAAGGGAAAAATTACAGATCAAAATCAACAACCAATCGTTGGAGCAGAAGTGTTTTGGCGATCGTCAGATATTTCTGTTATCACAGATGAAAAGGGAAATTTTGAGATCGAAAATTATCAACCAACCTCAATTTTAGGTGTTTTTTATGACAATGAAACGACAACTTTTAAGGAATTAAAAGACGAATTTCAGAATATCACGATCAATGTAAAAGATCATTTTGGTGATACTTCGTTGAATGAAGTTGTGGTTCGTGATACAAGTAGTTCGCTTAAAAAATCGAAGTTTGCAACCAATATGACGACAATGACAGGAAAGGAATTGTTGAAAGCGGCATGTTGTAATTTAGCTGAATCTTTTGAAACAAATCCTTCTATTGATGTCAATTTTTCGGATGCTGTAACGGGAAATAAGCAAATTAAAATGTTAGGTTTAACTTCTCCTTATATTTTGATTGCAGAAGAAAATATACCAAATGTTCGTGGAGCTTCGCAAGCTTTTGGGCTTAGTTTTACGCCAGGAACTTGGGTAGAAAGTATTCAGGTGACGAAAGGTGCAGGAACAGTGATTAATGGTTATGAAAGTATTTCTGGGCAGATTAATACAGAATTAATTAAACCTTCAAATGATATTCCGTTGTTTGTGAATCTTTATGGTTCGACAGATTCGCGCTTCGAAGGAAATGTGCATTTGAACAAAAAATTGAATGATAAATGGAGTACTTCTTTGTTTATGCATGGAAATGCACGCGTTGCAAAAAATGATATGAACGATGATGGATTTTTGGATAATCCGCTTGGACATCAAATTAATGTGATGAATCGTTGGCAATATCAAAACTTAGAAAAAGGTTGGGTTGGATTTTTATCTGCACGATATTTGAATGATACAAAACAAGCAGGACAAGTTGATTTTGATAAAGATCGCGACAAATTAACAACAAATTATTGGGGATCAGAAATCAATACAAATCGTGTGGATGTTTCGTCAAAAATTGGGTATGTTTTTCCAGAAATGCCTTATCAAAGTATGGGATTGCAAACGGCGTTTAGTTATCATAAACAAGATTCTTACTTCGGATTGAATCAATATGATATTGAGCAACAAAGTTTTTATTCCAACTATATTTTCAGTTCGATTATTAGCAATACAAAAAATAAATTTTCTACAGGAGCGAGTTTTACGTACGATAAATTCAAGGAATTTGTAGCGCTTCCGACTGATGTAAATTATGATCGAATTGATAATTCTGCAGGAGCATTTTTCGAATATACATTTGATAATATGAAGAATTTCAATATGATTGCTGGGCTTCGTGGAGATTATAATAATCGAATGGGATTTTTCTTAACACCTCGTTTGCATACGCGTTATACACCTGTAAAAGGAACAACAATAAAAGCGTCGGTTGGTCGTGGAAAACGAATCAATAATATATTTGCAGAAAATCAGAATTTATTTGCATCTTCAAGACAATTTAATATTTTGGGCGATAGAAATGGAAAAATATATGGTCTAGATCCAGAAATTGCATGGAATTATGGATTTAGTGTGACGCAAGAGTTTAAATTATTTGGAAAAAATGCAGATGTAACAGCAGATTTTTATCGAACAGATTTTCAAAATCAAATTGTAACTGATATCGATTATTCGGCTCGTCAAGTAAGATTTTATAATTTAGAAGGAGATTCGTATGCAAATTCGTTCCAATTTGATTTTAATTATAATCCATTTACGCATTTCAAAATTAGAGCATCGTACAAATATTATGATATAGCAACTGATTATGAAGACGGAAAATTAGAGCGTCCATTACAAGCGAAACATCGTTTCTTTACCAATCTTGAATATGAAACACATGAAAAGAATGGTAAGAATTGGCGTTTTGATGCGACATACAATTGGATTGGAAAACAGCGTTTGCCAAATACATCAGATAATTTACCAGAAAATCAATTGAATGATTATTCGAATCCATTTGGAACAATTAATTTCCAGATTACACGTGTTTTCTCAAAACGTTTTGAAGTATATGTTGGAGGAGAAAATGTAACGAATTATCAACAACATCGCGTAATTTTAGGAGCAGATAATCCTTTTGGTTCAAATTTCGATAGCTCGATAGTTTATGCGCCAATTTTTGGACAAATGTATTATGCTGGATTAAGATTTAGTTTAAAATAAAATCATAAAAATAATAAAACAATGAAAAAATTATTAGCCTTTGCTTTGGTTGCGACTTTAGGAATTAGCGCACAAGCACAAAATAAAAATGCAAAACACGATTTACACGTCAAAGGAAATTGTGGGCAATGTAAAGATCGAATAGAGAAAGCGGCTTATGGTGTAAAAGGCGTAAAATCTGCTGAATGGGATAGTAATACGCAAAATTTACATATCATATTGAATGAGAAAAAGAGTAAAGTTGATGATGTAGAAAACGCTGTAGTAGCGGTTGGACACGATACTGATAATAAACGTGCAGAAGAAAAAGTGTACGGAAATTTACCTTCTTGTTGTTCGTATGATCGTGAAGGTTCAGTTGGTGAAGCTAACACACATAGTCACTAAAATAAAATTATTAAACAAAAAAGGGATTTCTAATTGAAATCCCTTTTTTGTTTATAAGATGTTAATATTTTAAAAATAAAAATTCAATTTTTAACTTTTAGTTAACATTAACATTCTATCTTTGTTGTCTTTCCTTTTTTGGAAAGGAGCAAATAAATTAATTGAAGTGAAAATAGGTCAAATTGTAGAGATTCCAAAAAATTCTTCTATTTATAATAAAGAAAAACCATCTTTTCGATCAAAAGAAGAAGAACTTTCATGGAAGGTAAGCCAAAGAAATTATTCTTTGTTTGATGGTTTTATTGTAGGAGAACATACTGGAATAGAAAAATTTGAAATAGGACAACGAAAAGGTTTAAATGTTAGCGGAAAAGAATTTCCGGTTTATGTGATTGGAATTGATGAACGCGAAAACAGAATTTTTGTAGGACAAGGAAAAAATCATCCAGGTCTTTTTATGGACGTACTCTATTTTGAAGAACAAAATTTAAGTTGGTTAGAAAAACCATTTTTAATAGATGATATAGAAGTGAATGTTACGTCTATACATTTGAAAGAAGAAATAAATGCGAGGTTTTATCAATTTGGAAAAATCTATTTTTTGGAGTTTGAAAAACAAATTCCTTTGATAATGAAAAATTACACATTAAGGCTTTCTTATGAAAACAAGGAAGTTATACTATTAAATAAATAATTGTTATAAAAATGAAATTGAAATTTACTTTTTTATCATTTGCTTTAGCATTATTCGCACAAGCTCAAAAAGCACCTGCGTATTACTCGAGCATTAATTTTAGTAAAACGAAGAATGAGTTGAAAAATGATTTTGCTAAATTAATTACTGACACTCACAAGCAAAATGTTTCTTATTCAGAAGGTTTGAAAAATCTATTTCAAACTAGTGATGCCGATCCTCAAAATCCATCTAATTTATTGTTGATTTATGGATCTCAAAGTTCAGGTACGCATCAAAGAAGTCGTGCTTTTTCAGGATCTTGGAATAGAGAGCATGTTTATGCAAAATCTAAAGGAACGCCAAATTTAGGAACTTCTGGACCTGGATCAGACGGACATCATTTACGTCCTGCTGATGTCACATTGAATAGTACTCGTGGAAGTTTGCTTTTTGATGATGGAGTAGGAGCAATGGCAATGAAAACGAGCCGTGGTGGTTGGTATCCAGGTGATGAATGGAAAGGAGATGTTGCGAGAATTTTAATGTATATGTATGTACGTTATGACAAACGAACTTTACCTCTTAACATTACCTTTGGACCAAGTACGTATTCGTCAGATTTCCCTGATATTCTTTTGAAATGGAATGTAGAAGATCCTGTTTCACAATTTGAAATTCAAAGAAATAACGTTGTAGCGAATGTTCAAGGAAATAGAAATCCATTTATCGATAATCCATATTTAGCAACTGTTATTTGGGGAGGTCCTAAAGCGCAAAATAATTGGCCAGAATCTTTTGGTGAAGGAGGAGGTTCTGAAGAAGATACTGAAAAACCTACTGCGCCAACAAATTTAGCTTCAACAACGATTACGTCATCAAGTGTGTCGTTAACTTGGACAGCTTCTACAGATAATGTAGGTGTTAATAGATATGATATTTATGTAGATAACACTTATAATACGACTGTTTATAGTAATAACGGAACAGTTTCTGGATTAAATCCTTCGACAACTTATTCTTTTTATGTTGTTGCAAAAGATGCGGCTGGAAATAAATCGGATAATAGTACTGCAATTCAAGTAACAACAAAAGAATCTAATACAGGAGGAGGTTCAGGAGAAGGAACAAGCTGTGGAACAGAGGATTTTGAAAATATTCCATCTACAGGAAGTACGCCTCCAGCATCATCTTATACAGATAGAACTTGGTCGAATAGAGGAATTGTGTGGACTGCAACAAATGCAAGAACAGACAAGCAAATTTATATCGATGGAGATAGTAATAAAGCAATTTGTATTAGAAAAGGAAATTTAAAATCATCTACAATTTCTGGAGGAATAGGTTCTTTATCAGTAAAAACATATCTTCCTTTTGCAGATTCTGATGGATTTTATACATTAAAAATTAATGGAGAAGTAAAAGGACAAATACCTTATTCTAAAACAGCTAAAACAACAAAAATTGATAATATTAATGTTGAAGGAGATGTTGTAATTGAGTTGATTGATGAAACTTCAAATAACCGTGTTTCTTTTGATAATTTATCATGGACTTGTTACGAAAAATTAGCAACAGATGAGGTTAAAAAGCAAAATAATAAATTAGTTATTTATCCTAATCCAGTTAAAAATCATGAGTTTGTTGTCAATGGAATTGAAAATAAAGAAACAATTCAAATTTTTACTATCAATGGACAATTGGTTCAAACGATTCAAAATGTAACAAATAATTCTAAAGTTAGATTAAATAAATTACCTAAAGGAGTTTATATCGTTAAAACGAAAAATCAATCTAATAAAATTATTGTTGATTAATAAGTATCTTAATGATAAATAAAAAAATCCATCTCATTTGAGATGGATTTTTTTTGATATATATTTTTCAATTACTGAAACATATCTTTCACACGTTCAAAGAATGATTTTTCATTTTTAGAAGGTTCTGGTGAGAAATGATCATCGTCTCTCATTTTTTCAAAATACGCTTCTTGGTCTTTTGATAAATGAGTTGGTGTCCAAATGTTAACATGAACAAATAAATCACCTTTTCCGTAACCATTCAAATCTGGTAAACCTTGACCTTTTAAACGTAATACTTTTCCTGATTGAGTTCCTTTGTCAACTTTAATTTTTACTTTTCCATTAACAGTCGGAATTTCTTTTGAAGCACCTAAAACAGCATCTGGAATAGAAACATACAAATCAAAATGTAAGTTGTTTCCATCACGTTTCAATGTTTCGTGTTCTTCTTCTTCAATCAAAACAAGTAAGTCACCAGGAATACCATCAAAAGGCGCATCATTACCTTTTCCACGAACTTGCAATTGAATTCCTTCTCTTGCTCCAGCTGGAATTTTAAGGTCGATTGTTTCCTCAACTTTGATTAATCCTTGATTATTTGCTCCCGAAGGAATTTTATCTGCAACTTTTCCTACTCCTTGACAAGTTCCACAAGTTGTAGCAGTTTGCATTTGCCCTAAAAATGTATTGGTAACACGAACTTGTTGTCCAGAACCTCCACAAGATGGACATGTTTTAGATGTAACGCCATCTGCTTGTTTGAAACGTTTAACTTTTACTTTCTTTTCGCAACCGTTCACCATTTCTTCTAAGTTCAATTTTACGCGAATACGCAAATCAGAACCTTTCATTCGACGTGGACCACGAGATTGACCTCCAAATCCGCCACCGAATCCTCCGCCTCCAAAGATATCGCCGAAATGAGAGAAAATATCCTCCATATTCATTCCGCCGCCACCGCCGAATCCTCCGCCAGCAGCTCCGCCCATTCCTGCATGTCCGAATTGGTCGTAACGTGCACGTTTGTTGTCGTCGCTTAAAACTTCGTAAGCTTCTGCAGCTTCTTTAAATTTATCTTCTGCCTCTTTGTCACCAGGATTTTTGTCAGGGTGATACTTGATGGCAAGTTTACGATAAGCTTTCTTGATATGCTCTGATGTTGCAGATTTTTCGACCTGCAATATTTCGTAATAATCTCTTTTTGATGACATTTTCTTAATCTAAATTATAATCCAACAACAACTTTCGCGTAGCGAACCACTACATCATTTAATAAATATCCCGTTTCTACAACGTCTACAATTTTACCTTTCAAATCCTCTGTTGGAGCAGGAATTTGAGTAATTGCTTCGTGTAAATCTGTGTTGAAATCGTCTCCAGGTTTTACTTCCATTTCTTTCAAACCTTTTGCACGTAAAGTTTCTACTAATTTATTATTGATCAATTCAACTCCTTGAAGTAAGTTGTCGTCTCCAGATTTTTCAATTTGATTGATTGCGCGTCCAAAATCATCTAAAACAGGCAATAATGAAGTGATTACTTCTTTATTTGCTGTCTTGAAAATATCCATGCGTTCGCGAGAAGTACGTTTTTTGAAGTTGTCAAACTCAGCAAATAAACGTAAATATTGGTCTTTTTCTTTTGCTAATTGTTCCTTAACAATTTCTAATTCTGACTTTCCAGCAGTTTCTTCTTGCGGTTGTTCTACAGTGTTATCACTTTCTTGAACGTTTTCTTGAAGATTCTCGTTCTCTAATTCTTCGTGTATATTTTGGTCAGACATATTCTTATTAGTTTTTTTGTTTCTGATTGAATCAAATAGTTTGCCAATGCCCATTATGTGTCGTTTTGTCAGATTTTAAATAAAAAAGAAGCACTTCTGTCGCGAGAAGTGCTTCGGTAAATGTATAAAGTTTTTTTGATTTTAGTTTTGAAAGATAACATTAATAGTTTAACAACTATCTTTTTTATGTTTCTA
>NZ_JAOCFS010000028.1:0-41144 GCF_029842105.1 Empedobacter sp. GD03797
GCAAAAAAGTAATCAAAAAACTCTTGTCTTTGATTTTCGACGGTCAAAATTAGTTTTAGTCATTCAATGTTTTAGATCATTTGCTACGCAAACAGTAAAACATTTTAATCATGACTTGCAACTTTTTGACACTCGCCTCCAAATCAGATGACATTTTTTTTAATCCTTTTTCTAATTCAAATTCGCTTTTTAACCACAATAGAAACATAGCAATCTACTTATATGTTAAAAGATTTATCTCTCTACATCTCTTCTTTTTTTATTTCAGTTCTATGTATCTATGTGGTAATAATTCTTTTCTGTCATTCTGGGCTCGTCTCAGAATCACATTCTATTTGTTATTCTTAAAATATTAGATTCCTCATCCGTTCTGACTACTTCGGAATGACAACTCGGATTTTGTCATTCTGAGCCTGTCGAAGAATCTCTTTCTATCACTTTTTTATGAGCAAAAAAGTAATCAAAAAACTCTTGGCTGTAAACCTCTCTACTAAAAATGATCTCATTCCACTAAAGATTTTAAAAACCCTACGGGCTAAAACCTTTTTAACGTTACATTCAAATATTTTCTTAACGTGAGAGTTTTAATGCCAGTCTCAACATCCTTTTTCAATATTCAAATTCATTTTTTAACTACAAATGATTTACCATTTGGAATGTATGAATTTATAAATTAGACAGGCTTTTTATGTTTTTGACGCATTGACATACCTCCTATTTTTTACGCTGAACCTAATTTCGGTACAAACTTTAAAAATGAGAAACTATGAAATCTTTTTATTTAATTTTACTTGGGTGTTTTGTATTCAATAGCTGTATAGAAGATGAAAATATTCTAATTGACACCCCGAATCGGTCAGAACGTATTACTCCTTCTTTGAAAGATAATATTAAGGATAGCACATCTTCTAAAAATGATCCTCCTCGGGATAAAGATCCATACATGAGACGTAAAGATGATGAAAAAGGAGACTGATATTAGATGTTAGATGTTAGATGTTAGATGTTAGATGTTAGAAAGTTATTTTTTATGAATTAAAACTACTTAAAGATGAGAAAAATTGCACCGTTTATACAAACGCTCATCTGCTACCTATTTATTATTTTGTTTATTTACGCAGCAGTGAGTAAACTAATCGATTTTGAGAATTTTCAAATTCAATTGGCTCAATCACCATTACTAAGTGCATATGCAGGCTTTATTTCTTACGCCGTAATCATTGTGGAAATTGTAATTGTATTAATGCTTTGTATCAAGCGAACACAACAAATTGGATTGTATGCTTCTTATGGTTTAATGCTCGCGTTTACAGTTTATATCTACCTGATTATTAATTACAGTGATTTTGTGCCATGTTCTTGTGGTGGAATTTTAGAGAAACTTGGATGGACAGAGCATTTAATTTTCAATCTCGTATTTGTTGGATTAGCTGTAATTGCTATTTACTTGAGTAGAATAGTAATATTTCAAAAAAGTAAACGGAAACTATTTGTTACCTTCTTTACTATTTCTATTGTTTCAGTTGGAAGTGTTATTATGCTATTTCTTACGTCTGAACACATCATCAAACAAGAAAATAATTTTACCAGAAGGTATTTACAACATCCAATTATCGAAGAAAAAGCGATTGATCTAGGCGCTAATTCCTATTATTTTGCAGGATATGAAAATAATATGCTGTATTTAGGAAATTATACTGCTCCGCTTGTTTTAACGAGTGTTAATACCAATACAGATCAAATCATTTCCAAAAAGATTGATTTGGACTATAAAGATCAACCTTTTAAATCCATTATGATGCGTGTCAAAAATGGTGGCTTTTATTTGTACGACGGAACAGTTCCAATTATTTATAAAGGAAAATTAACCAATTTACATGCAGAAACCATCAGTTTAAATGATGCTTTTTTTAATCAATTGATTGTGATTGATTCTATCAATTTTGCAATTCGTACACAAAGTAGCACAACTAATACGCAGATTTTAGGAAAGCTGAATTTAAACAAACAGCCAAAAATAGAATTGATTTCAACTGTACTCGAAAAACAAATTGATGGTGTTTTTGATACAGATGGATTGTTGGTTTCTGATTCATATACAAATGAGTTGGTTTATACTTATTACTACCGCAATCAATTTATTGTAATGGATCAAGATTTAGACATCAAACACAAACTAAATACGATTGATACTACTTATCAAGCAAAAATCGAAGTAAGTCATCTATCAGATGGAAAAAATAAAATGAGCGCTCCACCATTATTAGTGAATAAAAAAATGGTTGCACATCGACATCTCTTGTTTAATATCTCTAAGCTAATGGGAAAATTTGAATCCCCAAAACAGTGGAAACAAGTGGATGTTATTGATGTATACCGAACAGATCGCAGGCATTATATCGGAAGTTTTACTGTACAACATCGCGAAGAAAACAAACTTTCTGATTTTTTAGTGACTGATTCTCATTTTTATGCACTAATTGGAAATGAATTGATTGTTTATAAACTAAAGCCGGCTATAACCGATCAGTTTAAAACAGGAAAAGCCGAAAACCTGTAAAAAAGTAGGCAAAACCAAAATTTACATTAAAATGAAAAATTTAAAGCAAATTATTTTACCAGCTGTCATTGTATTAATGGGGACTGGTGCTGCTTTCGCTACAAATCAGGCGAAGAAAGCTGGATGGGATCCTGGAGATCCGATTTATCGTATCGATCAAGAACAGCCATGTACATTGGTTGAAGATTTTGAATGTAGCAATGTTATAGGTAATTTATGTACTTACCAGCCAGGTGTACATCTTTACGGAATGGATGAAATTTCGGGAACAGCTTGTAATGTTCAGCTATTTGAAAAAACAAACTAATAATCTATAAAAGGAGACAGCTTCTACAGCTGTCTCTTATTTTTAATCCAATCAATTTCAGTGTTTTTTAAATAAAAATCGAACCAATTTATAATCCTCTGATTTAAATCTTTTGCCTTTGATGGATTCATTATCACATGCTTTTCATTCGGGTACAATAACAACTTTCCTTCTTTTTTTAAAAGTCTCATTGCTAAATACATGCTAACACTTTGTTCCCAATTGACTTGATAATCTTCTTTTCCAGTCCATATTAATACAGGTGTATGTAGGTTTTCTAATTGGAGTAAAGGAGATTGTTTTAAATAATTTTCTTTTGAATCATAAAACATTGAATTCATTTTAAAAAACTGTTCCTCGTATCTCCAAAATTGTGGTTTTGATCCATTCCAACCCATCGAAAAGTACCAATTTACAATATCAAAAACACCTGAGCCACTAACAGCTGCTTTAAACATATTTGTACGATTTACGATATAATTTACCTCAAAACCACCATAAGAATGGCCTATTAATCCTATTTTATCTTTATCAATATTGGCTATTTTTAATGCTTTATTTATAGGCTCTAATGTACATTGTAATGCTGATTCACCTGGTTGATTTATCTCAACTATGATATCTGGTCGTAAGACAAAATAGCCTTGTGATGTATAAAAATCAGTATTGAAACCATTAGCTGAACTTATTTCTGGAATTTGAAAATCATTCACTAAATGTGATTGCTTTTGGTAGATATGGACAATCATCGGATAATATTTGGTTGAATCATAATCAAATGGATAATACAATATTGCTTTTACTGATTTCCCATTTATAGTTGATTTTATTTCATGAAAACGACGTTTTTGAATAATTGAATTAGCTGCCTCAACCCGAATGGTTGCTTTATTCTTCTCATCTATTTGAACAATATGAGGAGACTTTAAATAACCTTGCTCCATTACATACAAATTCTTATTTTTTAACGAAACTTTCTTAACATCTTGCGATGTGTTATAAATTTCATTAAATCGATCACAACATTTATAAATTTTATACTGATTATTTTCGTTTAAAGATTGTAAATAAATGATTTCATCTACTTGATTTTTAGCTTGATTTTTAGTAACTAAAAACGTAAAAGTTCCCGTTTGTTTTGTAGATTGAATTAATTGCTTCAGCTTTTTTGTATGAAGATTATATTCCCATATCCCTTCCTTGGCTGTTAAAAAAACACGTGAATTATCATAAAATTTAGCTGGCTGAAAAGCTTCATTCTTAAAATAATCATCAACGGAGAAACCAGCTTTTATTGAAGTCGTCAAACTTTTCTTTTTGTCTTCTAATACATCATATATCCACCAATTATTTTCTTTGAAATAGATAAATTTATTATGATCAGAAAGTATTAATTTATTTCTGTTGTAATCGTCAAAATCTTCAACTATTAGCTTTTGATTCATTGTTTCTAGATCCATTAACTTAACATCAACATGATCCCGTAAATGGCGATAACTTCTGTATCTATTCTTGTCGAATAAAAGTAGATATTGCGTTCCTAAAAATTCGTAATTGACATCTGATAGAGCTATTTTATGATTAATATGACCATCATTCAATCTCACAAAGATCAATTCTTTTTGACTCTTCGGTTTTTGAATAATAATTTGATCATCAGAGGTATCCCAAATTTCTACATCTTCTGATTTTTTTAAAGTATAATCAGATTGAAATGTATTTTCTACAATGAGTAAATTATTGTCTTCATTAATAATCTTAAGATTTTTACTCTTGTTTAAGTCATAAAGTAATTTGACCTTTGTCCCATTACTTTTTACATAAAATAAATCTTCTCCTTCTTGTTTAATGTAGTCATATTGATTGAATTCATTCCATCTTAATGACTGGTACTTAACACCATCTATTTGAAAAAGAAGATTTATATTTTTATTCAATTCATACACATCAATGGTATGATTCGTTTTTTCAATTACTAATTTATCATTTTCCCATTTATAATCTATTACATCAATAAACTTTATTTCGTTTCCTAATTCTCCATTATTTATTGTATTAATGTAAAGCGTATTACCTTCTTTTTTCGCTACAAAAAATTGCTTATTAGAGGTTTCAATCATTTTCTTATAGTGCGGAATTGTTTTTTTATTTTGACTTTGGATGTTATATAGTACAAGACCTTCATTTTTTTCATCATATAAAAAATACTTTTCACTCAACCAATGATAGTTCATTATTCTTCCAAGTCGTATTTCATCTGTTTTTTTATTATTTTTCAAATAATAGACAGGCAATTCATGGTTTTTATTTTTCGTAAATAATATATTTTCATTGTTTGCATCTACAAATTCAACGGTATAAAATTGATTAAAATAAGTTTCCAATGAATCTAATTTCTGTTGTTGACCAGAAATATAAATTGAAATTAAACAGATATAAAAGTTTAATATAAATCTAATAGCCATCATTTTGGGGTTTTAAATTATTATTCAATAAAATCTCCTTTTCTGGTAAAGGCAGTTTCTCCATAAATGGTTTCCAAGTTGGAATACTGTTTTGTAATTCATTTAATCGATTCCATCGTTTCAAATCAAAAAAACGATGTCCATATTCTGTAAATAGTTCATGTTTATATTCATCTAAAATCGCTTGCTCTAAGTCATGTTGAGATAAATTAGAAAGCATAGGTAAATTGGCTCTTTTACGAATAAGGTTTAAATCATTTTCAGCTTCTCTAAAGTTGGAAAGCTGAAAATTAGCTTCTGCACGTATCAAATACAATTCAGCCAAACGAAGTAGCACACTATTCTCTACATTAACTGTTGACGAAGTATTGGGCGCTTTATATTTGTATGGTTGATACCAAGTACCCTGATTGTTATTTAATTTCTTTATCCAAATTTCTTTTCTTTGGTCTCCATTCTCGAAAGAGTTGACGAAAGTGTGTTTTAAACTTACAAAAGCTGGTGGTAGAGCATTTAACATAAAAACATCTGCTTCCAAGGAATTTCCAGCTGCTAAATGAGGCGAAAAACACCATAGAATAGATTTACTTTCTTTCAAAAATTCTTTGCTAAGATCTTGTTCTAATGTAACACCAGCCGTTTGAATAACATCATTTGCATGCTGTTTGGCTTTTTCCCATTGTTTGGTTTGTATGTAATATTTAGCTTTTAAAGTTTTTAACGATGTAAGATTTAACCGTGTTTTAGATGTGTTTTTCGTTCCTTTCAAAAACAACTCTTCTGCTGTTAAATAATCTTGTTCTATTCTTTCATAGATTTCCTTTTCGGGTGTTTTATGAACTATTTTATTTTGCAAATAATCTGTCGTTGTGATGTATGGGATTTCGCCAAACAATTGAGTCAAATACATGTGCAACATTCCACGCATTGTATAGGCTTCTGCTAATACTGTTTGTTTGTATTGATTTTCTAATAATGTACTTTTTTCTACCCCTTCTATCAGTGCATTTAATCGGTATATTTGATTATAACTTGTGTTCCAGGTAGTCAATACCAATTCATTTCGAGTGGATAGCGTGTGTTCATAAAACTCTTTCTGTCCTAGCAAATTGATGGAATATAAATCAAGTTCATCTGTGTATAACCCCAATAAATACGTCATACCAGAATTATTACCAGTTAATAATCCGCTATCTCTTAAGCTTGCATAGATATTTAATAACGCAGCATCTGTCGTTTTTTTATCTTCAAATACTTCTGCACTTACAAGTTGCGTATTTGGTGTATCAAGATCTAAGAAGTTTTCGCAACTTGTCAAAAGAATTAAAGCGATTAATCCTTGTTTTAAGTGTATAAAAATTGATTTCATAATGTTAAAAGTTTAATTGTAATCCAAGTGTATATTCTTTCAGAGGTGGCAAATACCCTGATAAAACAAATTCGGGATCAGCACCAAAATAATTGGTTAGCGTCCATAAATTTTGTCCGTTGAGAAACAATTTTAGAGAAGAAGTGTTTGCAATTTTAAATTGATAGGAAATGGAAATATTCTTTAAACGGATATAAGAACCATCACTTACCGATTGATCACTTTGTTTAAAATTATTATAGGCTTGCGAAGCGAGCGTTTGGCTTCCAGTACTGTATCTTTGATACTTGGCTGATGGATTATTTGGTGAATAAGCATCTAGAAACTCTATCGGTTGATTGGTTAAACTTCCTGGAATGAAACTCTGAGCGATATAATTGATACTATTTTGTTTCACGAATTGAAACAGTACATCAAGCCCAACGTTTTTATACTGCACTTGATTTGACCATCCTCCAAACCATTTTACACCCACATTTTTAATAACTTGCTTATCTTCAGTATTTATTTTTCCGTCTTGATTAAAATCTTTGAATGTATGTAATCCAGTTATTGGGTCTATGCCTGTCCATTCGTATAACTTTTTAACTGTAATGGGTTGACCAATAACATAGGTATTGGCATAAGTAGAACCTTCTAAATCGGGAAATGACACTAATTTATTTTGTGGAAATGATAGATTCAAGGCTGTTTTCCATTGAATAGCTTTTTGCAATGGTTTTGCTGAAAGTTCAATTTCAATTCCTTTGTTCTCTACTTTTGCAGGTAAATTAGATTGAATGGATGAAAAACCTGTTGTTCCTGGTAAAGGGATTCCGACCAATTGATTTCCAGATACATTTCTATACCATGCAAATGAAAATCCTATTCTATCTCTAAAAAAAGATAAGTCAAGAGCGAATTCTAATTTGTTATTTTTTTCCCAACTAAAATTAGGATTGTACAAACTATTTGGCTCTAAACCTGTAACCTGATCATACGTTCTTGCCTTTGTAACATAGGTATCAAAGTATTGATAATCGCCAATCAAATCATTACCTGTAATCCCATAACTACCTCTTATTTTCCCGAAGCTTAACCAAGATGATTCGTTGAGAAAGTTTTCTTTAGAAAAAATCCAAGCTGCTCCAATTGCACCAAAATTCCCATATTTAAAATTTTGTCCAAAACGACTTGATCCATCTCGACGACCAGTTAAGTTTATAAAGTATTTGGATTGGTAGTTATATCCAAATCTACCGTAAACAGATTGATAGGTATAATCTATGATAGGTTGAGCACTAATTGTTTTTACACTTGCAGAAGATAAATCGTTTAGCAATGAGTTACTCAGAAAATTAGAAGCCGAAATTCCTAATCCATTTGTTTGTCTGTGTTGAAATGTTAATCCAACAAGATTTGTAAAGTGGTGTTGATTTATACTTTTATTGTACTCTAATCGTGGTTCTATATTATACGACATAACTTTCTGATCGTATCGTAATACGTTAGATCGTTCACTCCCATAATTATAATTTGGGTTGTATATCGTAGATGGACTTACCCGATTTTCTATTGATTGACTATAATAAATCCCTATATTATTCACTAAACTTAATCCTTTAATTAATTGAATTGAATTCAAAATAGCATGATTCATCATATCACCATTACTAGTATAATAGCTTCTGAGTGAAGCTAATGGATTTACAAACGTATTGTTTTGCCAATTCAGTTCACCTTGTTCATTGTATAAATTTGGAGCATTCGGGGCTAAGCTTATAACACTTGAAAACAAATCGGTAGAAGGTAATTTATTGACAGATCGACTTAAATTACCTTTGTATCCAATAGAAAATCGTTGATTTGGTGCAGTATAATTCAAACTAATTAAAGCAGTTGTCTTTTTTAATCGAAATGGTTCTGGATAAACAGTTGTTGCTTCAAAATGTCCCATACTCATTAAAAATTGAAATTGATCTGAGGCTGCATTTATACTTAATTGGTTATTGTTTTTAGAAGAAATATACCCTACTAATTCGTTAAACCAATTGGTTGACGAATTAACATCCCAACTTCCATTTATATCATAGGCATTGGCTGGATAAGTTTTAATTCCATCATTTTCAAATGCTGTCCTTCTCATTGCTAAATAATCAGACGTATTCATTAATCTTAATCGATTCATTACTTTACCCACTGTGTAATCTGAATTATATGCAATATTTAATTTTCCTTTTTTTCCTTTTTTAGTTGATATCAGTACCACTCCATTGGCACCACGCGAGCCATAAATAGCAGTAGCATCGGCATCTTTTAAGATTTCTATACTTTCTATTTCTTTTGGATTCAGAAAATTAAGAGGATTAGATTCCCCATAAGGTAGAATACCAGACGACAGCCCTACACTTGTTGTATTTCCACTTCCAAAAAGTACACCATCTACAATATAAAGTGGTTCGTTACCTTCTCGTCGCAAACTATTTCGTCCCCTAATTTGGATATCAAACCCACCACCTGCATTTCCAGAGTTTTGTACGATACTAACTCCAGCCATACGTCCTTGTATGGCAGAAAGTACATTATTCACAGGTTGATTCTCAATTTCCTTTGCTGTAACACGTGCAATAGATCCTGTTCGTTCTTTGTCTTTTACGGAGTAGTATCCTGCATTCACCACCACATCTTTCAGCTGAATCTCCTCCTCCACTTCTTTTGTGAAACTTACATTGATCACACTTCTATTCAATACCTCTTCTTCTCGAATAGGAAAATCCAATTGCTCAAAAATTAGTTTAGCATCATCATGTTGTAAGATCAACGAGTAGTTTCCATTATCATCGGTAAAAGTGGAATTATCAGTCCCCTCCTCTTTTACCATTACGCCCACTAGCGGGACTTGAAGTTCTTTTACCGTTCCAGTCACGGTTTTTCCTGTTTGTGCCAACAATGGTGTTGCACAAAACAATCCCAATAACACAGCAAATGACTGCCTACTGAGTTTAAAGTAAAATTTTTTCATAATTTTACATAGTTTTTTAATTCAACATTAGTTTTAAAAGCCACTCCTTTTCCTGTACATCGCGCCAACTTTGTTTTTGGGAAAGGAGGTTTTTGTTTTTACGTTATAAGTTTTACGCTTAACGTTTTACATTTTTATTTTTATTATATTCAAATTCACTTTAATACGGTCACTGAGGCACTCGAAGTGCAGAATCTTTCTATCACTTTTTTGAGAGCAAAAAAGTAATCAAAAAACTCTTGTCTTTGATTTTCGACGGTCAAAATAAGTTTCAGCCATTCAATGTTTTAAATCATTTGCTACGCAAACAGTAAAACATTTTAACCATTAACTTCAACTTTTTGACACTCGCCTCCAAATCATATGACGTTTTCTTCATTCTTTTTCAATACTCAAATTCGTTGTCATTTTAAAAAACGGATTTTGTCATTCTGGGCTCGTTTCAGAACCGCATCCTTTATAAATCCCCCGATAGACAAGTTTTAAAAATTACATTAATAAATGAAAACTAAAAATTAACACTAATCACTTTATGAAGATCATTTACTTTCTTCTTAGGGTGTCTTCGGGGGATAGAGTGTGAATCTGTTTACTCTTTCATAATTTCACAATAGTTTTTTAATTCAACATTAGTTTTAAAAGCCACTCCTTTTCCTGTACATCGCGCCAACTTTGTTTTTGGGAAAGGGGTTTTTTATTAAGTTTTACGTTATACGCTTAACGTTTTACGTTTTTATTCTTATTACGTTCTATTTCAATTACATACAATCACTAATATACTCGAAGTGCAGAATCTTTCTATCACTTTTTTATGAGCAAAAAAGTAATCAAAAAACTCTTGGCTGTAAACCTCTCTACTAAAAATGTTTTCACTTCACTAAAGATTTCACAAACCCTATGGGCTAAAATCTTTTTAACGCTGCACTCAAACATTTTCTTAACGTGAGAGTTTTAATACCGGTTTTTTCACCCTTTTTAATATTCAAATCCTTTTTTAACAACGAATTTAGAAACGGTCATTGCTGAAAAGTCGAGTGTCAATTCGGCGTAAAGAGCGTTAAAAATGATTTCCTGTTCGCATTTTACATGCGAATGATTTAAAGCATTTAGCGAATAGCCATTATTGACCGACTTGTAAGCACGGACTTGATTTTTTTGATTCGTTTTTTCATCAAGGAAAAAATGAATGTAAAATCCTTTCTATCACTTTTCAATTCTATAAGAATCGAATAAACGTCTGTGCATTTCGTTTTTAGAAACACATATTTATAGAGAGTTGTATTTCACTTGATTTGTAGAGGAATAAAACCAAGTTTATTTATTGTCTGAAGTTCAGTGCTACTTGTAATGGAAGAAATGACCAAAAACAAAAAACCGTGAAACTCATCATTATCTGCCGCTGAGGTACTGGTATACCGAGGAACAGATAAGTGAGCTCACGGCATAAGACGTGAGCTTATCTACTTACCATCTCGTTCCAAAAATTACCAGTTTTCAACGGCGAGACTATAAGCAATAGCTTAATATTTTCTATATAAGTATTGCAAAATTACATATTCTTGTAATTCTTTAACCAAAGATAGTAAAAAAAATCTAATGTAGAAAACTTTACCTACAATTTTATTTCAAATAATATTGAAATTGCTCTTAAACTATTATCATGACAATTGAGGATAACAAAAGAAGTTATTTAATATATTTTGGAAAAAATCTCGAAAAAATCAGAACTGAAAAAGGTTTAAGCTATAGACAACTAGCTCAAAGATGTGATGTCGATTTTAGTGAGATTAGTAAAATTGAAAAAGGAGAAAGAAACATTCAAATTACAACAATTGTAGAATTAGCTAAAGGATTAAACAAATCTCCTAAAGATTTATTTGATTTCAAAACAGAAGAAATCTAAAGAAATAAAAATATAGGGTGTTTAAAAAATATACAAGATATTAAGTATTTAAAAACTCCTTGTTTAATATGAATATCCTAAATTTGAAATGAATATAAGTCATAGGCATGACGTTCATTTATTACTCAAGTGTTGGTTTTTAGGTTAAAAATTCACCTGAGTTTTTTATTTTACATAAATTAATATAAGTAAAGGGCTTCTATATAAGCCCTTTACTTATTTACGCAATAATGGTTATAAATTAGATTTGTTTGTATATTTGTTATTTATACGAAACTAAAGCTATAGTAGTTATTTTTACGAAACTTAACTATATTTTACTTCGTGAAATAATATGTTAGTGGCAATTTTAAACAACATCATGGATAAAGAAGATAAAAGAGTAATAACAGATTTGTTATCAAAAAGAACTGACTTTATAAAATTAGTTTTTGCAGCAATTATACTTGCAATTGGCACTGCATTATTAGCAAACTATTTTACATCATTATTTGTTGAAAAGTCTTTCAATCTTTTCTTAGCTGGTTTTATTCCAACAATTATGGTTATTTTTTATTTTGGCTATACAATTATAGCTAAATGTGAAAATATATTAAAAATACAATCACTATTAGTTTTTGACGAAAAAACTTTAGACTCAATCAAAATTGATAGGTATTCTTTTTCTGAAGACATAAATAAAGTTTTTGATTCAGTTTTTTTAGAGAATAATGCAATTAAAAATCATTGGTTAAGTGTACTTCCAAAAGAAAAAAAGGAAGAAACCTCGAAAAAGGAAGAAAAAGACAAAAAAACTAATAATCCAAAAGAAAAAGTATCATACATAATGATAACTGCACATGAATACGATCCAAATGAGATAAAAGAGGTTACAAATTCAGATAAAATTTTAAATGAATGTATTGAGCATGTTATTTTAGAAAAAATTTCTACTCACTTATCTGGTTACTTTAACTCATATAGTTCAAGTGATAAATACATCAAAGAATACACTAGAAATGATTTGCCAAAAATTTTATTGGAAAATAGAATTACAAACTTACTTTCAACTCCTTTTGAGGATAGGGACATATTTTCAAAGTTTAATATAAAAAAACAAGAAGGAGAAATAATTTCTATTTATGGCTCTGATGGTTCACAATATTCAAGATTTGATTTAACGCTACCTACAAAAACAATAGTCACCAGAACGGAAGACGGAAAACTTAAACTAGAAAACAATAGAGTTAAAGTTGAAATTAATATAAAAAATGATGGCTTTTCTACTTCACTTCCAAGAGGGTTTGAATTTAATTACTTGGGTAGAGATGATAAAAAATCTGTTAATATTAGAAAAATTGATATTGAAATAAAAACATTTATAAAGCCATTGACATTATTATTTGGGAGTGGTTGGCAATATCACAAATGGATTGATTCTTTGATAACTGAATTAGAACAATTTGCAAGTTTTGATTTATTTGTAGATAAAATTAATTGGGAAAGTCAATTGACAAATATTATCATAACTAACAATAGAGCTAAATTTAGAAAAGAAGCCGAGAAAAAAACTGCCGCTAATAACTAAGCTTTCGTGTTGCCCGGAGAATAAAATTATGGTATAATAATAACAATAATTTATATAACCTCTCTAAGTGTTTTTAGTGAGGTTTTTTGTTTTTACGTGAAACCGTAATTTATTGTTAAATGGTTGTTGTATTTTTGAATTTAGTTTTACGAAATAATAAATATTGGTGTATAAACAATATTTTATTTCATAAAAAACAATGATGTGACGCAATTCTCCGCTATGCTACGAATCGCGTCACATCGGTTGACGGATTACATCCGATAATGTACACATTTCATCGCTATCGCTCCGAACTGCGTACATCATCGAATTTGCTAAATAAAAAATATACACAACTTCGTTGCTATATTTTTTACTGTCGCAAATCCGGCAACCGTTAGCGGCAACCCTAACATACACACCGTAACCAAAAAACTGAAAATGAGAATTAGAAAAATACAATTAAAGAACGGGTACAAAAGATTTCATGATTTGACAATTGATCTTGGTTCAGAACCAAAAAGAATTATTGCTCTTGTTGGACCAAATGGTTGTGGAAAAAGTAGCGTTTTAGATGGGTTATTATATTTAAACAACGTTCACGGAAGGATAGGTAGTAATGACACCAAAGACCATAACTACCATTCAATGACACAAATACCAAACTACAGTTATCAAAATATCGTAGTTGATTTTATAAATAGCAATTATCAAGAAATCAGAAGAGAAAAGGAAAAAATAAGAAAAGAAAACACTATATTTTCTTTTCGAAGCCCTTATCGATACAACAATCATTTAAAAGTTACCCAATCACAAGCAACATCAGAAATTAGACTGAATAATTATGGAGCTTCAACCGCTTCAGATTTGGACGACAAAATGATTGAAAATTACAGAAGACTTTATATAAAGTATAATAAATACCTAAATGAAACTGACTGTAAACCGAGTGAAGCCAAAACCAAAATAATTGGAGATTTAAATAATTCCCTAAAAAATTGTCTCGACTTAGAAATAACCAGTATTGGCGATATCGAGGCAAATCAAGGTACTTTATACTTTAAGAAACAAGACCATCCTAAAGAATTTGAATTTAACGTTTTATCTTCTGGCGAAAAGGAAGTTGTAGATATTTTGCTTGACTTATATTTAAGACAAGATGAATATAACGATACAGTTTTCTTAATTGATGAACCTGAACTACACATTAATACTTCGATACAAAAAAAGTTATTTCTTGAAATAAATAAATTAGTTGGCTCAGACTGTCAAATTTGGATAACAACTCATAGTATTGGTTTTTTAAGAGCTCTTCAAGACGATTTAAAAGATGAGTGCCAAATTATTCAATTCCAAAAAGGAATAAATTGGGCTTCGACACCTCAAGTTCTTATTCCAATTAAAAAATCGTTGGCTAAATGGAAGGAAATTTTTGAAACTGCTTTAGACGATTTAACAGGATTAGTAAGTCCAAAACGTATCGTTTATTGTGAAGGCAAAGACAGACCTGGTGCGAATGGACTGGAAAAGGGATTTGATGCGAAGGTTTTCAATAATATTTACGGAGAAAAGTATCACGACACATTATTTATTTCAAGTGGTGGAAATACTGAACTTGATCAAAGAAGTGAAATTGCATTGGCAATTCTTACAAAGGTATTTTCTGAAATTGAAATCCTCGTTTTAAAAGACCGTGATGTTTCTTCTGGGAAACTAAACAATGAAAGCGATAGGCAACAATACCTACAAAATAATCCACAGCATTTCAGAATTATGAAACGTTGGGAAATTGAGAATTACCTTTATGACAAAGAAGTTTTATCAGCTTATTGTACCAAAAATGGATTGACATTCAATGAAGTTGAATACGATAATTTTGTAACTAATATTACTGACCAAAATTTGAAAGACGCAACCGGACGAATTAAGAATTATTGCGGAATTACAACAAGTATAAATCCAGAAATATTCAAATTGAATTTATCACAGTATGTGACAGAAGAAATGGAAGTTTACAAAGAATTAGAACAATGTATATTTCACAGACAGTAAAAATTGCAACAAAAGTAAGGGCAGCCGCTAACAAGGTATTGCCAAAAGCGGGGCTAAAGTGCTAATTCAAGGTTTGTACTTCTATCGTCGCCAAAAACGAATTATATTCGTTTTTTATTTTTAAATTTACTTCATATAAATTCGTTTTGGCTCGCCTCGGTGCAAAATCGAAACTTTAGGCTTCGATTTCCCCGCCTTCGGCAATACCCAAAACGTTAGCCGTAATGCTTAACCAATATTATGTATAGATGAATATAATTGCAGACGAACTTAAACTTAAACAAGATATAGTAGCTAATCTCTTAGTTGAAAAAATTAAATCCTTAGGTTTAGAAAATAGTATTCTATACTATAATTTTCCATTCTATAGAGGTGAAACAACAGAAGATTTAGTTAAAGCTCACGTTTTACTTATCTCCAAAGAATATGGAGTAATATTTTTTAGATGCTTAAATGAAGTTGAAGATTATTCAGAAATAGAAAGAAAGAAAATCAACGAATTAGATAGTCATATTTTCGCTAAAATAAATAAAAGAGAAGAATTTAGACTTGACAGAAGAACTTTAAAAATCAAAGTTACCCCATATATATTTATTAATAATTCTAAGAGTGAAATTGAAGATATTCTTTCACTAGAAGATGTTGAAGAAGCAATAAAAAATAATAAAACAGAAACATTAACAGACTTAGAATTCGATTTATTAAGTGCTACAATCGAAGGCACATTAAATCTTAAAAAGAAGAGTGATAGAATTATTTCACAGAATGTTGAAAAATTAACAAAAGGTAAAATTCTATCTTTAATACAAAACAGAGAAGCAACATTCGATATTGAACAAAAAAGAGCTGCATTAAACATTATTGACTCACCTCAAAGAATTAGAGGGTTGGCTGGTTCTGGGAAAACAGTAATTTTAGCAATGAAAGCTGCTTTATTCCATTTACAGAATCCTGAAGCCGAAATTTTATACACATATTTTACAAAGGCATTATATGGTCAAGTTCAATATTTAATTGAGAAATTTTATCGTGATTTTTCAGATAATCAGGAACCAAACTGGGACAAAATTAATATTTTGCATGGTTGGGGTGGAAATAGCTTGAGAGGAGTTTATTCAGATACTTGTTTTGACAATCAAATACCAGCAATTTCTTTTGGAATTGCAAAAAGCATGAGACCAAAAAATCCTTTTGAATATATATTTGAAGAGCTGAATAAGAATATTTTAAAAGAAAAATATGATTTAACTCTCATTGATGAAGGACAAGATTTTAATAAGTATTTCTATCAAGTTTGTTATAAGATAACAAAAAACAAAAGATTAGTTTGGGCATATGATGATTTCCAAAATATATTTGATATAGAAATCCAAGATGAAAAAGAAACATTTGGGATAAATGATAAAGGAAATTATAATGTAGATTTTCAAAATAGTAATAACGTACTACAGGATATAATTTTATACAAGTGCTATAGAAATCCTAGATATGTTCTAACAAGTGCATTTTCATTAGGTTTAGGAATATATAATGATAGAGTTTTACAAAGATTAGAGAATAACAAACATTGGGAAGACTTAGGTTTTAAAGTTGTGGAAGGAAATTCTAACACTGGTGACAAAATGGTTATTGAAAGACCTGAAGAAAGCAGTCCAATTGAAACAAATGAATATTTTAATGAAGAATCAATAACAATTAACGTATTTGATGATTTAAAACAGGAAACAGATTTTGTCTGTGGTCAAATCTTAAATGACATTACAGTAGAAAACTTAAATCCAGATGATGTATGCGTTATATCATTAGACCAACGAAATATTAAAGCTTACTTTACATCAATTGAGAAGAAATTACAAGCAGGTGGTGTTAAAGTTTTTAATTTATTAAATGCTCCAAATAATAATACTAAATTCAACATAAAAGGTTGTGTAACACTTTCAACAATCAATAAGGCTAAAGGAAATGAAGTTGGAATGGTGTATGTAGTTGGTGTTGATTCTGCATTTGCTAATAAAGATTATATTATTAATCGCAATCAGCTTTTTACTGCAATTACTAGAAGTAAAGGTTGGGTAAAGTTGACTGGTCATCAAACCGCAGAGTTATGCAAAAATGAACTTAACTCTTTAAAAGAAAATAAGTATAAATTAATTTTCACACAACCAAGCGAAACGGAAACAAGAACAATTTATAGAGGTTTAGATAAAATGCAGTCTGAGTTAAATATTCTATCAAGAACATTAGAAAAATTATCTAAAGAGACAGGACTTTCTTTAGAAGAAATTTTAAAAACTATTGAAAATCAAAATCAAAAAAAATGATAAATGATTCTGTTTTTAATATTTCTCTAACAAAATCTATTAAATTGTTAGAAGAGTTAAAACTATTTAAGGGAAAAGGACCAAAAAATATTGGAGATTATTCTAGTGAGTTTAAAAAAATCTCAAGAAGAAATAAACACATTGAAATTTATAATGCTATTAGAGACAATCTTGATTATGAAATTATTCTGTATGATGATTCATTTTTTCAATTTTGTAGATTAGATAACTATTTAAGATATTCATATATTGAAAATCCAAATTTTAAATACACAAAATATGATTACTTAAAATTTAGCTTTGAAGATGATGAAATTCTGCATTTTACAGAACAAGACGTAGATGAATTAGTAGATGAAAATGAATTTGAACAATTTTTAACTGAACAAGAAATTAATTCAAATTTAATATACATTCGTTATGATTTTGATAAAAAAGGTTATAAACCACTATTACATTCTCATTCACATATTCACATAGGTTTAAATGAGAATTTCAGAATACCATCTTCAATTATTTTAACTCCATTACAGTTTATTACTTTTACTATTAAGCAGAAGTATTATGATGTTTGGAAAACTCATCATGATAAATTTGAAATATTAGATTTTAGTGAAAAATTATCGGAAATTAAAAATCAATGTGTTGTTATTGGAGATCAAAATGTATGGAATGATATTGAAAAAAATGAGATTCATATAAGCTAGAAAGCACTACGGCTAACATCGGTAACTGTTGCACAACTCCAATTTTAGGGACAAAAACAAAAAATAGTATAAATAATGACCTCTTTAAAAGAAATTTTAGAGAGGTTTTTTGTTTTACGTGAAACCGTAATTTATTGTTAAATGGTTGTTGTACGTTTAAGAAGTATTGTACAAAATGTAGATGTGTTCTCTAAAACTTTAGTATCTTTAATTTTAGAGAAAAGAGAGAATATATAGCATTAATTATGAAAGGTAAATAATGAATGAACTAGCTAATAATATATATGAAATTATTAAAGATTACAGAAATCACGATGGTATTTATATAACACCTGATTATATTATAGAATGGGCAAATCAATTTGGAGGTGATGCTTTGCTTGTATTAACAGAATTAAATAAAATTTTGCCTGAAACATATATATCAAGAGATAAGGCTAAACAAAATATATTGAGTCATTTAGAATCTTATTTAAAATTATATTCATACACTAATATAACTACTTTTCTAATAGAAACTCAGTTCATAGATTGTCAATTACCACATAAAAGTCAACCAGCAATTTTAAATTTACTTGAAGAAGTTCTAATGGAGAACTATCAAGAATCCTATAAAAAATATATTGATTACCCTAAAAAAAATTATATATATTTTGATGATGTTTTAGCTTCTGGAAGTACCATTGGCAAGCATTGCGTAGAATTTTTAATCACAAAAGATGATAAAGAAATATCATTCGCGCAAAAACTAGAAAATAATGAAATAAATTTATCTATTAGTGTCTTTTGTATGCATATTTGGGGATTTGAATTTCAGAAATTTAGAATTTCAAAAACACCGACACTTTCAGAAAAAATTTCAAAAAAGATTAATTGGTTTTGGAATTATGAAGTTCAAAATCACGCCAAGTTTAATAATCAATCTTTAAATGTTGCTCGACCAATCAAATTAGCTAATAGTAAAATTAATGGGTATTTAGAAAATCTTGATGCTACTAAGTATGAAGATTATGCTTATCGAAAAATTAACACTCCAGTTAAAGAAGTATTTTTTACAACTCCTGAAAATAGAATTAATTTTGAAAATATATTAATAGAAAAAGGAATTGACATTATAAACATGATACAAGGAGATGTGAAGCCAAATATAAGACCTCTAGGTTTAATTAATCCAAATTATAAAATATTTGGATTAGGTACACATTTTTTTACGTGGAGAAACATTCCAAACAACTCACCATTAGTATATTGGTGGGAAGTTTCAGGTCACAACTGGAAACCATTATTTTCAGTTGCAAATAGAGGATAACTAATAATTATTCATTAATTTAGCAACATGGACACGAACTTCAGAAAATATGATTATAATGATATAATTACATTTGCCAAAACAGATGGTAAATTTGGTGGACTATCTAATATGTCTCCTGGTTTTACCTTGTTTATCAATGAAATTAATATTCAAAGTTCTGAAATATTATATCAAGCTTGTAAATTTTCTTTATTTCCTAACATTCAAGAGGAGATAATTAAAACACAAAACCCAATGGATGCAAAAAAAATTAGTCGTAAATACAATCAATATGTACGTCAAGATTGGGAAAAAATAAAATTTAAAGTTATGAGGTGGTGTTTAGAAATAAAACTAATACAGAACTTTAATAAATTTTCTAACATATTGTTATCAACAAATGATAAGATTATTGTTGAATTTTCTAAAACAGATAATATTTGGGGGGCTATTCCAACAGATAATAAAAATGTTCTTGAAGGAAAAAATGCTTTAGGAAGATTATTAATGGAATTGAGATCAAAGATTCAATCAGGTATTCTTAATGAAAATTCAATAATTTATCCATTACCTATATCAGGTTTTAATTTATATGATTATCCTATTGAGGAAATTAGAGGTATTGATTACTTTATAAATGATTTAGACGAAATATACGCATATTAAGCATATATAGGCTTACCTTTGCGAATTAAAAAAATAAAATATAAACCTCGCTTAAAAACTCTAGCGAGGTTTTTTTTACATTATAACTAAAAATATAGTTGGATAATTTAAATGGTTTTTCTAAAAATCTGATTTATATGCTAATACTTCTGGGTTGTTTTTTATAAAAGATGTTACTGTTAATCTATGTACTCCTAATATGCGACCGATGGCACTGTATGAAACATTCTTTTCTAATAACTCTTTAATTTGTTTTTCTTGCCCTGTTAATTTCGTTTTAGACGACTTTCTGCCTTTAGGGCGTCCAAGTATCACTCCTTCTGCTTTTTTACGTGCTAAAGCTTCTTTGGTACGTTGAGAAATTAAATTACGTTCTATTTCAGCAGAAAGACCAAAAGCAAAAGCTAATACTTTTGAATTAATGTCGCTACCTAATCTGTAATTATCTTTAATAGTCCATACTTGTATGTCTCTATTCATACATTCGTTTAGTACCCCCATTATCATTAGCAAGTTACGTCCTAAACGAGATAATTCGGAACATACTAAAATGTCGCCAGGTTTCATTTTTTTTAATAATTTACCTAATTTACGATCTTCTACTTGCTTGGCTCCTGATATTGTTTCTTCTATCCATTTGGTTACGAATAATTCTTGATTATCGCAGAACTGATTGATCTCGAATCGTTGATTTTCTACTGTTTGTTTGTCTGTACTTACTCTGATGTATCCGTAAATCATTCTTCATTTAATTTGATGCAAAAATGATGAGAAATTGTCTAAAAAAAATAGAGACTATTTTTTTATACAGAAATGAAACTACTTTAATTATTCAATAAAAAAACTGATTAAAATAATCGTCCCAATAACTTATACTATCTTGGGTTTCAAACCACTTATTATTTGTTTTTTTTCGACTTCCTATATCCCCTGTTTGTTTTAATCTATCATATCCAAAACTCAAAAGGTGTTCTTTTACAGCAGGATATAGTTCAATATCTATTTTTAGGCTAGGAAAGGTTGTTATAATGTATAAATCCGCAAAATCATAAGAATAACGCTTAATATCACGTCCACGTAGTAACGGTCGTATAATTTCGGCAGATTTTGGGTCTTGATCAATCAGTTCTTCACGCTTTTTACCATCAATGATGAATGCTTCGTTATACCCTGTAAGAATCCCTCTGTTTATTCTAATGTTCCAATCTTTTAAAGGCGTGCCAACTGCCTCAATTTTAGTTTTTATGCTTTGCTCTATGGGTGATAAAACCACCCAACTATCATATGAATTGAAGTTGGTTAATATTTGGTTTTGTCTAAAATAATCCCCCAAATTATTTATTACTTTTTCTTTTACGATACAAGCAAGAGTTCGGTATTGATTCTGTTGTTTTTTAAACATTAGAATATTAGTATCAACTGTTGCAGAATCAAATATTTGAATTCCTCCAAAATCAATTAAGACTTTAGGATTTGTTTGCTCAATAAAATATTGTCTTAAACTCTCTCCATAGGCAGCACGCATCCACTTATTAGAAGTAATAAAAATTAAGCATCCGTTTGGTTTTAAAATATTATTTCCTATTTCGTAAAACAAACTATAGATGTCTCCCGTTTTTGCAAATGAAGCATAATTTAATTTTTGAAGCATATTACTTGCTTCTTTCATTTTTTGTAATTGAATATAAGGCGGATTCCCGATGATGACATCAAATCCAACATAAGAACCATCATCTGCTAATACTTCAGGAAACTCAAAGCGCCACTCGAAACTATTCTGAAACATGACATTGTCCAAAATTTCTTGTTTCTCTTTGGTTAATTTCTCTGCTTTTAGTTTCAATTTTTTTAAATTGTCTCTATCTGCTTTTTTAATCTTTTCTCCGAATAATGTTAAGTTATCTAAACGTGATTTTTCGTTTTCATATTCACCCACGGCTTTAGATATTTTTTCTTTGATTTTAGCATCTAAAGTTGTTCTAAAATTATTTTTGATGTTTCGGATAATGGTTTCTACTTCAGCTTTTTTTGCTTTACTATTCGTGTGTTTGTACTCACTAACCGCAGTTTTATAGTCGTTTATTGAATATGTAACTTCTTTATTTTTAAACGCTTGTTTTAAACTGTCGTCTAGCTTAAATCGGTGAACTAACGAATTACCACATTTAATATTGATATCGATATTTGGTAATGTTTGCAATTCGCCTTCAGTTGTGTAATATGCATTCTTTAACAGCTCTATCCATAGACGTAAACGACAAATATTTACCGAATTGGGATTGATGTCTACACCAAATAAACAATTCTCAATTAGGGTTTGTTTTTCATGAAACAATGTTTTTTGAATATGAAGACTATTTACATCTTGTCGATTATACTCGAATAATTCACCCTCGTTATAAGCAATATATAACTCATCATTTTCTATTGAAACTTCACACGGTATTCTTTCACCTTGTTCATTAGAAAGGATTCCTAATTCACTTTTTACAGCAATTAATTCATTTAAAGCAGAAACTAAAAAGTGCCCAGAACCTACAGCGGGATCACATATTTTTAAAGTATTGATGGTATTATTTAATTTGATTCTATCCTCTTTTTTAAAGAAACTTTGACAATAAGCTTTTACATCTTCAAAAGTTTCGATAGAATGATGATATTCTGCTTTGAATTTATCCACCACAGCCTCTCTAATCGCTTCTTTACACATAAACATTGTAATGTACCCAGGTGTATAGAATGAGCCGTCTTTGTATCCATTAATTTTCTCGAAGATTAGACCCAAAACCGAAGCATTAATTAATGTTTTTCCATTTTGTTCATCTTCAATATCTGTATTAGCATCAGCCGAAAAATCGTATGAATCTAAGAATCGGAAGATATAATCGAGCGTATTTAATTTACCATTTAATTTTTTACCGTTATTATCTTTTAAAATTGTACCTGAAAAAACTTGCATTTCTTCATCTTTCAGTGCAGTAATATCAAATGTTAAACGCTCCATTTCACTATGTTCAAACAAACTACTATTTAGATAAGGGATATTCTTGAAACGTTCCTTGTTTTTATCGTGTCTTTCATTTAATGGCCTTGCTAATGCTGAAAAGAATAAATCGTTTAAAGCATCATAACCATTTAGAAAATTAAAATTTAAGAATTTGTATTCTTTGGATTTGTTATAACTGACTAACTGTGATTCTAGTAATTTAAGAAATAGAATACGGTTGATCCAATTAATACATAACTCTAACCCTACATTGAAAGCTTTCTCTGGAGAATTTGGTATATTCGTTATACGATCTAGATAACTTTTATCTTCTAATGTATAAATTGTATTTTCTAATATAGAAGCATAATCACGTTCTTTAGGATCTTTTCTTACAATTACCTTTTTAGACCCTGTTTTCTCTTTTATTTCTTCTAAACCGATAATATGAAGTAACTCTTTGTAGAAATCATTGTTTAACTTATTACTATCATTACCAAATGATTTACCTAATAAATGCGTATCAGAAAATAATTTATATAGGTTACTAATTTTAGTATCATTGTATTTTGTTATTTCTTTCGTGTCTAATTTAATGTGTACATATGGAAGTTTGTCTTTTATCTTCTCAATATAAATTGCAGCTATTTCTTTATAGAATAGCTCGTTTTTAGCAGTGTCTTTTAATCCATCACGGAAACGCGCATATTCTTTTATTAATTCTGTATTTTTATAAAAATAATCGTAAAAGTCTTCCCCTTTGAAAAAGAACCATTCAATCCCATTGGTAACTATAATTTGCTTTATGTTATTATTCTTATAATCGATGCGTTCGCGTAAATAATATAATAAAACTTCTTGTAACGCTTTTTTATTGATATTATTCGTTGAAATAAATTCGGCTTTATTACTCGGTCTTTTGGCTTCTATAATAACACCAACATCACTTTTAGCTGTCTTATCTAAATAAATAGCTAAATCAATTCGATCTTTGGTATTGATTAAATTCTTTCGATAAAATGTATTGGTTAAGAACTTCTTTATAGGTTCTTTTAAATGTTCTTCAGATTCATTTCTACTATCACTAATTCCAATCGATTCTAAGCAAGCTAATAATTCAGATTTGAAATTTTCAACTTCTTTGCGGATTGGCTTAAATTGGCGATAAGCGGGATTTAATGCTTTAACGATAGATATCATTTCATATTAGTTTAGTTATTAAATATAACAATACATCTATAAAGAAATAAAATTTTAACATATAAAACTATCTAACAAACACTTATCGAGTTGAGTGTTTTTAAATATTCATCTCTATAACAATATTGTTATAATATTTTAGCCACATCAAAAATGCTTAAAAAGCTCTTATCCTATAATTTTTTAGATATTCATCATAATTGGTGAGTTTGATTAAATTGTACGAATTACATTAAACTCGTTGGGAATTCTTCTTCAATCATTTCAATTGATTCTATAGTTGATTGTTCTTTTAGTAGTAATGATTCTCTATATTCCATAGCCTCTGCATCTGTTATAAATTCAGCTTCAAAGCCTAACTCTAGTATCTTTTCTTTAATTTCTTGAAGAGTTACATTAAAAAACTCTCTTCTATAGTTAAACAAATTAACAGCTTTATCTGCAAAAGCTTTATGCAATTCATATTCTAAGGTTCTGGCTTCATCACTATAAATCATGGCATGAACATCAAATCGAAATGGAACTGAGGCATCTCCTAATTCTCGTACCCTATCCAAAGGTTCTAGCCTTCTTGTCATTCCTATTTTAAATACATTTTCTCCAAAAGAACCAATATTTGAAATAATATACACATGTCCTCTCTTGGTTTGTTGAGCCATAGATAAAGCTCTTTCCTTTTTTAACCTTGCTTCTTCCAATTCTTTTTCGAGTTGCTCTATTTGCAATTTTAATTCTTCCGAATTATTAGCCCCTTGCTCCTTTCTTACTTTTTCTAAAGCTTTTTGGAAATAGGCTTCTTCTTTTTCTGCATCTTTTTGAGCTTTCTCAAATTCTCTTTTTGCTTTTTCTTCTTCCCTTAGCTCATCTTGAATTGCCTTAGCTTCTTCTTTTTCTTGTTGTTTTTTTAATTGAAACTCATATTCGAGGATAATCTCTTTCAATTTTAGCTCTAAATAATCATTCGTTATTCTTACTTGCTGTCCCTCTCCTAATTTATTTAAAGCGGTAAATGATTTTTTAATTCTTTCTTTTATTTGATTGATATTATTCCATTTTACTTTACCTAATAACGCGTCACATTCCCCATTAAATGCTCTTAATAGTAATTTTATATACTTATTTGTAGCAGCCCTTCCTTTGGCTTCGCTCCCATCTATGGTCCAAGTTGTATCACATACACAGGCTTTATCAACGGTAATTAAATGTTTTTGTCGATCTCTAATAGATGATTGTTCGTACCTATATTGGTCTGATTTTTCGAAATCAAACAAAGGTTCATATAATCCAAATTCAGCTAAATCTAATTGGTTTTCATAAATAGAAATCTTCGATTTTAAATCTTTATAGACATCTAGCGAATTGAGGTATTTATTATTTAATTCATCTAAATCATTCTTTTTCGAAACAAGTTGATTATTGACTTCTGTATCTAATGCGTCAAATTTTTCTTTTTCTGTTTTTATATAGAATTCTATATCTACTATTCCGTTATATCTAGTTAGATTAGAGTTCAATTCAGAATTAGTATTTTCTAAACTAATAATCTTTTTTTCGAGTTCAGAAATTTTATCAAATTCTTTCTTTTTTAAAAAATCAAATATTCCCATCGCAATTAATTTTCTTGATACAACAAAACTACATAGAGCGTTACAATCTAATTTACGTGAAACCGTAAGTTAGTAGAAAAAAAATTATTCATATTTGAAAGTGTATAACATTAAACCTAATACGATGACGAATGAAATAACAGAAGAAATAGACCAAAAACTGGAAAACATCTATACATACATCTTAACTAAAAAAAATACTTATAAATTTAACCTTTCTCATTTACCAGAAATTAATGACTACACAACCAATATCTTAGAAGCTATACATTTTGATGAAATATTCAAAGAATTAAATAAGAAGACTCATAATTGCATCTATTGGTTTGAATTAAAAGATGAACAAAAATGTTTGGAATTGAATACTTTGTTGGACAACAACAGAGAAAAATTAAGTAATCAATACAGAGTAATTCCACCGAAAAATAAAAATCAAGATAGCAACGTTTTATATGTAGGGATTAGAAGAGGTGGAGTTAGAAAAAGAGATCAATTATCCAATCTTTCTGGTAGAATAGTCCAACATTTGGGATATTATGAAAGAGGCTCAACGCAAGGACTTCAATTAGTACATTGGTGCAAAGGACTTGATTTCGATATCAACTTGAATGTTGTAGAACTTGAAAATTTACCGAACGATTACTTAAATGTTGTAGAAAAAATCCTTTCTTATCATCTAAAACCTTTGTGTGGTAGACATTAAATTGTTTACTTTAATTAAATAGTAAAATCAATACATTCTATGAAAAATAAATTATTAGTCCTATCATTCTTGCTTAGCTATACTATTTTTGCGCAGAACTGCGAGGAAATTCAAAAAGAGAATGATTATTTAAAACAAATCCTTCATATCAACACAGCCGAATACAAAACGGAATTTGATAAAACAGAATTCTCAATCACTAAAATAGAAGGTGATACAAAGCAACAAACTGTGACATTTACCATCTTGGTCAACAACAAAGATGTCAATAAGGTTATAGCAATGGGGACTTTCAGTGCAATAGATTTAGAAGGGGATGAGTACAAAAAACAAGATTTTGCAGAAATAAAAGGCTTAAATTCCCTTGGAAGCGAAACTTTTAGTACCAATGTACCAAAAAAGATAGAACCTATTCTAGTAAAAGTCCCTGTAAATACACAGTTAATCAAACTTTTCAAATTCAACTATTATTCGGACATTCTACATGATTATAAAACAATCGAATTCCGTGATCTAAAAATAAAGTGGAAATAAATTAGATAAAACTTACCTCAATCTTAGACTTAATACATTTTACATCATACTTAATACATAAAAATCTCAACCTCATTTCCACACTCCCCTTACCCCTCTCAAGAGGGAAAATTATCTCCTTGGTTTTGTATATTTATCGTCTAAGTCTTCGATACAACGCTTTGCAAACGTCACTCTGACTGACGAAGCCAGTCCCCTTAGTGGAGCCGAAGGGTAATTCATTTTTTAAGTACTTTTTACATCTAAAATCGTAAATCAAAAATCTGGAATTTTTACCTTACCCTCAATCTTAGACTTAGTACATTTTACATCATACTTAATACATAAAAACCTCAACCTCATTTCCACACTCCCCTTACTCCTTTCAAGAAGGAAATTATCTCCCTGATTTTGTATATTTATCGTCTAAGTCTTCGATACAACGTTTTGCAAACGTCACTCTGACTGACGAATCAAGCCACCTGAGCGAAATCGAAGGGTAATTCAGCTTAACTTATACGTTATTATTAACATAATTGCATTTACTAAATGTCATCTTGAACTCGTTTCAAGATCTCATCCTCAAATATTTTTTACATAATACATATTACATTGTACATTTTACAACTTTCTCAATACTAACATCTCAATACTAACATCTACTTTTTACAATTCAAGAATCTAATCTGTAATAATACTTAATACTAATACTCAATAAAAACCGTTCTCAAAGGAAAAATACACCCAATAAAAACAATTCAATTTCAGAAATACCAATCGTTTTGAAATTAGTATATTAGCCAATATCATGAAATAGTTTATCCAAAAGCAATATACAAAATGAACATCAGCAACATAGCCCTAAAATGTAAGATCGATCAAAACGATTTGCAAGAATTAATATATGGTAATATTACAATCGGAATTGAAAAAAGATTAGACGTTTCAAAAGATTCTCTGCAAAATTTTATCTACGGTCACGTTGACGAAGAAATTTCGCAAAAATTTGATCTTTCGAAAGAGGACTTACAATTCCTACGCTATCAAAAAGGCGGAGATGGAGCGATAGGAATGATTATGGGATTGCTTTTAATAAAATAGAACCAGATAAAATACCAACTTGCAACAATGAACCCGCTTAATTTTCATTTCAAAAAACCAGATACTGATTTAATCGACTTTGTATATGCGTTTTCGGCTTTGACGAATGTCACAGAGATAGATAAAGGGATTATTATCCCAAATGGAAAAATTGATTTGATGTGGTGTAAAACGAAAGATAATACATGGGAAGTATTATTGATGGGATTGGAAACCAAAGCCAAGGAAATGCCGCACAATGATTTTGAAGTTTTTTATTGTATTAGTTTCAACCCTTTATCTCTTGAGTATATTTTGAAAGTTTCGATTGCCGAAATACTAAACACAGCAAAGAAATTACCTGTTGATTTTTGGGAATTAGAAATGGATGATTTTGATGATTTCTGTAATAAAGCAACTGCTAAAATCAGGTGTTTAATTCCGAGTAAAATAGATGAAAGGAAACGCCAATTATTTCGATTCATTTTCGAAAAAGATGGACAAATCAATGTAAAAGAACTTTCCGAAAAAATAGGTTGGAGTGAGCGTCAAATCAATCGTTATTTCAATCAAAAACTAGGCATTTCACTAAAATCATATTGCACCATCGTACGATTTCAAGCTTCTCTTCCTTATATAAAACAAGGAAAATTAGCGCCTCAATTTGATCATTTTACAGATCAATCGCATTTTATCAAAGAAATCAAGAAATTATCAGGTGTATCACCAAAAGAACTTTTTAAAAATGAAAACGACCGATTTTTACAATTTTTGGTCTATTCTGAAAAGTAATTTTGTCGAAAATAAAATCATATGCTAATAGCAAATAAAAAAGTAGCCATTATTGGTGGTGGACCTGGTGGATTAACCTTAGCCAAATTATTGGTGATGAATGGTGTTGATGCAATTGTTTATGAAAGAGATACCGACCAAAATGCCCGTGTACAAGGTTCTCCCTTGGATATGCATGACGAATCGGGTTTGGCAGCACTTCGAAAAGCAGGATTGTTAGAAGAATTCAAGCATAATTATATGGTGGGTGCCGATCGAATGCAGATAATGAACGAGAATGCCGAGATTTTCTACAGTAATCATGAGCATAAAGCCTTGGAGAATTTTGGAGCAGCAGATTTTCGTCCAGAAATCGATCGAGGAGTTCTTCGAAAAATTTTATTAAATTCTTTACCAGAAAGTCGTGTGATGTGGGATCATCACTTTATTTCGATGCAACAAGAAGGTGAAGGTTGGTGTGTACAGTTCAAAAATGGAAAAACAGCATATGCCGATTTGGTGATTGTTGCCGATGGAGCCAATTCCAAAATTAGAACCTATGTAACAGATTATAAAGCTTTTTATTCGGGAATTACAATGCTAGAAGGCTCTATTCACAATGCCAAGAATACAGCTCCTACAATCTCTAAGCTTTTGAAAGGTGGAAAAATAATGGCTTTTGGGAACAACAAAAATATCTTGATGGGACAAAAAGCAAATGATGAAATTGGATTTTATGCTAGCATGAGAGTAGATGAAAATTGGTCAACCGAAAATAAATTAAATTATAACGACAATGCCCAATTGTTGGAGTGGTTTCGTCTAACTTATCCCGAATGGTCAACAATTTGGCATGAATTAATTGCAAATACACAATCATTTGTTCCCCGTCCAATTTATTGTATTCCATTTGATCAAGAATGGGAGACTAAAAATAATTTAACGTTGATAGGTGACGCGGCTCATGTGATGCCTCCATTTGCTGGTGAAGGTGTAAATATGGCTATGTTAGATGCCTTAGAATTAAGCCAAAATTTGATTTCTGATACATGCTCAAATAGTAAAGAAGCCATTGAACACTATGAAATTAAAATGCGCAAAAGAGCTTCGGAAGTAGCACAAGAATCTTTGGAAAACGGAAATAAAATGCATTCTATAAATGCATTAGAAACAATGCTTTCTTTTTTTAAGAACCATTAATTAAAAGCCTACAGACGAGTCACATCTAGCTATGCGAAACCAGATTCAATTTGATAAATACGTTATTTTAGTACTTTTTACATATTACATTGTACAACCATCTCATATCTAAAATCTCAACCTCATTTCACACTCCCCAACCCCTCTCAAGATGGGAATATAAGAATGTGATCTAGTATACTTTTATTTATTTCAAAAAACAATTACAAGAAAATATCCCCTTGAGGGGATTATAGGGGTGTTATTTTTACGCTTAACCTTTTACGTATTTAATAATCCCAATAGAAACATAGCAATCTACTTACTATGTTATAAAGATTATCTTCTCTATCACTGTTAATATTTCTGCATCCATTCTATGTATCTATGTGGTGAATATTAATTTTATTCTGAGCCAAATAAAACATCTAATCGGCTCATAATTTGCACTTTTTTGAGCCATTTAATCAAAATAATCGGCTCATCGTTAAATGAAAGTCTTTCAAGTTTACTTAAAAACACATCGAAACTTTATATTTAATCAATTATAAATAAAACTAAAAATTGTAGACATAAAAAAAGCACCTTCTAAAAGGTGCTTTTGTGGTCCCACTTGGGCTCGAACCAAGGACTTGCTGATTATGAGTCAGCTACTCTAACCAACTGAGTTATAGGACCAGAGAATTTCTCTTGTTATTTTCAATGTGTGGTCCCACTTGGGCTCGAACCAAGGACTTGCTGATTATGAGTCAGCTACTCTAACCAACTGAGTTATAGGACCAGAGAAAATTTCTCGTGTATTTTAATGTTGTGGTCCCACTTGGGCTCGAACCAAGGACTTGCTGATTATGAGTCAGCTACTCTAACCAGCTGAGTTATAGGACCAGAGAATTAAGCAATAAAAAGGAAGCTATCACCTAATTCGTTTGCAATATTAAAGCTATTTTTTTGAACTTCAAAATTATTTTACATCTTCGCAAAGCTCTACCAATACGCCATTTGTTGTTTTAGGATGCAAAAAAACAATACGCTTATTATCTGCTCCTAATTTTGGCGTTTCGTTGATAAAAGTAAACCCTTGATTTTTAAGACGCTCTATTTCGACTTCGATATTATCTACCCCAAAAGCAATGTGGTGAATTCCTTCGCGATTTTTTTCTAAATATTTTTCAATAGCACTATCATTTTTTTCAGAACCGACCAATTCAATCTTCGATTCGCCTACTTCAAAAAAAGAGGTTCTCACACCTTCCGACTCCACTGCTTCTTCTTTGTACGGTGCTTTTCCCAATAATTTTTCAAATAATTCATTCGATAATCCCAAATCTTTTACGGCAATTCCTAAATGTTCTATTTTCATGTGTGTTGTTTTGAGTAAAGATAAACTTTTCTAAAATTTTTTATTTAAAATTTAAAGAGTTTGTTGTAATATTGAACTATGAGTTTTTATGAAGATGGGAGTCAATATCTCCGCAAAGGTCAGTATAGAAAAGCGATTGATTATTTTACATTATCGATTAAGCGTCAAATAGAAGTGGCAAATTCATATTTCGGTCGTGGATTGAGCCAATATTATATGAAACAAAATACAGATGCAATCAAGGATTTTGATAAAGCAATTGAATTAGATGATAAAAATCCAAACTTCTATTTCTACAGAGGAATGGCAAATTTCAATCAATATAATCCAACAAAAGCAGCTGAGAATTTTGATAAAGTGATCGAGATTGATCCGGCAAGTTTTGTAGCTTATCATCAAAAAGGTTATGTATTGATGAATTTGAACAAATACGATGAGGCGATCGAATGTTTCAATAAAGCTTTAGAAATTAATCCAGATTACGAATCATGTTACCACAATCGTGCATTTTGCTACGATCAATTACAACAATTGGATAAAGCAATCGAAGATTATTCGAAAGTAATCGAAATGAAACCACATTTCTTGTCGTATTACAACAGAGGAAATACTTATTTTGTTTTGAATGATTTAGAAAATGCATTGAACGATTTTAATCAATCAATCGAGTTAAATCCAAATCATTTCTTATCATACTACAACAAAGGCGCAATCCTAGAAAAATTTGAGAAACAAGCCGAAGCTGTAGAGGAATACAAAAAAGCATTGCAGTTGAATCCTGAATTTTATTTAGCTGCCGAAAGATTAGCACAATTAGAAAATCAACAATAAAACATAGAAATCGTTTCGAATTGGAACGATTTTTTTTTATGTCATTTATTTCTTATCGTAAATCAATGTTAGACCATGCGTTGTGTTGTTAATTTGCCTTAAAATTAATCTAATATGCAAGTACAAATCGCCGTTTATGGTAAAAACAAAGAAATTGTAGACACGTTAGAACGCGTGATTAACAAAAATGAAAACTGGAAAGCATTTTGTACCTGCTCACAAGAAGAATTGAAAGGATACGTATCAACAAATAATATCCAAATAATATTATACAGTAGTGGAATTGGTGCTTCGGAGGTAGAGAAAATGGAGGAATGGATAAGCACTTATTTCCCTACGATAAAGCAAATCCATCATTATGGTGGCGGAAGTGGTTTGTTGAAGTGCGAAATTGATGGCGCTTTGGCTGGAATAAAACCTATTAGCAAAGCAAAAATCAATGTTATTCTTTAGCCTTTTAAGAGAAAAAAGCTTTTCAGTTGTAGATGAAAAGCTCTTTTTTTTACATATTTTTTATAATCCAATAATCTCGGGAAATCCCAACATCATTGCGATTAACTTCTATTTCGTCGCAAAAATCTAAAAATAATTCGTCCAAAGTTTTATCAATTTTTGGTGTAGAACCGAACAATTTCGTTAGAATGGGATTAGTTTCGTGCTCCAATAACTTCCCTGTAAACTGCTGAATGTTATTTTCTTTAATTCCAATAAATGTACTTGGCGCAAAAACCATCACCTCGTCCGCATCAATCACCAAAAATGTTTTTGATTTTTTGATTAACTGAATCGATTTCTTTTTTTCTTCATCCGTTCCAACTTCTAGACTTTCCAAAAACAACTCGACGTTATCAAAAACTTCTTCCTTATCTTGAACAAATTCCATCTTATAAATTTTAGCAAAATTAAAGTTTTTTTTCTGATTGTCCACTTTTATTCATGTTATCTATTTATCATTTCAATAGAAAAATCTTCCTCTCTTTATGCGAAGCTGAACTAAATTCAGCTTGACAAATACTTTATTTTATAACTTAATTGCATTTACTAAATTGTCATCTTGAACTCGTTTCAAGATCTCATCTTACATACTATTTCAACGCATCAAAAAATCTCAACCTTAACCTTAACCTCATTTCCACATTCCCCTAACCCCTCTCAAGAAGGGAATTCTATCAAAAATATCCCCTTGAAGGGATGACAGGGGTGTTAATTTATCTATATTTTTAATTCTCAAAACGAATTTAAACCCGACATACGATTTGCAGACGAGCTTCAATCCATTGAAACGAATGTAAAAAAGATTAGTGAACGATAGTGAATCATTTAATCTTTTTAGAGAGTAAAATGAAGATTGAACGTCGAAAATCGAAGTCTTGACTTTTTTGGTTCATTTTTGTGTCAAGACAAAAAGAACATATATCTTTTAATAGATTCTTCTCTTCACTCCATTTCGCCGTATCGAAAAATCTTAACCTTAACCTCATTTCCACACTCCCCTAACCCCCTCTCAAGAGGGGAATTCTATCAAAAATATCCCCTTGAGGGAATTATAGGGGTGTTAAAAAACTAATCTTCTTTCAATAGAATTTCAACTTCTAAATATTCGTGGTAATTTTTGACAAAATCATGGTCAAAATCAATGTCTTCTAAGCGCATTTGCACACTTTTTTTATCGACATCAATGTAATCTAAAATCGTTTGAACATTATAAAGTTCAAGATTATGAAACGTAGGATACAACGTAATTTGCTTTAAGGTAAGTGCCATAATAAAACAATTGATTCCATTAAAATTAACCCCGATATCAGCGAAATTTTTATAAAAAGCAATCAAATTTGTTTTGAGTTGAAGATTATAATTAAAACTTCTTAATTTGAAGTTTTTCAAGACCAATCGATTCGTCGTTTTCAGAACAATTTCTTCAGTAATCTGAAGATTTTTACTCAATAATTCTAAAACTTGTTTGTCTTCGACCAATTGATATAAAATATTCAAATAACGTTTAGCTTCTTCAAACTCAAACAATTCCAAACTCACTAAAATCGATAAGAAAAGAAAACGTTGATTTGTAGGATACACAATTTCAATCTCTTTCAAATACTTTTGTGCTTCCTCAAATTTCAATTTATGAATATAATATTCGGCAATGTAAAAATTAGTCGCATATAAGTAATAATCTTCCTTTTTCGCTTCTAAAAGATACAATATCGACTCTTCGTTGAAGTTTAAATTGCGCTGAACAACTCCTTTCAGAAAAAGTGCTTTTTTATCTTTTGGATATTCGTGTAGCAACTGATTTAATAAATCTTGTGCCTTAATTAATTGCTGAATCGGATTGTGAATAAACGAAAAACTTTTCCAAATGGGATATTGATTCTCATCCATCTCGTCGTCAAGAATCAAGAAAAAAATATCATTAAAAAGTTTATTGTAATCCACAGTATAAGTTTTTTAGTAGTGCTAAAATTAAGCTATTTTTAGGTAAAATACACGAACAAAATAAAAAATAGGTCGGTTCTAAAACTGTTGTCTTTTTACTTTTCCACTTTCAGTTCGTGGAAATTGATCGATAAAAACAATTTCTTTCGGTTGTTGGTATTTAGTTAAATCTGCGGAAGAAAAATCCAAGCTCCTCTCCTCTCCTTCCACAACTAAAATTAATTTCTGGCCTAATAATTCATCGGCTTTTGAGGTAATATAAAACTCAGAATTAATGAACGATTTCAGCTTATTTTCTATTTGTTCAGGAAATAATTTTATTCCACCCGAATTAATCACATTATCCGCTCTTCCAATCCAGTTAAATTTACGTTGATCGATGATTTCAACCACATCATTCGTTACAACTTGCAAACCGTCATAAGGCGTATCAATCACCAAACAACCGCGTTCATCTTGCGAAATATTTACCTCATCAAACGCTTCAAAAAATTGTTCTGCATCAGGATATTTTTGATTTGCAACTTGTTTAAACGCAATATGTGTAATCGTTTCCGTCATCGCATACGTTTCGTAGACTTCGTTCTCAAAAGCAAACAATTCTTGTTTCACTTTCTCCGAAAGAGGAGCTCCTCCGATGATTAACTTTTGACATCTCGAAACAAAATCAATCGAATTTTCGACTTGCATAGGCGTTAACGCAACAAAATCAATCGAAGTAAAGTCTTGCGAAATTCCACGGTTAATTTCATCCAGAGAAATATGTGAAGTTGGTTGCATACAAATCAGTTTCAATCCAATTTCTATTGCACGAACCAACATCAATTTTCCAGCAATATAAGTAACAGGCATCACCAATAAAGCCGAATTTCCTTTCTCTAAATGCAAATATCTTCCCGTCATATTCGCACTTTTACGCATATTTTCTTTGGTCAAAATAATCTCTTTCGGAGTTCCGGTAGAACCCGAAGTATGCGCAATCATGATGTCAGAATCAGAAAACCATTCAACCAAAAAATCTTTAACCGACTGCTCAAATTCATTGGTAACTTGAATAGCGTTAAAATCAAAATTAGGTTGAGAAAAATCTAAATACAACATTCTATTTATGATAACTTACACCTGCATTAATTTCGACATCCAACACATTATTCGCTGGCGGAATGGGACAATTGTAATGTTTGCTATATGCACAATATGGATTATACACTTGGTTAAAATCTAACGTAATTTCATTGGCTGTTATACCCAAATCTTTTGTGGTCAAATCCAAATAACGTCCGCCTCCATAAGACGTCACACCGTTTGTTTCGTCCATAAAAGGTAAAAACAAACTGTCTGCATATTTCTCCATAATTGGTGAAGATTGATAAACCGTCAGCGTTTGTTCAACATTATCCAACATGAACGTTACCGTTCCATATTCTTTGTAATTTTTGATTTTTTTCGCAGAAGTAGGAAACGGAATCACCTTTCCATCTTTGATTGGCGTAAATTTCGCTTTCACTATATATTTTTCGCTAATCGGAAAAAATGTAATCCCTTTGAAATTCGTTTTTTCTTCGTCTACCAATGGCGTCGTTTTAGGATCAGTGTAAAAAGTCGCCAATTCGGTTTGATATTTTTGAATTGCAGCTAAATCAATTGTTTTTTTTGTCGTGTGACAGCTCATTAAAACGATTGTTGCAAAAAATGCGATAATTACTTTATTCATGCTAATTTGTTTCGAAATAAATATTCTCCTCTTAATTCTAATCGACTTGGAAAATTGTTTGTAAACAAACCTCCTGTTCCCAATCCTTGTGGCATTTCTGGGTATAAAATTGCCGTCCATTGTGCAATAGCGTTTAAGCCTATATTACTTTCCAAAGCTGATGTTATCCAAAACGGGATTTCATATGTATCTGCTGCATTAATCCATTCCAACGAACCTCTAATTCCACCAACTAAGCTTGGTTTTAGAATAATATATTGCGGTTTGATTTTTTCTAATAATTTGAATTTATCTTCTTGATGAACTATTCCGATTAATTCTTCGTCCAACGCAATTGGTGTCGGTGTTGTGGCGCATAATTCCGTCATCAAATCGATTTGTCCAGCTTTGATAGGTTGTTCAATCGAATGTATTTTTAAATCAGCCAATTGTTGCAAGACAACTTTTGCTTCTTCAAATGTAAAACCTCCATTCGCATCTACTCTCAATTCTAATTGATCAGCAGAAAAATCTTGTCTTAATTGTTGAATAATTTTGTGTTCATTTTCCCAATCAACGCCAATTTTCAATTTGATACAATTGAAACCAATTGCTAATTTTTCTTTGATTTGTTCGCGCATAAAATCAATCGAACCCATCCAAATTAAACCATTGGTCTGAATACCTTGATCACCTGTCGAAAAAGCCGATTCGTACAAATCTGGATTCAATTTATCTGTATAATTTTCGTTGTAACGATTCGCAGACATACTCTGAAAAGCCTGCTCTACACCAAACTGAATCGAAGGCCATTCGCGCAATTCACGCCACAATTCATCAACTCCTAAGTCAATATTGTCACAAACCCATTGCAATTTTTCTTCATAATCAGGACGATCATCAAAACTCAATCCTTTAAACAATCCACATTCACCAACATATTCTTTTCCATCTTCTTCTAATGTAAAAAGATACGTCAATTTCTCTGTCAAAACGCCGCGCGAAGTACCGCTTGGATTTTTGAATTTCAAAATATAAGGTTCAAAACTTGCTTTCATACTTCAAATTTAGTCAAATATGATGAGCTCCGAAAGTAGTTTTGGGAGAAATAATCTGCAAAATTTTCCTACCGATTAAGCATTTTCCAATGCAGCGATATCAAACTTTTTCATTTTCATAAACGCTTGCATTATGCTTTGAGCTTTTTCTGGATTACTCAAAAGTTTTGGTAAAACAGTTGGCACAACTTGCCAAGAAAGACCAAATTTATCTTTTAACCAGCCACAATTCCCTTCTTCTCCGCCATTCGAAGTAAGATTATTCCAATAAAAATCAATTTCTTCTTGCGTTTCACAATCAATAACAAATGAAGTCGCTTCATTAAACTTAAAATTTGGACCTCCATTCAATCCCATAAACTTTTTTCCGTTCAACTCAAAAATAACCACCATCTGATTATCGGTTATAATTTTTGAATTAGGAAAAATCGAACAATAAAAATTTGCAGCTTCTTGCGCTTGTCCATCAAACCATAGACACGGATAAATTTCATTTTTCATATTGTGTAGTTTTTAAATTATGACTTCGATTAACAATCTTGATTTATTGAATCGTTCGACAATTAATTTTGAGAAAGAAAAGAATAAACTATTAAATTTTTAATAAATTTTATCTTCCAATTGTTTCTTCAACTCATTTTCCCAATCTTGTTTCAAAATACTCAAAACAATAGTATCCCTTCTATAGCCATTTGGTAAAAGAGTGTGACTTCTCAAAACACCTTCCACTTCTGCTCCAATAGACTGCATTGCAGCAATACTTTTCTTATTACGAGTATCAGCATTAAATTCAATTCGTTGGAAATCTAGTACTTCAAAAGCATAATTTAACAAAAGAAGCTTACAGCTTTTGTTTACTTTAGTTCCCTGCGCTTCTTTACCATACCATGTATAACCAACTTTTACCACTTTATTTTTAGGTTTAATCTCATACAAACGTGTAGATCCAACATATTTTTCAGAAACTTTATCATAAACAGCAAATGGAATATGATCTTTTTCGTGATAATGTTGAATCGCAATATTTATATAATCTTCCATATCCTTTTCAGTTTCCATCAAAACAGTAGAAAGTATCCAAATATCGCGCTGATTGACAAACTCTTTTAAATATTTAAAGTGTGAAGAATTTAAAACTTCTAACCTAATAAAATCATTTTCTAATATCATCTATTAAATTTAAGAATTATTTCACATTTAGGCATGTAACTTTTCAAACGGTTCTGCGTCTTATTTGTAAATAACCCTATAATATGAAAAAATACTTTCTTCCAATTATTTGTGTTGCAGCAATTCAGACCTATGCACAACAAGAAGTAAAAGGAATTATACAATATACCAACCAAACCCCAGTTGCTTTAGCAGATGTTGTGATTTCGCAAGGCGATAAAATTGTAGATGAAATTTCTACAGACGAAAATGGACATTTCTCAGTCGTTTTGGAAGAAGGTTCATATACGTTCAAGATAGAAGAAGCTGGTGTGACATTACATTCAGTAACACTTCAAGTTACAAAAAATGCTGATTTAGGTGTTATTTTAGTTCCAAAAACTGAAAATGTAACCTTAACGGAAGCGGTTGTAACAGGACAAAAAAAATTGGTTGAAAAGAAAGTAGACCGATTAATTTTCAATGTCGATCAAGCAGAAGGTGCAAAAGGAGGAAATGCCTTAGATGCCTTGAAACTTGCACCGCGTATTAAGGTGGAAGAAGCGACTGATGCGATTTCGATTATTGGAAAAGGTTCGGTAAGTGTCATGATTAATGACCGATTAATGCAAATGAGTAGTGAACAATTGGCAAATTATCTGAAAACCATTCGAACAGAAGATATTGAAAAAATTGAAGTCATTACAAATCCTCCAGCCAAATATGATGCGACAGGGAACAGTGGAATCATTAATATTGTATTGAAAAATGCAAAACAAGATAGCTTGAATGGATCTATTTCCACTTCATACAACCAGCAAAAATATGGTGGATTCAATTTGAATGGAAATATCAATTACCGCAAAGGAAAATGGACATTAACTTCTAATATTTACAGTGGTAAAGGAAATTGGTATGGTAAAAGTAAAAGCACAACCTTGTATCCTGATCAAAAATGGACTTCGGACGGAATTAATAAAAATGAGAACAATTATTATGGTGGTCGAATTGGTATTGATTATCAAATCAATGATAACTTAATTACAGGTTTCAATTTAGATATTTCACACGGTAAAGGAGAAAGTAAAGGAAATTCAGTCATTGATATTTTTGATTTGAAGAACAACACAACAGATCGTTATATGACGACGAATTGGGATGGTGGAAAATGGAATTGGAATTATCTTGGATTGAATTATCACATCATCAAAAAATTCAAAACAGAAGGTAAAAAGTTGACCTTCGATTTTGATTATTCGAATAACGGAAACGATAGCAATAACAAAAATATCAGCAATGAATTTGATCCGAATTGGACAGAAATTCCTGGTAGATACGAAAATAATTACAGCTTAAATGACGGTTCTTCAAACCGATTCAATGCAAGTATCGATATGGAGCATCCTGTTAATTCGTGGAAAATGAATTACGGGACACGTTTACGTTGGGCAACAGATGAAGCTGAAAATCAACGATTTTTAAAACTTAACCCGAATAATGATTTCCATGAAGATACCGATTTTGCAAGCAAATACAAATACAAGGAAAATGTTTATGCATTGTATTATTCGGTAGAAAAACAATTGAGCGAAAAGTTAACAGGAAAAGTTGGTTTACGTTATGAGCATGCACAAGTGAAAAGTATTATGGAGGATCCGAAAGATAATTACGAAAAAACTTATGACGGAATCTACCCAACTGCTTATTTAATGTATCAATCTTCAGAAAATCATTCATTTACCTTAAACTATAGTCGTCGTGTGGATCGTCCATTTATTTGGTATTTAAATCCGAGAAGAACGAAACAAAATGAGTATAATTATTCGGAAGGAAATCCTAATTTAACACCTTCTAATTCAAATAATTTCGAGTTAGAACATGCATATAAAGATTTATTGGTAACAAGTTTGTATTACCGCAATGCGAATGATCTTTTTGAGCAAGTAAGCATTATGGATCCCGATACCAAGATTACACTTTCAAAACCCTATAATATTGGAAAAACATATAGTATTGGTTTAAGTGAAAACATTAATGTAAAACCTTATAAATGGTGGAAAGTAAATGCTTCGGCAGATGTTTTCTATCGTAAAACAACCAGTAAAATTCCGGAAATGAATTATACATTGGATGGAATGAATGGGGAATTTAGAATTACAAATAATTTAGATTTAAATAAAAAGAAAACACTTTTTGCGAATTACACTTATTCGTATTACACTAAAAGTACAGATGGATTAGACAAATTTGGAGATTTTATGCGTCACAATATTGGTATGAGAGCAATGGTATTTAAGAAGAAATTACAACTTTCGGCAAATATTTCTAATCTTTTTGAAAATAAGAATGGAACTTACACAAGTACGTCTAATAACGTAACAAATATG
>NZ_JAOCFS010000029.1:0-38807 GCF_029842105.1 Empedobacter sp. GD03797
AGTGTTGGAGATAGAGTAACCATACTTACAGAAATAAAAAATGCCTACGATTTTTATCATAGGTAATTAGGTTATGTCATCCTGGAATCAGGCGAATGTTTGAATGAATTGTTGCTTCAAAATGGATATGCCAAAGCATCAAGAGACTATTATTGTTCCAAATTAGCCGAATATCAGTTGATGAACCGTACTGCTCAGCTAAATAAAATCGTTATATATGCTCGAATTTCGCATTTTTAAGCCCAGATCAAATGTTAAAATTTCGTTTTTTATGGCTTAAAATCTATGCTCAACAAAGACTTAAAACATACTTTTCCAATTGTTGTACTTATGTTGTACCAAATGTTATAATATGAGTAACTAACCCACTAAAATCAACACTTTGCAAAGAAACTTTGGATATAGTTGAATTATCTGAAGAAAGCGTTAAGAAAATAGATAAAATTCAACGTTCTTATTTGATTGAATTAAAAGTTCCGTCAAATAAATTGCGTGAGCATGTCAAATTTGCAGTAGAAAAAGGAATTATTATCGATCATATTTTGATTAATAATGAAGAAATGACCTTTGAGAAATATGAAAATGAGTTGAAAAATGAAAACAATAAAGCAGTTAAAATTTCGCAACAAATCGAAAATAAAGTGAATAAAGCGTTGATAAATGATGCGACTTCTTATGCGACTATTGCGTATCAATTATCAGAAGAACCACGAGTTGTAACGAATATTTTACCACAAACTGATCTGAAAGCTTATAGAGAAATCAACTTAGGATATGAGTTAAAACAAAGTTGGAAAGAAGGAATGTATTATTTCAAATCAATTTTGATTGTTTTCTGTCAATTTCTGCCAACTATTCTTTCGGTATTGTTTTTGTTTTTTAGTATCAAGTACGTTGTGAAAGTAGTGAAGAATAGAGAAACGAAACAAAAAATATAAGTAAATCTCTATTTGTCAAATGAATAAGAAAAAACTGATAATATTTAGGTTTTTGTATTGATTAGAAGTAAAAAAATACTATTTTTGCAATAGAAGCTAGAATAATTGAAATTCTCAGGAGATGGAAAAAATGGTAAAATTTAACGAACTTGAAAACAAAGTTTTAAGTGTTTTAGGCCAACTTGGGAATTATAAAGATATATTGAAGGGCGCTGAAAACTCGATACAAGAATTGGAAAAATTGCAAAATGAAATCAATTCTCTAAAAGAAGAAAATGCCCGATTGAAAAATAAATTGAGAGATTCGCAAGCGAATAACTTAAATTTAAATGAGGAGGTAAAACGATTAAAAGTCGTTAATGCAATGAGCGGAAATCAGGAGTACAAACAAATGATGAAGCAAAGAATGAACAAATTAATAAAAGAAGTCGATACGTGCATCGCTCAAATTAAAACTAATAATTAATAAAAAGAATGTCAACTCAACGAATTGAGATAAAAATTGCTTCACGTCATTACCCAATGACGATTAATTCTGACGAGGAAGAAATGTTACTTTCTTGTGCAGAAGAAATAAATGGTATTTTGAAACAATTTGAACAAAAGTACGCTGTTTCTGACAAACAAGACGCACTTGCAATGGTGACAATTCAGTTAGCTTTACGCGAAGCAAAGCTGAAAAAGCAAGTGAAAGATAACGAAGAAATGACTACAGAGCGCATTTCGAAGTTATTAGAATTGATTGATCAGTCAATCGCAAAATAAGAGAAGTTCTGACAGTTGTGAAACTGTCCACTAAACAATATTCCTACATTAGTTCTAGCTATTTTGGTTAACTCAACACTAGTTTTGTTACCGAGTGAACATCGTTCGGAAAGCGGGCCGCAACCTTTTAGGTTCATTTATTTGACAGCGGATACTTGACTGACGGACTAACTCAAATCCTGTTTACAGGAGTTAACTCAAAACATACTTTACTAATGTAGGTTTTTTTATATATAAACATTACATAATCTATGGACCCAATTATGACAATAATTATTGCAATTGTTACATTAATCATAGGTGCAGCGGTGGGATATTTCTTATCAAAAAAATCAGTTGATAAACAGAATCAAGAACTGATTGACGAAGCAACTCGCAAAGCACAAAATTTGATTAATGATGCTGAGAAAGATGGTGAAGCCATTAAAAAAGAGAAAATTTTTCAAGCCAAAGAGAAATTTTTAGAATTAAAATCTAAACACGAAGAAGTTGTTAATCAACGTGAAAGAAAAGTAGCTGATGCTGAGCTTAAAGTAAAAGAACGTGAAGAGAGAATCAAAACGGACTTAGCAGAAATTCAGAAACAAAAAGATCAGATTAAATCTGAGAAAGGAAATATACAAGCACGTACAGAAAAGCTTAATATTAAGCAAAAAGAAGTGGATACGATGCACAAAAAACAAGTAGAAATCCTTGAAAAAATTTCGAATTATTCTGCTGATGAAGCACGTGCCGAATTGATTGAAGTCTTAAAAGACGAAGCAAGAACGAAAGCACAAGCTCATATCCAAGAAATTATGGAAGAGGCGGAATTAGATGCGAAAAATGAAGCGCGTAAAATTGTGATTTCTTCTATTCAACGTATTGGTACAGAGCAAGCTATTGAGAATGCAGTTTCTGTATTTAACATTGAGTCTGACGAAATCAAAGGACGTATCATTGGTCGTGAAGGACGTAACATTCGTGCAATTGAGGCTGCGACTGGAGTTGAGGTGATCGTTGATGATACGCCAGAAGCGATTATCCTTTCTTGTTTCGATCCTGTTCGTCGTGAAATTGCTCGTTTGTCTTTACATCGCTTAGTAACAGACGGACGTATTCACCCGGCACGTATTGAGGAAGTTGTGGCTAAAACAACAAAACAAATCGAAGACGAAATCATCGAAGTTGGTAAGAAAACAATTTTAGATTTAGGAATCCACGGTTTACACAAAGATTTGGTTCGTATCGTTGGACGTATGAAATACCGTTCTTCTTACGGTCAAAACTTGTTACAACACTCTCGCGAGGTGGCAAACTTAGCAGGAACGTTGGCTGCGGAATTAGGATTGAATCCTAAGTTAGCGAAACGTGCAGGTTTATTACACGATATTGGTAAAGTGCCGGAGCAGGAATCTGAATTGCCTCACGCAATTTTGGGTATGCAATGGGCGGAGAAATATGGAGAACATCCAGATGTAGTTAATGCAATTGGAGCTCACCACGACGAAATTGAGATGACTTCTTTAATTTCACCACTTGTACAAGTTGCCGATGCCATTTCTGGTGCTCGTCCAGGTGCTCGTCGTCAAGTTGTGGAATCGTATATGCAACGTTTAAAAGATTTAGAAGCTACGGCTCTTAACTTTGATGGTGTAGAAAAAGCATATGCAATCCAAGCTGGTCGTGAGTTGCGTGTGATTGTAGAAAGTGATAAAGTTGATGATACAAAAGCAGCTGAATTATCGTTCTTAATTTCAGATAAAATTCAAAACGAAATGACTTATCCAGGTCAAGTTCGTGTAACTGTAATTCGTGAAACGCGTGCAGTGAATATTGCGAGATAAAATTTAGAATTTAATCATATTCTTTAGGCAAGTCTACAACAAGGCTTGCCTATTTTTTTTGTGTTAAATTATAGAAAATTAATCCAAGTTATAGTTGTTATTTTGATAAAAATTATTAAATTATAACGAATAAAAATTTAAAAATAATTAATTAATAATCAAATAATTAACAACTTGTTGATAACCTTTTTAATTTTTAAGATTACAAAATTTTTAATTGTAAAATCTTATCTTAATTTTGAAAGAATCGATGAGTAATTGAAACGAAAATGTAACCCTATTGAGGTTCAAATTTCTAAATAAAATAAAAGAACCAACTTTAATTTATTTGGAAGAAAAAATCGTTTTTACCAAAGTTTATTAATCTAAAAAGTCCAAAAAACTATGTCTATTTTTGATAAAAGGGTAAATTATAAACCATTTGAATATCCTGAAATTTTAACCTTTACAGAAGCAATCCAAAAAGCATATTGGGTACATGGAGAAGTAGATTTTACTTCGGATATCCAAGATTATCATGCAAATTTAGATGATGCGAAACGCGAAATTCACAAACGTTCTATTTTATCAATTGCGCAAGTTGAGGTAACGGTAAAAGGATTTTGGGGAGATTTATATCACTATTTTCCAAAACCAGAATTGAATGGATTAGGTGCTACTTTTGCAGAATGTGAGTTTAGACACAGTGAAGCGTATTCGCGTATTTTGGAGGTAAATGGATATTTGGATGAATTTAATGTAGCCTTACAAAATCCAATTTTCAAAAGCTATAATACATTTGTTGGCGAAATTATGCGCGACGAGAGCAAATCAATTGTAGAGAAATTATTGTTCTTTGCATTGGTTATTGAAGATAGTTCGTTGTTCTCGAAATTTGCAAATATTTTGGCATTTACACGTTTTGATGGTTTAATGAAAAATACTGCAAATATCATTGCTTGGACATCTACAGATGAGCAAATTCACGCAAATGCTGGGATTTATTTGATTAATAAAATTCGTGAAGAAGGTTTATTACCAGAGGAATTAGATCAAAATTGGGTAGAAACTGCTGTTCGTGGTTATATTGACCAAGAAAAAATGATGTTAGATTGGATTTTCGAGAAAGGAGAATTTGGTTATTACTCAAAAGCAGATTTATTAAATTATATGAAATACCGTATTGATGAAGCAATTGCTAAAATTGGATACAAAAAAATATTTCATATTTCTCAAGAACAATATAAGCCGATGGCTTGGTTTGAGGAAGAAGTTTTTGCAAGTAGCTTAGATGATTTCTTCGCAAAAAGACCAGTAGATTATACTAAACACGACAAAAGTATTTCGGCCGACGATTTATTTTAAAACGCCGAAACTTTTTATCAAAAACACAACTATAAATAAAATTATTTAACAATATCACATCATATAAATTCTAAAGCTATGGACAATCCAATACCACACGACGACATTCAAAATATATTTTTTGACGGTGAAGCACCAAAATTATGGTGGAAAAACTCTGAATCTGAACAAATTTTGAATAGAGGTTATTTATTGAAAGGGGAAACAGTTGAAGGAGCTATAGATCGTATCACGGCTGCGGCTGCAAAACGTTTATACAAACCAGAATTGCAAGAATCTTTCAAAGAAATGATAGAAAGAGGTTGGATGAGTTTATCATCTCCAATTTGGGCAAATATGGGAACAGAGCGTGGTTTACCAATTTCTTGTTTCAATGTTCATATTCCAGATAGTATTGAAGGAATTACGCATAAATTAGGAGAAGTTATTATGCAAACTAAAATCGGTGGTGGTACTTCTGGTTATTTTGGTGAATTGCGTGAGCGTGGAGCGGCGATTACAGATAACGGAAAAAGTAGTGGTGCTGTTTCGTTTATGGAATTGTTCAATTCTGCGATGAATGTGGTTTCTCAAGGTTCTACACGTCGTGGAGCTTTTGCGGCTTATTTGGATATTGATCATGATGATATCGAAGAATTCTTGAAAATCAAATCGATAGGAAGTTCAATTCAGAATTTATTTTATGGTGTTTGTGTACCAGATTATTGGATGCAAGAAATGATTGATGGAGATGCGGATAAACGTCAAATTTGGGCGAAAGTTTTAGAGTCTCGTCAAGAAAAAGGATTACCATATTTATTCTTTACAGATAACGTAAATAAAAATAAACCACAGGTTTACAAAGATTTAGGAATGTCAATTAATGCTTCTAATCTTTGTTCAGAAATTATGTTGCCTTCATCTGCTGATGAATCATTTATTTGTTGTTTATCTTCTATGAACTTAGAGTTATACGATGAATGGAAAGATACTGAGGCAGTACGTTTAGCAATTTTCTTTTTAGATGCAGTTTTACAAGAATTCATCGAAAAAACAGAAGGAAATCATTATTTAGCATCAGCTAATCGTTTTGCAAAACGTCACCGTGCTTTAGGTTTAGGTGTATTAGGGTGGCACTCTTATTTACAACGCAACATGATACCTTTCGAAGGAATGGAAGCGAAATTACGTACAACAGAAATTTTCAAGCATATTCAATCTAAAGCAGATAAAGCTTCGGAAGAATTAGCTCGTATTTATGGTGAACCAGAAGTTTTAAAAGGTTACGGACGTCGTAATACAACAACTTGTGCAATTGCACCAACTACGTCTTCTTCTGCGATTTTAGGACAAACTTCTCCAGGAATTGAACCGTTTGCTTCAAATTATTACAAAGCAGGTTTATCGAAAGGAAACTTTATGCGTAAGAATAAATATTTGACTAAATTATTACAAGAAAAAGGAATCGATAACGAAGATATTTGGCGCGAAATCATGTTGAACGGTGGCTCTGTGCAACATTTAGAACAATTGACAAAAGAGGAAAAAGATGTGTTCAAAACATTCAAAGAAATTTCTCAATTAGAAATTGTTCAACAAGCAGCGATTCGTCAAAAATATGTAGATCAATCGCAATCATTAAACCTAAATATTCCACCAGATTTACCTGTGAAGGAAGTAAACCGTTTGATGATCGAAGCTTGGCAATTAGGTGTAAAAACATTGTACTATCAGCGCTCACAATCAGTTTCTAAGGAATTAGTTGCAAACTTAGTTTCTTGTTCTTCTTGTGAAGCTTAATAGGAAATGATATATTTTATTACAAATAGAAAATCCGCTCATTGAGCGGATTTTTAGATTTTATGAATTTTTTAGATTTAGTTATTATTGAACAAAAATTTACTGATTTAAAGTCGTTGAAAAGAACGGCTTTATTAATTAATATTATTGGATGCATTTTCGGTTTGAGTACATTAGTTTTTCAGTTTTTTAATGAAATTTTAATTTATTTATCTTTTGTTTATCCTATTTTTTGCATCATTTTAGTTAGATATTATCGAGGTTTGATCTCAATTGAGCCTGAAATTAGACCAAATCTTCCAACAATTTCTATAGGTTTTATGTTATCTTGTTTTGGATTAATCATTAGAACCGCTATGGATTACAATGTCTTAGATTATAAAAATGTATGGGTTCCTTCGAGTGTTATAGCGTTATTAATCTTAATAATCTATTATTTTAATCAATTTAAAATATTGATTTACAACAAGAAAAATTTTGTTTATAATGTTTTTATCATAATATTAATTGAAGTATTTTCTATTTATTCTGTTATATTCATTAATTGTAAGTATGATCAATCTACTCCTCAAATTTATGAAACTCAGATTTTGAAAAAAATTAAGAAAAATAGTAAAGGAGGTAGTAGTTATTATTTAATAATTGAAGATTGGAACAATACATTTATAGAAAAAGAGATAAAAGTAGATTATAAAAAGTATTACTCAAGTTTTGAAGGAGAAAAGCTTAAAGTAGCAGAAAGACGAGGAAGATTTGATATACCTTGGTCTTATTTTATAGAGTAATTAGTAAGCTATTTTAATAAAGTTATTGATTTATCAATAAAAATAGTGCATTTTACTTTTGTTTTTCCATTTAGCTTAACTTTCATATAATCAAGTGTAAATTATTCTAACCAAGATAAGACTCTATTTTATCAGATTATTAACTGTTAATCCAATCATCAAATGATCAGTATGAGATGCTTTAAGACTTTGTAACATGTAACCAGCTTCTAAACTAAAAGTAGGCGAAATAACGTAACCAAAGCTTAAACCAAGTCGATTTCTATCAAACGTTTTATCTTTTACAGCTTGTAGAAAAATCTCATCATACGCTTTCAAATACCACGTGTTTTCGATTAATTTGGCATTATTTAGAGGAATAGTTGCAGTCAATTGATAACGAAATCTAAATTGTGTATCATTTTCTAAAAAGCGTTCTTCGACACGAAAGCGATGGGCAAAATTAAAACGTTGTAAAGTATGTTTTGTATTGAATTGTTGATACAAACGATGCTCGTGACTATGTGCATAATCATCGGTAGAAGTAGGTGTTCTGTTCTGAATGTAGGCGTAACCAGCTAACACTGTATTGTTATTTTCGGTTAAGTTGTAACCAATTCCTCCACGAATCAAAAGTTGTTGTAACTGATCTAAATCTTCGTACGAACGATATTGTATATCCGACTGAAAATTAAAATCTTTATTGATTTTTTGATTGATATTTAAGGCATTCCAAGTCCTGAAATTACTTTCTTGCGCTTGTACCCCGAAGCTAGCTAAAACAATAAAACTGGCTAATATTTTCTTCATTCATTCAATTTTAACGAAAATATAAAAAGCTTTGAAAATGATTCGTGTCATTTATCATTTTCTCAATGATTAAGTTTTTTTTCGCTTTTATTTAAACAATTATCTTGAAATTGGAGAGTGAAAAATTCATCAAAGTTGTATATTTAAGTTGTAATTTCTGTGATTATGGAAGAATTTTTAGCAAAATCGATTCAAAATGATTTGATTTTAATTTGTATATCGATTATAATTGGCGTTTTGATCGGTACGGAAAGAGAATATCGCAACAAATCTGCCGGATTAAGAACATTCATTTTAGTTAGTTTTGGATCTTGTTTGTTCACAATTCTTTCGATCCGAATTGGAGTAGAAAATCCAGATCGATTGGCAGCAAATATCATCACGGGAATTGGATTTTTAGGAGCTGGAGTAATTTTTAAGGACGATAATAAAGTTGCAGGAATTACGACCGCAACTACTATTTGGGCGACCGCGTCGTTGGGAATGTGTATTGGAGCGGGTTATGTTTATTTAGGTTTATTGGGAAGTGTTATCGTTTTGATTATTTTGGTTGGTCTAACCTATCTTCAAAATTATATTGATGATTACCATAAAATTAAAAACTATACAATTCTCACAAAGTCGAAAGAGGAATATGAATATAGCCAAACATTGTTTAAAAAATTTGATTTAAAATTTTCAGTTGCTAAACAACATGCTACAGATGGAAATGTTTCTACAACTTGGTTGGTTAGAGGTAAAAGTAAACAGCATAAAATGTTGATGAAACAATTATTAGATGATAAAATTATAAAAACCTTTCAATTTTAATTAGAATGAAAAACCTAACAGAAGACAAAAATATCTGGTTAGATGAACCAGAAGATCACGATTTTCCTGCTGCGCAAGATTATTTGGAATTAATTTTTAAACCTGAAATAGCTGTTTCGCTTGCAAATAAATTATCGGAAGCCGAAACAATCATCAAGAAATCCAAAGACATTTTCAGAGCGAGTAAATTGAGTTTGCTTCCTTTGGAAAATAGACATGTTCAAGAGAATTTCAAAAAAATAAAAGCAAATAAAAAGCTTTCTCCAATTTTATTGGTGCGATCTGAAACGAATTAATCATTGCAGATGGTTATCACCGCTTGTGTTGCAGTTATTATTTGACGGAAGATTTAGACGTTCCTTGTCGATTGATTTATGTTGAATAAAAAAGTGAAATCAAACCTTGATTTCACTTTTTCTATAATCTAAATTCTATCCGTGTATCGCTTCTTTATTTCCGTAAGATTGAATCAAATTTCCTTCAAAATCCAACCATTCTTTCCAACGTTTGTCCACATCAACATCAGTGGAAAGTTTTCGAGCAAAATTTAAAAAAGTTGTGTAATGATTTGCTTCCGAAACCATCAAATCATAGTAGAATTTTGCTAATTCTTCGTCATTAATATTTTGCGATAATGTTCTGAAACGTTCACAACTTCTAGCTTCAATCATCGCTGCGAATAACAAACGATCTACGAAAGCCATATTACGAGAACCATCTTTTTTACAAAATTTCATCAACTGACCAACGTAATCATCTTTGCGCTCGCGACCTAATTTGTATCCACGACGCTCAATAATTTCTACGACCATTTTGAAATGTTGCATTTCTTCGATGGCAATATCTGACATTTCCTGAATAAATTCGTCATGTTCAGAATTATACGCAATCATTGTAATCGCATTTGTTGCCGCTTTTTGCTCACACCACGCATGATCTGTTAAAATTTCCTCTAAATTTCTTTCCGCAATATCAGCCCAACGTGGGTCTGTCAAAAGTTTTAATCCAAGCATTTTTCGAAAAATATTAAGTCCAAATTTACGAAATTATATTGTTTAAAGATTGAATGTGAAAAATCGTCTATTAAATGATTTTCTTTTCAATCATTTCTAACATCACATCCGATGCGTGTTTGAAAGTTGGTGCTTGTTCTGTTAAACTTGCTGCATTTTTTTTATTCACTTTAAAAATCAAATCTTTTTCAGTTGTAAATAATAAAGCGTTTGTAAATGGATTTTTGATGTAAGAACTCAAAATTAAAAAAGTCTGGTCAACACTATGAAATTGCTCAACTTCTTCGGTTTTATAACGAAAAGTGAAGGCAAAATTGTACTCATTATTTTCTAAAAGATGTAAACGAACAAAAATATTTTTAAGATCAGTATCTCCAATAGTTTTGGCCATTGTCAATTTTGCAAAAGTTCCTTCTTTGATACTTGATTTTACTTGCTCGAAAAATTCTTCAAAAACAGTTTGATAAGACATTTTATATAATTTTAGCTGCAAATTTACATTAAAATAAGCCAATTGGGTGCATTATATTTAATCTTCCGATTAACAAACAGAAAGCGTAATTTTGTTGAATGAAAAAACTATTAATCATTGGTCAAGTTTGGCCAGAACCAACTTCTTCTGCCGCAGGAACTCGAATGATTCAGTTAATTGATTGTTTCAAAAAAGCTGAGTTTGAGATAACTTTTGCGTGTGCTGCTTCAAAATCTGATTATAGTTTTGATTTGATTTCGAAAGGAGTAAAAGAAGTTGAAATTCAGTTAAATGATGAAAGTTTTGATGATCTTGTTAAAGAATTAAATCCTGAAATTGTTCTTTTTGATCGTTTTATGATTGAAGAACAATATGGTTGGCGCGTTTCGAAAGAATGTCCAAATGCATTGAAAATTTTGGATACAGAAGATTTACATTTTCTACGAAATGCGCGACAAGAAGCAACCAAAAAAGGAATAGAATTTACAGAAGATTTATTGTTTTCAGATTTGGCAAAACGAGAAATAGCTTCTATTTTACGTTGTGATTTATCGTTGATGATTTCGAAAAAGGAAATAGAAATTCTACAAAATCAATTTAAAATTGATAAAAAAATCTTGTATTATTTACCTTTTTTAGAAGATGAAATTACAAATAAAAAAATCAATTCTTGGAAAAATTTTGAAGAAAGAGAACATTTTATGTTTATCGGAAATTTTATTCACGAACCTAATTTTAATTGTGTTCAAACCTTAAAAAAAGAAATTTGGCCAATTTTGAGAAAGAAACTTCCGAAAGCTGAGTTGCATATTTATGGCGCTTATGCAACGCAAAAAGTTTTGCAATTGAATAATCCTTCCGAACGATTTTTTATCAAAAGTAGAGCCAAAAATGCGCAAGAAACGATGTCAAATTACAAAGTTTTGTTGGCGCCGATTAATTTTGGTGCAGGTGTAAAAGGAAAATTTGTTGATGCAATGCAAACCGGAACGCCTTCGGTTACGACAACGATTGGAGCAGAAGCAATGAAAGATCATTTCGATTGGAATGGCTTTGTAGAAGATGATTTCGAAGCGTTTGTAGAGAAAGCTATTTTGCTTTACAATAATGAGAATGAGTGGAAAATTGCTCAACAAAATGGAATCAAAATTCTGAATGAAAATTATAATAAAACTAAATTTGAAGTTGATTTTTTAGAGAAAATTAAATCGATTGAAGCAAATTTAATCCAACATCGAAATCAAAATTTTATTGGTCAAATTTTGCAACATCATCATCATCAAAGTACAAAATATATGTCGCTTTGGATTGAACAAAAAAACAAAAACCTTCCGAAATAGGAAGGTTTTTTTATGATTATTCTACTTTGAAGCTATTTGCAATTTTGACAAAATCGCTTTTCATTATTTCTTGATTTTCGAAACTACAATATTGTAAAATTTGATAGACAAATTCTTTCGTTTCGATTACAGTTTGTAGGAAATAAATATGCCCAGATTCTGGTTCATTTGTTTCAAATTCGGCATAGGCATAATTGAATCTTTTTTCGTAAGCAACATATGGTTTTTTGATGTATTTAAACCCTTTTTGTGTCGTGTATGGCTCGATAGAATTTAGCGTATAATCAATCATATCCAAATTAGAATCTGCCAATTTTAATTCATCTTTGTGCTCAAAAATCACAAAACCATACGAATTTGGCTTTGGAGCAAGACTTTCAAATTGTATAGTTGCATAATCATTTAACCCAACTGTACGCTGAAAATCTTTTGGAATAGTTAACGCAAACGATTCAGCTCCATGTATTTTCTGTTGAGCAAAAGCGGTAATACATGTAAAAAGAGTGGCGATGAATAACAATTTTTTCATTGGATGAATTTAGATGACGAATATAAAAAAAGCCTTGTTTATCACAAGGCTATAACGTTATTTTTTAAAATAAATTGTTTATTTCGTTGAACAAGAATTATTTCCTGATTGACAAGGCGAAGTTCCTTCTACAATTTTTACACCTTCAACTTCTTTTATTTTACCAAAACCTCCAGCAACGTCAATCAAATTTTCGTAACCACGAGCGCGTAAAATTGAAGTGAAAATCATCGAACGATATCCTCCTGCACAATGTACTAAATAGGTTTCCTCTGGATCGATTAATTTCATTGATTCGTTGATGAAATCTAATGGAGCTGTAATCGCACCTTCAACGTGAGAAGTTTCGTATTCACCTGGTTTACGAACGTCCAAAACTTTTAATTCAGTTTCGTCAACTAACTCTGCAAATTCTTCTGGAGAAACCGAAACAATTTCATCAAAATCTTTCTCTGCTTCAACCCAAGCTTGGAAACCATTGTTCAAAAATCCGATTACATTGTCGTATCCAACACGAGCCAAACGCGTTACCGTTTCCTCTTCTTGACCAACTTCTGCAATCAACAAAATAGGCTGTTTGATATCTGTAATTAATGTTCCAACCCAAGGTGCAAAATTTCCTTTAATTCCGATATTGATAGAATTTGGAATAAATCCTGCGGCAAAAGTTTGTGGATCGCGAACATCTAAAATTAAGGCATTTGTGTCTTCCGCAACTTGAATAAATTCGTCTGGAGATAAAGCTTTATTTGCACGTTCTTTTACAACATCCAAAGATTCGACACCCAATTTATTCATCATTACATTTTCTGGAAAATAGAATGGAGGAGGCATTAATCCTGACGTTAATTCAGTAATAAATTCCTCTTTTGTCATAGTAGGATTCAAAGCATAATTTACTTGTTTTTGATTTCCTAATGTGTCAAAAGTTTCTTTACTCATGTTTTTTCCACAAGCAGAACCCGCTCCATGTGCAGGATATACGATAATATCATCAGCCAAAGGCATTATTTTGTTTCGTAACGAATCAAATAAATAACCTGCTAATTTTTCTTGCGTTAAATCTGTATTTAATTTTTGAGCTAAATCTGGACGACCAACATCACCAATAAATAAAGTATCTCCTGTAAAAATTGCATAATCTTTACCGTTTTCATCTTTCAATAAATACGTTGTACTTTCCATCGTATGACCTGGCGTGTGCAAAGCTGTAATGGTGATATTTCCTAAAGAAAAAACTTCGCCATCTGTTGCGATATGTGCATCAAAATTTGGCTCTGCAGTTGGACCATAAATAATTGTAGCACCAGTTTTTTGAGCTAAATCTAGATGTCCAGAAACGAAATCTGCATGAAAATGCGTCTCGAAAATGTATTTGATTTTAGCATTGTCTTTTGTCGCTTGATCGATATAAGATTGTGTTTCTCTTAACGGATCAATAATTGCAACTTCACCATTGCTTTCTATATAATAAGCACCTTGCGCAAGACATCCGGTGTAAATTTGTTCAATTTTCATAAGAATGATTTAGTGTGTAAAAATACAAATATTTAAATTTAGAATTTTCCTCTGATGGATGAATTCTGATACTTTTCTTCTATTTAAACTCAAATAAGATTGATAGTTAGCCTAAAATTTATGAATGAAATCATAGGTTATTTGGCAATCTTTTTTAGATTAATAAATAATTCAGTTTTTGCTCTTGGCGGAATAGAATTGTAACAATTTTCCATGACTTTGAAATCAAAATAATCGTTGAAATACGTCTGATATTCAGTTTTATCACCTCCAAAAGGCGGCGTGTCATTTCCGAATTCTCTGTTGAATAATACACCAACTAATTTTCCGTTTTCGGCTAATAGTTCGTTCATTTTGATACTATAACTTTGACGTAATTTTGGATCTAATGCACAGAAAAAAGTTTGTTCTAAAATCAAATCAAATTCACCATCTAACTCAAAAAAGTCTTGATGAAGAACTTTGATATTGGGAATATGTTTAAATTTTTCTTTAATTTTTTCGACTACAATTTCCGAAATGTCAATCAATGTAATATTTGTAAAACCTTGTTCCAAAAGGTATTCTGCTTCGTAAGCATTTCCACAACCAGGAATCAAAATACGGATATTTTTATCTTCTAATTGATCGATATACCCTTTTAGCGGAGTAGAAGGAGCTTTTAAATCCCAACCAGTTTGATTTGTGGTGTATTTATCGTTCCAAAAATTTTCGTTCAGTTCCATACTTTAAATTATTGAATTATAAATTCTTCGATGAACATAAAAATTGCCATTAAAATAATAAAGATAGCAAATGTTCGCTTTAGAAATTGTACTGGTAAAAATTTGTTGATGTAGGTTCCGACAAGAATTCCAACCATAGAAATTCCAATGAAAACACTCAAGAAGCTCCAATCAATTTTGATGTGTAAAGCATCACCAATAAAAAATCCGATAAGTGAATTGATGGCAATAATTACCAATGAAGTTGCCGAAGCTCTTTTCATATCTAATTTTGCAACCATCATCAATGCCGGAACAATTAAAAAACCACCGCCAGCACCAACCATTCCTGTTAATCCTCCGATTAAAAATCCTTGAATTAATAAAACAGGATTTAGCTTATCATTTTTCTGATCAACTTCTACATCTTTTTTGCCTTTGAGCATTGACATAGCTGCGAAAACCATCAGAATAGCGAATAAACCAAACATTGCCATTCGGCGTGTGACGATAAAATCGCCTATAGCAAATAAATTACTTGGTAAAGCAGGAATTAAAAATGCACGAACCAGTGTAATTCCAACAACAGCTGGTAAACCAAATTGAAAAACGACTTTCCAATCAACCATTTTTTGCGAAGCTTGCTTTATTCCTCCAATCAATCCTGTGGATCCAACGATACATAATGAATAAGCAGTAGCAATTTTTTCGTCGAAATGAAAAATATACGCTAAAATAGGAACGGCTAAAATAGATCCACCACCACCAAGAACTCCCATAATTAGTCCGATGAAGAAGGCGCCTACAAAACCAAAAAACTCTATAAAATCCATTTTTTTTCTCTCGATTTTTACAAATCTATAGCAAATACAATAACAATTACTATAGGTATATTATGAAATATTGTTGTAAATTAATACAAATGCCTACTAAATCAATAGACGTGTATTATTTTACTTTTTTTAATTATTATGCAAATTTGGTGTAACATTTTCAAAAAAACTGCTACTAATGTTACATAAGCATAATAGATAAAAAACTTAAAAACTACTAAATGAAGAAAATTTTTATGTCTATCTTATTTGCAGGATCAGCGTTATTTGGTCAGCAAATAAAATTTGATGAGTATACTCTACCAAACGGATTGCATGTTATCCTTCATCAAGATAATTCTGCTCCAGTTATTACAACAGGTGTTATGTATCACGTAGGTTCGAAAGATGAGCAAGTTGGTAAAACAGGTTTTGCGCACTTTTTTGAGCATTTATTATTCGAAGGAACAGAGAATATTAAGAGAGGAGAATGGTTCAAAATTGTTTCTTCTCATGGAGGTTCTAACAATGCGAATACAACAACGGACAGAACATATTATTACGAAACTTTTCCATCAAATAATTTAGAATTAGGATTATGGATGGAATCTGATCGTTTGCGTCAGCCAATTATTAATCAAATTGGTGTCGATACACAAAAAGAAGTTGTAAAAGAAGAAAAACGTTCTCGTTTGGACAATCAACCTTATGGTAAATTTTCGTACGGAGAAGCAGTTAATCCTCATGTTTTCAAAAAACATCCTTACCGTTGGAGTGTAATTGGTTCTTTTGAGGATTTGAGTAATGCTAAATTAGACGATTTCAAACACTTTAGTCAAACTTTTTATGTACCAAATAATGCTGTATTAGTTGTTGCGGGTGATTTTAATAAAGACGAAGCAAAGAAATTAATTGAGAAATATTTTGGTGTAATTCCAAGAGGAAAAGATGTTGTGAAAACTGTTGTGAAGGAAGATCCAATTACATCAGAAATTCGTGCAACAGAATATGATGCAAATATTCAGATTCCTTTATTAGCGATTAATTATCGTACGCCAGACAACAAATCAAAAGATGCTTATGCATTAGAAATGTTATCAAACTATTTAACCGGTGGAAAATCATCAGTTTTATATAAAAAATATGTTGACGAGAAAAAAGAAGCATTACAAATTTTTGCTTTCAATCGTCAAATGGAAGATTACGGAATTTATTCAATCGGAATTTTACCTCAAGGAGAAGTTTCTTTGGATAAATTAGAAGGAGATTTACAACAAGATATAGAAAAAGTTCAAACAAATTTGATTTCTGAAGAGGATTACCAAAAAATCTTAAATGGAATTGAAAATAGTTTTGTGGCTTCAAAATCGGGTGTTCAAAACATTGCACATGCTTTAGCGGATGCTTATATGTTGGGCGGAGATACAAATAAAATCAACGAAGAATTGAAAATTTATCAATCTGTAACAAGAGAGGATATTCGTAATGTTGCTAAAAAGTATCTAAACAAAAACCAACGTGTAATTATTCATTATTTACCAGAATCTAAAAAAGCTGCAAAATAAAAAACAACCGAATTATGAAAACAAAAATATTATCTCTTGCAATCGCTTTTATGGCAGTTAGCTTAAATGCGCAAGTGGCGATTCCAATGCCAAAACCGGGTCCAGCACCAACGGTTAATTTAGGAAAATCGAACGAATTCAAATTAAAAAATGGTTTAACAGTTATAGTTGTTGAAAATCATAAATTACCACGAGTTTCTGCGACATTAACTATCGATAATCCACCATTTGCATTAGGTGCAAAAAAAGGAGCAGAGTCGTTGTTAAGCGAAATGTTGGGAACAGGAACAAAAACAAAATCGAAAGACGATTTCAATAAACGTATTGAGTTTTTAGGAGCTCGCGTTAATTTTTGGGAAGAAGGAGCTTCTGCAAGTTCTTTGACTAAATATTTCAACGAAATTTTTGGTTATATGGCAGATGGGGCTATGAATCCAAACTTTACTGAAAGTGAATTTACTGATGTTAAAAAACGTTACATCGAAGGTTTAAAAGCTGATGAAAAATCTGTAGAAGCAGCAGCATCTCGCGTTTCGAATATATTAGTTTATGGAAAAAATAATCCTTTCTCAGAATTTGATACACCAGCCCAAATTGAGAAAATTACATTGCAAGATGTGAAGGATTACTACAACACTTACTACAAACCGAATAATGCTTATTTGATTGTTGTTGGAGATATTTCGACAAAAGATGTAAAAGCATTGGCGGAGAAAAACTTTAATTCTTGGCAAACAGGAAAATTAAATATTCCAGCATTTCCAAAAGTAGAAGAAGTTACAAAAACGGAATTAAATGCGATTAATATGCCTAACGCAGTGCAATCTGTGGTTTCGGTTTCGTATCCAGTTCAGTTGACGAAGAAAGATCCAGATTATTATGCAGCGTTAATTGCGTCATCTATTTTAGGAGGAGATTTCAATTCAAAATTGAATATGAATCTTCGTGAAGCGCATGGTTGGACATATGGAGCACGTGGTGGAGTTTCTGATTCTCGTTACGTTGGGCGTTTCAATACAAATGCAACAGTTCGTAATGAAGTGACAGATTCTGCAATCGTTGAGACGATGAAAGAAATCAAAGAAATGACGTTAAACAAAATCGATCAACAAACGTTGAATGATGTAAAAGCGAAATTCTTAGGAAACTTTATTTTGACTTTAGAAAGTCCTTCTACCGTTGCTAATCAAGCTTTAACGAAAAAGACAAATCAATTATCAGATAGTTTTTATGCAGATTATATCAAAAATATTAATGCTGTAACAATTGATGATGTATTACGTGTTTCGAAAAAATATTTCCGTCCAGATCAAGCAAAAATCAATGTAACAGGGAAATTAGAGCAAATTGCTCCAGCTTTAGAAAAGCTAGGTTACCCAGTTAATTACTACGATTCTTTCGGAAATAAAATAGATAAACCAACTTCTGGTGCAAAAACTACAACTGTTTCAGTTGCTCAAATTACAGATAATTATTTAAAAGCAATTGGTGGTGCGGATAAAGTAAAAGCTGTAAAATCTATTGTTCAGAAAGGAAAAATAGAGACAATGGGACAGAGTGGAGATTATATTGTAAAAGCAACTTCAAATAAAATTGCAACTTCATTTACGATTATGGGAATGACGTTTAAACAAGTTTTTGATGGGCAAAATGGTTATATGTCTCAAGCAGGTCAAAAAATGGATTTACCAACTGAAATGATAACGCCTTTAAAGAAAACAAATCCATTATTCTTTCCTTTATCAGAAGGGTATAAAACGGCAAAAGTTGAAGGGGTTGTTAGCGAAGATGGAGTAGAGTATTATAAAGTTTCTGCACCGGAAATCTCTCGTACAGATTATTATGATGTGAAAACAGGTCTATTAAAAAAGACAGATGAAGTTCAGAAAACACCTCAAGGAGATGTAATTGTTAATACAAAAATAAAAAATTACAAAGCTTTTGATGGAATATTGTTTCCTTCAGAATCAATTACAGAAACAGGTCCGCAAGTGATCAAAATTGTTATCGATTCAGGAGAGATTAACAAAAATGTAACTGAAGCTGATTTTAAATAAAACAATTCTTTTAAATATTTTTCAAATTAAAAAGGTAATCCGAGTTTTTGGATTACCTTTTTTTAGTTTTATAAAATATAAGCTTCTTCTAAGAATCTATTTTGTATCATTAATAATATAGATTTCTCTAACGTCTAGGTTTTAAAAATTATATTTAATGATTATTAAAACCAAAATAAAAAAAGCTCACCTTTCGATGAGCTTTTAACATTTATAATATTCAAAGAAATTAATCTTTTGATTTTACATGGTAAACTTTGTTTTGTAAATACCAAGCCGCTAATGTTAAGGCTAACATTGCTACTGCTGTTGCAGGAACCCAGAATGGGATTGGAATTGGATCTCCGGCTGCGTAAGAGTGTAATCCAGATAAGTAATAGTTAACGCCAAAATACGTCATAATTACTGTCCAAACTGCCCACATTGCAGCAACGTTGAATGCAAATTTTCCTCTTAAACCTGGAACTAAACGCATGTGTAAAACAACTGCATAAACAATTACTGAAACGAATGCCCAAGTTTCTTTTGGATCCCAAGACCAGTAACGTCCCCAAGATTCGTTTGCCCACATACCGCCTAAGAATGTACCGACAGTAAGCAAATAAATACCGATTGTTAACGACATTTCTGAAACGTAAGTCATTTCTTTTAGAGAAATTTCAATCTTTTTATTTGGTTTAATCATCATGATAATTAATGAGAAAACCCCTAAAATAGCACTTAATCCAAAGAAACCATAAGATGAAACGATAATCGCAACGTGTACAATTAACCAATATGATTTTAGAACTGGTACTAATGGTGTAATTTGTGGATCTAACATAGAACCTCCATGCGCAAATCCCATCATAATTACAGCAACCATAGCTCCTGTTGTAGGAATAAATGCGTTTCGGTTTTTGTATAATAACAATCCAGCTAAAACACTAATCCATGAAATAAATACAATGGCTTCGTAACCGTTAGACCAAGGTGCGTGTCCCGTTAAATACCAACGAACACCAAGTCCTGCGGCTTGTATGATAAAGACAATAAATATTAATCCCAAACAAACATTGATAATTCGATGCAGTGCTTTGCTTTCTGAAAATAACTGAATGAATGATAAAATCATTAAAACTCCACCAACCATACAATAAGCAATCATCACCCAAAAGAAAACGTTGTATTTGTTGTATAAAACCTCAATCTCAACTTTTGTTGGAGAAGGCACAACATTTTTACCCCATTTTTGTTGGTATTTATCGATATAATCTACCGCATTATCTGCAGGCGTCCAATTACCATTTTCTAATCCTTTCGAAACCATGTTAAAATAAACACTAATCATTCCAAGTGCCATTGTATCGATTTCTACAGGATTTTCTTGTGTTTGATAAATCCAAGAAGTCCAACGCTCTGAAGGATCATTCTGAACTGGAATTATTTTTAATTGATAACCTTTTGCAGTTTGATCTAAAATATTGAAACGCTCTGTAACTTTAATTACTTCCTCATCAAATTTAGAACGCTCTGAAGGTTTTCTTGAGAATGCTTCGTTATAGGCTTTGTCTAATTTGAAACGAGTTGTTTTTGGATCAATCAAATTCATTAAAGATGTGTAACCATCTTCATTTGCGCTTGTAATTTTCTTTAAACGATCACCACCTTTATCACCAACTTCAATCATCGGAGCATTTACCCAATAAGCAGGATCTAATTGCAAAGAAATAAACCATTTATTGGCAGATAATCCGTGGAATTTATCTTTTTTGTAAACTTTTCTAAGGATTTCTAAAGCTTGCGTATTAACAGGTTTTATACGTCCTTCGATATCTTGTGTAAGTAAATGACCAAATTTATCAGCGTGTTCGTCCGGAATTTTTACATTCTTAGCTAATTCATCTCCATCAGCCATTTTTGTAGAAAAACTACCAATATGTTCTGATGAATGAACATTTCCTTTTTCCGAATCAGTCTGAATTTTTTGATGTCCATTTTTTCCTCCATCAGTAGTACTTGGATTTTGAGCAAATGCTAATCCAGAAAGTAAAAATAATGGAAGTAAAATATTTACTTTTTTGGTATGTAAACTTTTTAATAAAGAGTTTAATTGTGTAAAACGAGTTCCTTTCCAGAATAATGAAACAAACATTCCTCCAAATAATAAGAAGTATCCTAAATAGGTAATGTTAGTTCCCCACCAGTCTTGGTTAACTTGTAAAATAGTTCCGTCTTCTGTTGGGAAATAACTCGATTGGAAGAAACGGTAACCTTTATAATCCATTACATTGTTCATATAAATGTGATGTTTTGTTTCTTTTCCCTCGTCGATAACTGTAATGTTAGATTCGAAAGAAGAAGGGTTTGTAGAACCAGGATAACGGTCTAAAATAAAGTCATCTAAACGAATGCTAAATGGAACTTTTACTAATTTAGAACCGTAACCTAACGAAATATTCATTCCGTCAATTTGTACGTCAGCAGAATAATTTGTGACACCTTTTCCACCAACAATCGTCACTGTATCGCGTTTATCACCAACAATAACTTCGGCTCTAATTGCACCAGGTAGATTTTTTTCTTCTGCTTTAAATTTAGAACCTTGTCGATATAAAACTTCACCTTTGAAAGCCGGATTTGGAACTACAAATTGCGCTCCGTTAATTGTATACAACGAACGTAATTTTAATGGAGCGGGAACATTAAACTCAACTTTTCCAGCACCTTCTTGCAATTTCTGCATGTCTGTAATTTGTCCAACTTGTTGTCCAGCCATTTGCACATATTCTCCTTCGAAAGGCGATTTGATAACCAAATTTTCTCCTTCTCCAGTAATTTGTACAGCACCATCTTGCGGTCTATTGTACGAAACTAAAGTTCCATTAACACTTTTAATTTCACCATTTCTGATGAAAACAGAATTACGTCCAGTTTGTCCAACTGTCACGATTTCTAAAACATTAATTCCTTCTTTTTTTCTTACAACTGTATCTAAAGCGTGAGGTACGTAATCAAAAGTTTTTAATTTAATGACTTTATCTTTGAACTGATATTCACCTTCAAAGTGTCTATGGAACAAAGAACTTGTACTATCTTTTCTGTCAAAATACGTCATGTTGTATTGATGATTGTCGTACGCTAAACGTTGTGTACCATCATCAACCATCATTTTGAAATAAGATTTGTACGATGTAATTTCGTTACTTGTTCCTCCTTCTGGAATAGGCATTTCACCCTCGAAACTGATGTAACGAGTAATTCCTCCTCCAATAAAAATAAACAAAAATGCTAAGTGGAAAACCAATAAAGGCAATTTTTCCTTTGACCATAATCTGTATCGTTTGATATTCATTAAGAACAAAACGATCAACCAAATCATTAATACCTCAAACCACTTTGCCTCGTAAATAACAGCTTTTGCAGTAGCCGTATCGTAGTCATTTTCAATGAAAGTGGCATAACCCATGGCGATTGCGTAGATGAATAGCAAGACCGTCATGGTTCTGGTAGAAAATAGATATTTTTCTAATTTACTCATTACTTATAATTGATTTACAAAAATAGGTGAGTTTATCAGATAAAGCATTAAAACTTAAATGATTTTTATTAGAATCAATGAGTTAATAGAATGTTAAATATGTTGTACCGAAATTGATTTTAAATGTTTGAAAAATACACTGTTAATCAGGATTTTTTATAAAAAAGTATTTTCTTCAAAAATAATTTGTTAAGAAAATATTTAGAAATATCAAAAACATATCTTAAAAGGAACAACTTTTGTTAAAGCACAATAACCAATTATAATGATATGAAAAAATTAACTCAAATTTTATGTGCTGGAGCTTTCATTTTTGCTTTAGCAAGTTGTCATAACAGCAAGGCTGTTGCATACCAAAAAGATAATGGTACAGGCGGTTATACCGAAGAAAAGGTGAACAATGATACCTATATTGTTAGTTTTGATGGAAACGAATACAATAAAAAAGACAAAACGTTTGACTATGCTTTGTTGAGAGCAGCGGAAATAGGTCAGCGTAATAATTTTGATTATTTTGCAATTTTAAGTACAGTGAACGATAAAGTCTTGGAAAAAAGTAACAGCTACACAAAATTAGATAGTAATGATACGTGGCTGAAAGTACAATATTTCAAAAACAGTAAACCAATAAAATTTCAAACGGTTTATGAACCAGCTGTTGTAATAAAAGATTTGCATAAAAAATATAAAATTAAATAAGGATACAAACCACTCATTTGAGTGGTTTTTTGTTTTGGAATAAATTAACATTTTCGATGACACAATGTGGCGTTTTAACTTCTCAACTTTGTACTATGTTCGCATTGATAGATTGTAATAATTTTTACGCCAGTTGCCATCGTGTTTTTCAACCGAAGCTTCTTCATCAGCCAATTGTAGTATTGTCTAATAATGATGGTTGTGTAATTTCGCGTTCTGCTGAAGCGAAGTTAGCTGGAATTCCAATGGGTGCGCCTGCGCATCAATTTCAACGTGTTTTTGAACAGAAAAAAATCAAATTTTTTTCGTCAAATTATCAATTATATGCGGATATGAGCAATCGTGTAATGTCGATTTTATCGTTGTATTCGCCTGATCAAGAAATTTATTCGATAGACGAATGTTTCTTAAAATTGAATGGATTTGATCGTTTTGATTTGAAAAATTACGGATTAGAAATCAAATCTAAAATTTATCAGTTTACAAAATTGCCAGTTTGTGTCGGAATTGCACCAACTAAATCCTTGGCGAAATTAGCGAATCATATTGCGAAAAAATTTCCAGAAGTTCATCAAGGAGTTTATGTTATTCAGACGCAAGAACAAATCCATAAAGCGTTAAAATGGCTAAATATCGAAGATGTTTGGGGGATTGGTCGACGAATGTCACGACGTCTGAGAATGATCGGTGTCAATAAAGCGTTGGACTTTGTACAATTAAAAGATGATTTTCTTCGGAAAGAATTTTCGATAGTAGGTTTGCGTTTGAAAAAAGATTTGTTAGGTGAAGCGGTGTTAGATTTAGAAGCTATTTCGGCAAAGAAAAGTATAGCAACGACGCGTAGTTTCGAAGAATATACCAACGATTTTGAATATGTAAAAGAGCGTGTTGCTACTTTTGCGGTTTCGTGTGCAGAGAAGCTTCGGAAACAGAATTCGTCTTGCAATTTGGTTACAGTTTTTATTCAGACCAATAATTTTGATAGAAATAAACCGCAATATTACCGTACAATTTCGGTCCATTTACCTTACGAATCGAATTCAAGTATTACGTTGTCCAAATTTGCAATTAAAGCGTTTGAGCAAATTTATAAAGATGGTTATGAGTACAAAAAGGCTGGAGTAGTGGTGTCTGGAATTGTTTCGTCAGATCAAAAACAATTATCGCTTTTCGAGGAAGAAAATCAACATCATCCCGATTTGATGAAAGTCATCGATTTACTGAACAAAAAATTTGGTGCAGCAAAAATAAAATTAGCTTCGCAAGATTTGAATAAAACGTGGAAAATGCGTCAAAATAATTTATCACCTTGTTATACAACGAAGTGGAAAGATTTGTTGGTGGTGTATTAAACGATAGAAAAAATGAATGGAGAGATAAAAATGTTAGACAAAGAACTCAATCTTTTTGTGATAAATACAGATGGTGAGAAAAAATATATTCCGAATTTTGGTCATGTAAATGCTGGATTTCCTTCGCCTGCAGAAGATTTTGTAGATGACAAAATAAGTTTGGATGAACGTTATTTAACGCATCCCGAATCTACTTTTTTGATTGTCGTTGGTGGAGATTCGATGTATCCTGTTTATCAAAAAAATGATATTTTGGTGATTCGGACTGATCTTATTCCATTGCATCACGATGATATTATTGTTTCCGTTAATAATGAGGATTATACGTTGAAACGCTTTGATAAAATAAACAATAAATTAATTGCGATAAATCCAAATTACAAAGATTGTGTGCAAATACACGAAAATGATGAGGTGGTTATTTTAGGTGTTGTGGGTGTGTTGGTGAGAGAAAAAACGAATAGAATTTAAACCTTTGTTGTAACTTTTTTATAAAACATGCATCTTAATAGTAAAGATATGATGTTATGAGAAAATTTATTTTATTGTGTTTTGCAGTGATGTTGGTACAATCTTGTGTGACAATTGATGTGAATAAAGATCCTTATTATCAGAAATATAATAATCAGAGTTATGAAAAATCTTCAATTTCTGGGTTAAGTATTTCGAATATGAGAATGAATAAAAACTCTAGAATTGCTACAAAAAAACAATATGTAGGCAGAAATGAATTGAAAATTAAAATAGAGAATTCTTCGGGAGGTTTTTATTATGTGATAACAGTTAAAGAGCCGATGAAAGTTCGTTTTGAATTGGGTGTTAAAAATAGTAGTAGCGCGATAGAAGCTTCAATTGTTGATAAGGATAAAAAAGAATTTTTTAGCTTAAAATCAAATGGGAATCGTCATAATAATAGAATAGAAATTATAGATTTTGATAAAGCCGGAGATTATTATTTGAAGTTTAATTCTGAAGAAAATTATAGAGGAAAAATTAATATTTTACTGAATAGAATTGAGTAAGATTTATAAAAAAAAAAGAAGCGCTAAAAATTAATTTTTAGCGCTTTTATTTTTTATTGAAATGCTCCAATTGTAGGAGTTGTGCCTCGTGGTTGTCCATTATAATCTAACGGATATTGTTGCGCAAAAGATATTTTTCCTTTTCCTTTTGCAGGTGATTCGTTTTTCACCGCTAATTTATTTGCAAAATACGCTGTATTTTCAAACATTGGATCTAATGTAATACTTGCCAAGAAATTTGGCGCAGTTGTTACATTTAACGTTGATGTATCTACATTATGAATAATATTGGTATCAAATAAATAATTGAAAGCCGCACCATCTTTTTTATCCAATAAAATAGCATTTGGCGTATTATCATTATAAAAAATACAATTCCCGAATGTTGCTTTAGTTAAAGCCGAAACATTTTTATCATTGTTTTCATTACTCAAGAAAAGTGAATAAGCAGGTCCAGCACCTGTCGCAAAATGGTAATAATTGGCAAAAGTAGAATGATAAAATTCGTACAAACCTCCATATTCTATTGCTAAAGTTGCCAAATTACTATTATTCATCACCAAATTGTAACCTGTAATTGTAGCGTTTGTAGCTAAAATTCCATACGATTGATTATTGACAATTTTAGCGTTACTAATATCTAATTTAGCATTATTTACGTGTAAACCAGTGTCAGCACCAATAATTTTTGCATAATTGATTTTCGATGTACTATTTGGAGCTAATTCGATTTTGTTCCATTGATCAGGAATCGAATCATATTTGTTATCATGACGCGCCGAACGAAATTTCACTTCTTCATTCAAAGCTCCATTTACCGTAAGTTTTGCATTGTTTCCAATCGTTAAACTTGCTCCTTTTTTGAAATAAACTTTTGCACCTTTATCAATTGTTAAATCACTTGTAACCGTTAAATTTCCATCAATTACTTGGGCTTCGTTTACATTCCAATTTGCAGAAGAAATTGTAGCATCTTTTGCATGAATTTTAGCTTTTTCTATCCAAGAAAGTAACTTAATTTTTTTAGAAGAATTGGTTGTTTCGAAATTAATTTCGTCATCGTAAAGTGGATTAAGAGGCGCTTCTTGTGCATTTACTTCAACAAAAATAAATAAACTATCTTTTTTGCGAATCGGCACATTTTCGAAACTTGTTCCTGCTTTTCCGTCTACATTTATATTGAAAAATGAATTATTTCCACGTGTCAAATATATTTTTGGAATTACGCGATCATCATTCTCAGGATTATAAATTTTAAGAAGATAAGTTTCAGATTTAGAAAAATTATATACGGTATCTACGGAAACGGTATCTTTGCTAAAACGCAATTCAGAACTAATTGGATCATAGTCAAAATCATCGCGACAAGATTGAAAACCAATCAAAGAAGCAATACCAAGTCCGGCGATTAATGTTTTTACGTTCATAAAGTTATGATTCATTATATAAGTTTAAACAATAAATAATAGGTTTTATTGTAGATGAACAAAGATAAAAATTAGATTTTTATGAATAGATTCTGAAAAAATAGTTGTACGAATTACTAAAATGTTTATATTTGCACCACGAAAAATGTGTACAAGAAGTGCAGGTTTAATTTTAAGAAGCCCATTACACTCGAAATTAAATTTGCTTAACGTATTGTTTTAAATGTTTTTTCAATAAAATTGATTGTAACATTCTGTAAATAATATTATCTTTGCACTCCAATAAAGTTAACAAAGAAGATTAAAAAAATGAAAAAAGATATCCACCCAACAAATTACCGTTTGGTAGCATTCAAAGATATGTCTAACGAAGATGTATTCATCACAAAATCTTGTGCTGATACTAAAGATACATTAGTTGTTGACGGAGTAGAGTACCCATTAATCAAAATGGAGATTTCTTCTACATCTCACCCATTTTACACAGGTAAATCTAAATTGGTTGATACTGCAGGACGTATCGACAAATTCAGAAGCAAATACGCTAAAAAAGGATAAGAATAGGCAACTATTTGCAATCTTTAAAATATATCAAAAACCTACAAGAATTTCTTGTAGGTTTTTTTAGTTTAATCAGGTTTTAATTATAAATTTGTAACGTTATATTAACACAAAAAATAGTTAACTCACATGTCATTATTCGACAATACACAGTTTGCTTTCGAATCGAAATCAGATAAAGATTTAAAGAAAGCGTATTACTTATACAAGTTAATCGGAAGCCCCGCATTGACAAGTTTTGGAACTAAGTTTTTTAATTTACCATTTGCGGTAAACATCCCATTCGTAAAACCTGTAATTCGTGAAACAATCTACAAACAATTTGTAGGTGGTGAAACAGCAGAACAAGGAGTTGTTGTGGCAAATGAATTATTTAAATATCACGTAAGTTCTATTTTAGATTATTCTATCGAAGGATTAACAGAAGAAAAACAATTTGACGAAGTTCGTGACGTTATGTTACACTTGGTTGATTTAGCAAAATCTAATCAGTCAATTCCATTTGTAGTTTTCAAACCAACTGCATTTGGTCGAATCGAATTATTTGAAAAAGTAGGAAAGAAACAAACGTTAACTGCAGAAGAAGAAAAATCTTGGGCAAATATTCGTCAACGTTTTGAGGCTGTATGCCAAAAAGGATATGATTTGGATGTTAATATCATGGTAGATGCAGAAGAAACTTGGATGCAAGGTTCTGCAGATGATTTGACTGACGAAATGATGGTGAAATATAACACAAAACGTGCATTAGTTTGGAATACGTTGCAAATGTATCGTCATGATCGTTTGGCTTATTTGAAAGAAATGCATGCAAAAGCAGAACGCGAAGGATATTTCTTGGGATTCAAAATTGTGCGTGGAGCATATATGGAGAAAGAGCGTGCGCGTGCGCAAGCCGAAGGTTATCCATCTCCAATTCAACCAAACAAAGAAGCTTCGGATAGAGATTATAATTTAGCGTTAGAATTTATTGCTTCTCATCACGAACGTTTTGGTTTATTCGCAGGTTCGCACAACGAAGAAAGTTGTGAATTGTTAATCAAATTGATGAACGAAAACGGAATTGAGAAAAATAATCCAAATTTTTGGTTTGGACAATTATTCGGAATGAGTGATAATATTTCATTCAACTTGGCGCATTTAGGATACAATATTGCTAAATATTTACCATATGGACCAATCAAAGAAGTAATGCCTTATTTGGTTCGTCGTGCACAAGAAAATACATCTGTTGCAGGACAAACAGGACGTGAATTGATGCTGATCGAAAAAGAATTAGAGCGTCGTAAAAAATCGAAATAATCGTATTTTTATATCAAGCAAAAATCCACTCAATTTGAGTGGATTTTTTAATTAATTATTATTTTTCTTGATTTTAATCTTGCCTTTATGTTCGTGATACATCATACAAGTTGCTTTATTTTCTAACTCTTTGCATGTTTTTTCAAAATCATAAATAACACTTACTGTTTCACCTTCTTTTTTGTCCGAAAGCATTTCATTATTACAAACCAAATAATCCTCTTTATCATCAACACGAATGTAAGTTCCTGTACAATCTCTTACAATTGTTCCTGTAAATAATCGATCGTGTTTGATATTTGTACTACAAGAAGATAGGGCTAAAGTAAAGAGAGTAGTTAAAGTGAAAAGTAGTTTCATATTTTGATAAATTAATAATCATAAATATAAAGTTTTTTATAGTGTAAATATATAGAGTTTAACTATTTTAAAAACTTTTTTTATTAAAATTTAGAATAACTAACATCATCGAATCTTGTAAGGAGGTCACTTGGTGAATAACTTTTGGCGGAAGAATATATTCGTCAAATTCTTTTAGATTGACAATCTCAATTTTCGAGTCAATTTCTATTTCACCTTTCAACATCAAAATTTTTGCATTTACAGGTAATTGATGATCGATTAATTTCAAACCTTTTTTCAGTCCAAAAGCAACAACACGCGTATCATCATTTCTGAAAATGATTTTTATAATTGGTTTTTCCGATTCCGAAATCTGATCTAAAATGGCATGTAGCATAATGATAGTTTTTGAATTCTCTTAAAATTAGAATTAATTCTCTAAACTATCTGAAAATGAAATATTAATAATTTGTGAAATTTTATTTTTTAATTAATGATTGATAATAGATAATTGCAGTTGTATCAATTTCTATTTTCTTTTGAGATGATTTCGCTTGTAATAAGAAATGCAAGTGTAACTCATTTTTATTTGTTAATCCAACGTAGTATAGTTTTGGAAAGGTTTTCCATATTGCAGTTCCATTATTATTCACTTTTATACGAAGATTTGGGTTAAGAGTATCTCTTCCGCTCGCATCATATAATTGTATTATTAGAATATTTTCATACAAAATAGTTTCTACAATGTCATTTTTACTGTTGAATGTATAAACACCAAGTTGATTAATCATCATAGAAGTAGCATATTTCTTCCCCGAAAGAAAAAATGGAATACCTATTATAGAAATTAAAAGAATAAATACAAAACTTGAGAATAAAATGGTAAGGCTAGATGCTTTTCCGTTGTTAGAAACTATTATAATTAGAAACAAAGAGATGATAAGAAAAATGATGAAAGAAATAGTTGTTGTTTTAAATGTATTTGTTTTTGATTTATCTTCAATACTATATAAGGTAGAGGAAGTCATAATTTAATTTTTAATCAAATAAAAGATTTTTATTAATAATATAAAATCCCCAATTATAGCTAAATAAATACAAAACTATTTTCAAAATTAGCTTTTCATTTCTTCTAAAAATCTTCCTAACTTGCTGGTTTAAAATTATAGAATGACAACGAATTATTTTGCCGAAATTATTTTACCACTTTCATTAAATGGAACGTTTACGTATCATCTTTCTGAAATTGATTTACAGCAAATTAAAGTTGGTCAGCGTGTTTCCGTGCCTTTCGGAACGCAAAAATTATATACAGGAATTGTACATTCTATTCATCAAAATGCACCAGAATTATACAAAACAAAGGCAATTCATGCTTTTTTGGATGACGAACCTTTGGTGACACAAACGCAAATTAATTTTTGGGAATGGATGGCGAATTATTATATGTGTTCGTTGGGCGATGTTTTCAGAAATGCTTTTCCTTCTGCGTTAAAATTAGAATCTCAAACTTTTGTTCGATTAATTAATCCAAATTATGAAACAATTGAAGAACTAAATGATTATGAATTTTTAGTTTTTGAAGCATTGAAATTAAGAGAAATCATTTCGGTTGAAGAAGCAGCTTTAATTGTGGATGAAAAATCAGCAATTCCAACACTTAAATTATTAATTGATAAAGGAATTATTCGATTAGATGAAAAACTCAACGAAAAATATACGCCAAAAATTGATAATTATGTCAGGTTACATCCCGATTTAAAAGGAAATGAAGTTGCTTTTATCGAAATTTTAAATCAATTAAATAAAGCACCAAAACAGCGCGAAACTTTGTTGCAATTGATTACATTAGAAACACAATTACAAGAAAAACCGCTAAAAGTGGCAGATTTTGTAAAACAAGGTGCGACAAATGCAGTACTTAAATCGTTAGCAGAAAAAGGAGCGGTCGAAATTTATCAGCATCAAACTTCTCGTGTAGAAGAACAGGAGAAAGATGTAACTGAAATTTCAGAATTAACCTTGAAACAAACTGCTGCTCTAAATCAAATTAAAGAAGATTTTAAAGATAAATCGACTGTTTTGTTGCATGGTGTAACATCAAGTGGAAAGACAGAAATTTATCTGAAATTGATGGAGCAAGTAATTGCGAAAGGAAATAAAGTGTTGTATTTATTGCCAGAAATTTCTGTGACTACGCAAATTGTTCATCGTATAAAAAAGCATTTTGGAGAAAGAGTAGGAGTTTATCATTCGAAATTCAATCAAAATGAACGTGTCGAGTTGTGGCAAAAAACCTTGAATGGGGATTTCGATATTATCATTGGTCCTCGAACAGCGTTGTATTTGCCTTTTGATAATTTGGGAATGATTATCGTCGATGAAGAGCACGAATCGTCTTATAAACAAATGGATGTAAAACCATTTTTTCATGCACGCGATATGGCGATGTTGCTTGGAGGAATGATGAATGCGAAAGTTTTGTTAGGTTCGGCGACGCCTTCGGCTGAAAGTTATTATAATGCGAAAAATAAAAAATATGGTTATGTCGAATTAACGGAGCGTTTTGGAAATATAAAGCTGCCCGAAATTAATTTGATTGACCTCAAAAAAGCGCAAAAGGAAAAAGAAATTACAGAAGATATTTCGCATACACTTCGTGATGAAATTTTCAATCAATTGCATCAAAAAAAGCAAGTCATTTTGTTTCAGAATCGCCGTGGATATGCACCGATTATGGAATGTAATACGTGTGGACATACGCCTGAATGTCCAAATTGCGATGTCAGTTTAACGTATCATAAATTCTCTAATCAACTCAAATGTCATTATTGTGGTTATGCGCAAGCGAAACCTTTGCGTTGTCCAAGTTGTGGTTCGCACGAATTGAATACAAAAGGTTTGGGAACGGAGCAGATAGAACAGCAAGTTCAAACGATTTTTCCTGATGCAAAAGTTCGAAGAATGGATGTCGATTCGATGCGCGGGAAATTTGCTTACGAAAAATTGATTGAAGATTTCGAGAACAAAGAAATTGATATTTTAATTGGAACACAAATGATTACAAAAGGTTTTGATTTTGGAAATGTTAATTTTGTTGGTGTTATTCGAGCAGATTCTTTGTTGAATTTTCCTGATTTTAGAGCGCACGAAAAAGCATTTCAATTGTTAACGCAAGTCTCTGGTCGTGCTGGTCGTCGTCAAGAACAAGGAAAAGTTTTGATTCAATCTTTTCAACCCGAACATCAGATTTTGCAAAATGTCACAACTTATAGTTATGCACCAACGATGAAGGATATTTTGTATGAGCGCAAAGAATTTTTGTATCCGCCTTATTCTCGGTTAATCAAGTTGCGTTTCAAGCATAAAAATAAAGAGCGTTTGGATAAAACAGCAGCTCAATTGGTCGTTTTACTTAAACCAAGTTTTGATGCAAAATGTTTACTTGGTCCAGAAGCGCCTTCGATAGGACGAATCAATAATTTGTATATTACAGATGTGATGATTAAAATTCGACCAAATCAATCGCCTCAAAAAGTAAAAGATTTAATTCAATCAAAAATAGATCAACTGCATACAATTGCGGCTTTTCGTTCAGTGAGAATTGATGTAGATGTAGATCCAGTTTAAAGTTTTTAAAAAACTGAAAATAAAGTTTGCTTTTTTAAGATGTATTTCTAGTTTTACAAAACTAATTATGAAATACATTTTAACTTATTATTTTTCTGAAAAATGAATAACAAATGCCTGAATTGCGAAAAAGAAACACAAGGGAATTATTGTTCGAATTGTGGACAATCCACATCAATACATCGATTTTCGTTAAAACATTTTTTTGTTCACGATTTTGTTCATGGAATTTTTCATTTTGATAAAGGTTTTATTTTTACAATAAGAGAACTTTTTACACAACCAGGTCATAGTATTCGAGAATATATTCAAGGAAAACGTGTAAAACATTTCAATTGTTTTTCTACAATTATTTTGGTTCTGACTATCGAGTATTTTTTCTTGAAGTTATTTCATGTAGATGCAAAAGTATTTTTAACCGATTATACAGGTTTATACAAATTTCAGAAAGATTACTCCAAATTTGTTCCTTTCATAGCCATTCCTTTTTATGCACTTTGTAGTTATTTAATTTTCAGAAAGAGTCAACAAAATTATACTGAAAATCTTGTTTTGAATACATATTTAGTTGGTGGTTGGATGTTAATTAATTTTATACAAAAAGTAGCTTTAACATTTGCTTCTACGATATTTTTAAATCCAATAAAATACATAACAATAGCGGTTACAGTCTTTTATATTTATGTTTTTTACTATCAATATTTTTCTGTTTTTAAATTTAAGTTACCTTTATTCATAAAAGTTATATTTATTACATTGTCCATCTTAACGATTAAACAATTTATTAATGTTACTTTAAATAATATAGGTTTACATTTTTTACATTAATCTTTATTTGTAACATTTTTCTGATAATTTCGACTTATCTGTTATCTTTATTGAAATTTACAACAATCTATGATATCTATTCGAGATTTAAATAAATCCTACATAATGGGAAAAAATAAACTTCACGTACTCAAAGGAATTAACCTTGAGATTGCGGAAGGTGAATTTGTTGCGATTATGGGATCTTCGGGTTCGGGGAAATCAACTTTATTGAATATCATTGGGATGTTGGACGAGCATGATACAGGTATTTATGAATTGGATGGCGTTAGAATCGAGAAATTAAACGAAACTAAAGCCGCTAATTATCGAAACAAATTTTTAGGATTTATTTTTCAATCTTATAATTTGATTGGTTTCAAAAATGTCTTAGAAAATGTTGCCTTGCCGTTGTATTATCAAAAAGTAAAACGTTCGGATCGAAATAAAATTGCGCTTAGTTATCTGGAAAGAGTTGGGTTGGAGCCTTGGGCTACTCATATGCCAAACGAACTTTCGGGTGGACAAAAACAGCGTGTTGCAATTGCGCGAGCGTTGGCTGCAAAACCAAAATTGTTATTGGCAGATGAGCCTACGGGAGCATTGGATACGAAGACTTCGCAGGAAGTAATGCACTTGATTCAAGAAATTAATGACGAAGGTAAAACAATTGTAATGGTGACGCACGAAGATGATATTGCGAATATGTGCAAACGTATTGTTCGTCTGAAAGATGGGGTAATTGTAAGTGACGAAAAAGTAGAACAAGTAAGAGTTTAATGATTTTCGAAATTTAAACTTCGTTAATCATAAATCACAAAGAATCGTAAATATAAAATATGTTTGATACAGACCGTTGGAGCGAAATATGGTCGTCCATTGCAAGTAATAAATTGCGTACGGCATTGTCGGGTTTGACAATCGCTTTGGCGCTTTTTGTGTTTATTACATTGTATGGATTGGGAAATGGTTTGCAGAACGGATTTCAACAAGAATTCTTTAAAGCAAATTCACTAAATATTACCGTTAACGGAGGAACGACAACTGAGCCTTACAATGGTTTCAAACAAGGACGTACAATAGAATTGGACGTAAAAGATTTTGATTTTATAAAACATTCTTTTCCAGATGAAATAAAATCGATTGTAAGTACAATTTCGAAAAGTGATACGATTAGAAATGAAGCGAATTCAGGAAGTTATTCGATTACTGGAGTTTATCCAGAATATGAATCAATGATTAATGAAAACGTAACACTTGGTCGATTTATCAATAAAAAAGATATGGAAAATCAGTCCAAATCAATTGTTATTGGACGATTGGTTGCGCAAGATTTTTTTCCAAATCAAATTGCAATTGGTAAATATTTGCAATTAGGTTCAAGTATGTATCAAGTGGTTGGTGTTTTCGAAAGTAAAGATGGTGGTGATAATGCTGAACGTGCTTTGTATGCGCCTTTTACAACGTTTAGAACGATTTATGCGACGGACAAAGTATCATCGATTATTGTAACACCAAAAGATGGAATGGCTTTGGCTGATATTTCTAAACTAGCAAATGCAATCGAATATAATATAAAAGGTCGACACAATGTTGCGCCTTCTGATTATGGTGGAGTTTGGGTGCGAAATGCAGCCGATGCAATGGAAGATACCAATCAATTTTTCTTGATTCTGACAATTATTGTATTTGTAATTGGTGGAGGAAGTTTGATTGCAGGAATCGTAAGTATCGGAAATATTATGGTATTTAGTGTAAAAGAGCGTACCAAAGAAATTGGTATTCGAAAAGCTTTAGGCGCAACACCAGCCAATGTTTTGGGATTGATTTTACAAGAAGCAATTATGATTACGATTATTTTCGGAGCAATAGGAATTGCTTTAGCGGCACTTGTTGTAGAAAATATTGGTGATAGTTTAGAAGAATATTTTATTTATAATCCAGGCGTAGAAACCAATTCGTTGGTCATGGCTTGTATTATTTTGTTTGTTGCAGGAATAGTTTCTGGATTAATTCCAGCTTTGAATGCAGCACGTATTAAACCTATTGATGCTTTAAGAGACGAATAATGAACTTTATAAAATTTGTTTTTGATCCAGATGCTTGGAGCGAAGTCTACGCGGCGATTCGCAAAAATAAATTGCGCACTATTTTGACGATGATTGGTGTCGCATGGGGAATGTTCTTATTTGTATTATTGTTAGGCGTAACACGTGGTTTGCAAAATGGTTTTGACCGGAATTTAGCAGATGCCGCAACCAATTCGTTATTTGTTTGGGGAGGAACAACATCAATGCCTTATCAAGGATTTCAAAAAGGTCGCACAATTGAATTGAAAATGAGTGATGTTCGTCAAATTCAGGCTCGTTTTCCTCAAATTTCGTTGTTAGCACCTCGAAACTCTAAACCAAATTCAATATTAACTTACGGAACAAAATATAATTTTTACACGGTGAATGGAGATTATCCAGATCAAAACCGAATGTTTGGGAAAGATATTATTCAAGGTCGTTTTATCAATGAAGATGATATCAAAACTGAATCGAAAGTTTGTGTCATCGGAATTGAAGTTGCTGAACAATTTTTTGGTGATAAACCAAAACCTTTGGGGAAAGAAATCAGAATTAGTGATAGTTATTATACAATTGTTGGCGTTTACGACACACCTTCTTCGCCTGTAGAGAGCAAAGATCAAGTGTTTATTCCGTTTACAACATTTCAAAAAATATACAATCAAGGGGAAACGATTCAATATTTAAGTTTGAGTTTGCCTAATAATTATGATATTGTTGCATTCGAAAAAGAATTAAAAACATATCTGAAACAGATTAAAAATATTTCGCCTGATGACGACCAAGGAATTGGAGGTTTTAATTTAGGTGAAATGCTTGGGAAGATTATGAAATTCGTGAAAGGAATGCAATTCCTAGCAATTGTTGTAGGAGGGATGACATTATTTTCCGGTGTTATTGCGATTGCAAGTATTTTATTGATCACAGTTTCAGAACGCACAAAAGAATTTGGAATTCGAAGAGCATTAGGTGCGATTCCTGCTCAAATTCGTGGTCAAATTTTGTTAGAATCAGTTGTTTTAACATTAATTGCAGGTTTAGGCGGAATTATTTTTGCAGCTCTTTTGCTAATGGTTCTCAACGAAGTCATCATTCCATCAAATAAAAACATACCTTTATATAATGCGTCAATTGATTTGTTTACACTTTTTACAGCTTTAGCGGTGATGGTGGTTATGGCAACTTTAGCGGGATTGATTCCTGCTCAACGTGCAATTCAAATCAAACCTATTGATGCATTGAGAGACGAATAACTAAAACTTAACAGATATAAAAGAATGAAAAAATTTCTAAAGATTTTGATGATTGTCGTTTTTATCGGTGCTGTAATCGGTGTGATTGCATATTTCGGTAAAAAGAATAGCCAAGACAATGAAGTTTATGAAACGACAACACCTTTTATGGGAAATATCGAGGTGAAAGCTGTTGCAACTGGTGAAGTAAAACCGTTGGAAACAATTGAAATTAAGCCAAATATTTCAGGTGTTATAAAATCGATTAATGTTGCAGAAGGACAATATGTAGAGCGCGGTCAGTTGATTTGCGAACTGAAAGTTGTTCCTAATGTTCAATCGTTAAATGCAGCTCGTCAGTCAATTCAAGCGGCACAAATTACAGTCGATCAAGAACGTCGTAATTTCAATCGAACATCTACTTTATACAATCAAGGTGTTTTGCCTCGTGCAGATTATGATAATGCAAATGCAACATATAAATCAGCTCAACAACAGTTAAAAGCTGCCGAAAACGATTACAAAGTTGCGCAAACAGGCATTGCTCCTGGTTTGGAAGCTTATGCAACAACGCGTATTACAGCAACTACTTCGGGAATGATTTTAGATATTCCTGTTGAGGTTGGGAATATGGTGCAAGAGATTAATAATTTCTCTACAGGAACGACGATTGCTACGATGGCTGATGTTAAGAAAATGATTTTCCAAGGGAAAGTTGATGAAGCTGAGGTAGGTAAATTGAAGGAAGGAATGAAAATTAATGTATCGATTGGTGCAATTCCGAACAAAACTTTTACAGCGATTCTTGATTTTATATCGCCTCAAGGAGTTGCAACGAATGGAGTAGTGCAGTTCGAAATTAAAGCACCGGTTCAATTAGATTCAGATAATTTTATTCGTGCCGGATATTCTGCAAACGCTGAGGTTGTGACGCAAGAAGCGAAAAATGTGTTGTTGGTAAAATCAGCGCATGTTCGTTATGATGAAAACCAAAAGCCATATGTTGAAATTCTCACTTCTGGTAAAGGACAAGATGCGAAGTACGAAAAGAAATACATCACCCTTGGAATTACAGACGGCGTGAATGTTCAAGTAAAATCTGGCTTGAAAAAAACAGATAAAATCAAAATTTGGAATACAGATTTAGAAAAAGACAAAAATGATAACGGTCCACATTAATAAGATAAAAAAGGAGAACTAAATGTTCTCCTTTTTCATTTCTTTCGAGTCTGTCATTATGAATATAGCTTCAACGTAGTGAAGAATCTATTATTACGCTTGGTTTTGTCCTGCTGAACTTGTTTCAGCATCACATGCAGAATTATAAAGTATAAGCTTTTACTTTATCAAAGAGTTTTTTTATGAAAGCTTAATTATGATGTCATATTAAACTCGTTTCAATATTACATCTATATAATGTATTAACTATATTAAATAAACCATTGTCGCTTTGCGATAATTCCTCCCGAGTAGATAATCACAAAATATCCGCTGCTGCTTTGCTTAATTCAGCAAACCATCACCGTCTAATCATTCCTTGCGGTAAAAACTAAATACGAAACTATCCCCTTGAGGGGATTGTAGGGGAGTTTTTTAAGTTGTGAATAATAAGTTCTAAGTTTCGAGAAACAGAAAAATATACTATATAATATACACAATCCTTTTTAGTGTTCTTATAAATCTCTCGATAAAATTATCTCCACCCAGTCCTGCTGAACTCGTTTCAGCATCACATCCAAATAATCAAAAACAAATTTTCTTATTTTTAACTAAATCGAAAAAATGACCTTTCAAT
>NZ_JAOCFS010000003.1:0-254478 GCF_029842105.1 Empedobacter sp. GD03797
GCTTATTGCTTATCGCTTATCGCTTACCGCTTACCGCTTACTTCCTACATAAAGGCAGGATAAAGGCAACATAGTGGCAGTAGAATGTATGTAAAAGATTTTTGTAGTTCAGGTGATCTAGAATAGTTGTTTTTTTACACCTTAAAACATTCGAATGCGAAACGTTAAAATTGATATTTTCCAAATTTATTAGGATTATATTACTTGTTAGTTAGATTTTAGACGTTAGATATGAGAATTATAAAAAGTAGAGGTTGAATTAAAACGATTGAAGTCAAGGTATTTTTACTTATCTAAAAAAGTATCTATTATAATTGAAAAAATAATACACATTACAATAGAGAAGGTAAATTCTATAAGAAAAACTGAATATAAAAAAGGTTGCTTATTACAATTATAAAAAAGTCCAATAAACATATTGTTTATCGGACTTTTTATTGGAAGTTAGTTAGGGGAACAACTCAATTTATTTGAATTGTTTTTAATGTCCGTGATCGCCAGAATTACTTAATTTAGCATTAACGAAAAAGGCTCCTTTTACAACAATTTGCGCGTTTGGATCAACTTCATTTACGGTTGTAATAGCTGTGTAACCCATATCTGAAGAACCTTTTACAACTTCGATTTTTTCAAAGTTTATCGATGTTTCATTTTTATGTTCTTTGTTCTTTTCGTTCGGATCTTTACTTTCTTCATCTGTATGCTCTTCTACTTTTTTGTTTGTTTTGACAAAGATGTAAAATTTACCATCCGCTTCTACAATTGCATCATTGGGAACAGCAGGTGTAGAGGAATTACTTAAGCTTACGGCTCCTGTAATATTCATTCCATTTATCAATCCAGATTTATTTCCTCGTACTTTGCTATGTACTGCAATGGTTTTACTTTCATTTTCGAAAGAAGAACCAATGCTGTAAACGACTGCTTCGTAACTGTTTCCTGGATTATTTGTTAATTCAAATTGAATAACTTGACCAACTTTCATTTTAGGTAAATCTTTCTCGAAAACTTGTAAATCTAAGTGAATAGAACTGTTATCAATGATTTCAGCGACAGGAGACGAGACATCTACATAACTCCCTATTTGCGCAATAATTTTACTTACTGTTCCACTAATTGGTGCTGTAATTACCATTCCATTTTTCAAATTTGCATTGCTTACTTTAGAAGGATTAATTCCCATCATTTGCAGTTGACGAGACAAAGATGCTTTTTGAGAACGTAATGTTTTCAATTCAGCAGAAGAGTTCTGAAGATTCTTTTTTGCACCAGCATCGTTATCAAACAATTCTTTTTGTCGTCTAAATTCTTGCTCTGCATAGGTAATTCGACTCAAAACAGTTAAATATTGCTCTTGTGTTAGAATAAATTCTGGGTTTGAAATTGTCGCAATTACTTGTCCTTTTTTGACATACGAACCTTCCTGAATAGGTAATGTTTGTATTACTCCACCAAACATGGATGATACACTGGCCATATTACTGTTTGGAACATTCAAAAGTCCGTTTGCTTTAATCATAGCCGTTAGCTCTTTTACTTCAATAGTTCCCAGTTTTATACCAACAGCCTTCATCTGTTCTTCTGTTAGCGTAACAATTGTTTGTGGCGTTTCTTCGTGTTCGGCTTCTTTTTCTTCTGTAGGTTGTGCCGTTTTTGTTTCTTTGGTACAACTATTTAGAAATAATATGGCTAACACGCTATAGATAATGATCTTTATTTTTTTCATTTTATTGATTGATGATAGAATTAATATTGACAATAGTTTGATTGACTTGTTGTATCGATTCAAGATATTTTAATTGAATATCCGTTGCGGTTTGCAATGCAAAAAGATATTCGACATAGGAAATTTCACCAGTTTTGTAACCCAATTGAGCTGCTTTTACAATTTTCTCTGCATTTGGAATGGCTTGGTTTACATAATATTCATATTGTTCCCAATCTTGCTGATATTGATTTACAGAATTATCCAATTGAATCTTTAATTGTTGTTTTTGAAAATTGGCTGTTTCTTGAATGGCTTGTTTATCATATTCCAATGCTTTGATTTTTGCTTTTGTAGCACCAAACGTTAATGGAATTGCTACACCAAGGTTTACTGAAGTAAAACGATCAAGGCCATTGTAATATCTTTCCACGCCATTTTTTTCGTGCATTCCAATCATCGATAAACTGTTTACACCAACTGAGAATTCTGGTAAACCTTCGGCTTTTACGACTTCTTTGTTTCGTTCCGTAATTTCTATCTGTTGGTAAAAAGCTTTAATCGTCGGATTATGTTCAATTGTAGAACCGTCTAAAATCCCAGTCAATTTTAATGGAATATAATTCGTCTCTTTGGTAATTGTAAAACTCTCTTCGGTATTCAATAATACGTTTAGATTTTTGTACGCATTTGCTAAATACACTTTGTTTTGTTTCAGCAACAAATTGATTTCTCCTTGCTGTGTTTCTGCCGTATTAATTTCGATTTTCTTAATATCACCTGCACTAAATCGAACCGAAGCAATTCGAATAAATTCTACATAAAGTTTATTTAATTGTTCGAGTTGATTATGGTTATATTCTAAATATTCGATCTGATAGAAATAGGTTCTCACTTGTTTCAACAATTCGTTTGTTGTTACTTCTTTTTGTATCTTCTTGCTATTTACTTCTGATTCTAAAACTGCCTTTCGATGTTTAAAAATCGTTGGAAATGGAATACTTTGAGAAATGGATAAACCATAATCAAATTTTGGACTCGCATATTGCCCAAGTTGTGCTTCCACATTTAATTTTGGTAATTCATTTGCGGTTCCTTTTAAAGCTTCACTTGATGAAATACTTCGTTCATTTGCTTTGATTAATGGATTATTTTCAATTGCAATTTGTTGTGCTTCTTGAATATTAATTGAACGAGTTTGCGCTTGAATAGATTGTCCCATTAAAAACATTCCGATTACAAGAAATGGAAGTGTATTTTTTGAATTCAATTTTATTTTCGAAAGTTTTGAATTGAATATTAAATATAACATTGGTAATACAAATAAGGTTAAAAAAGTAGCTGTGATTAATCCTCCAATGACAACTGTTGCTAAAGGTTTTTGAACCTCGGCACCTGCGCCTGTGGAAATTGCCATTGGTAAAAATCCTAACGATGCAACTGTCGCTGTCATTAATACTGGTCGTAATCGGATATTGGTTCCTTCCATTATTCGTTTTAGAATGTTTTTCTCCCCTTCTTTTTCTAATTGGTTGAATGTTCCAATTAAAACAATTCCGTTTAAAACAGCGACACCAAATAATGCAATAAAACCAATTCCGGCACTAATACTAAATGGCATATCACGAATAATTAATGCAAAAACACCTCCGATAGCACTCATTGGAATTGCTGTAAAAATTAAGGCTGCTTGTTTGAATGAATGAAATGTAAAATACAACAACATAAAAATTAATAATAAGGAGATTGGTACTGCAATCATTAAACGTTGACTAGCTGCTTGTAGATTTTCGAACTGTCCTCCATAGGTGAAATAATAACCAGAAGGCAATTTGATTTCATTGTCTAATTTTGTCTGAATATCTTTTACAACTGATTGTACATCACGATCTTTTACATTGAAACCAATTACAATTCTTCGTTTTCCTTCTTCGCGACTAATTTGTGAAGCACCTAATTTATAACTCACTTTTGCCACCTGAGAGATTGGAATTTGATTGCCAGAACTTGTAGGAATCATTAAATTGTTAATGTCATCAATGCTTTTTCGATGCGCACTATCCAATCGAACAACCAAATCAAAGCGTCGTTCATTCTCGAAAACTTGTCCAGCTGTTTTTCCTGCAAATGCTGTACTCAACATATCATTTACATCTTTGATATTTAATCCATAATTTGCCATTCGGATTCGGTCATATTCAACATTAATCTGAGGCAAACCACTTACGCGTTCCACTTGTGGCGCTGTAACACCTTCAACAGATTGAATTGCTTTTGAGGTTTTATCTGCATAATAAGAGAGAGAATCTAAATTTTCGCCAAAAATTTTGACAGCTACATCTTGTCGAATTCCTGTCATCAATTCATTAAAACGCATTTGGATTGGTTGATTTTTTTCAAAGAAAACACCAGGAATAACCTCTAGTTTTTCCATCATTTCATCACCTAATTCTTCATAAGAAATGTTACGTTTCCATTCGTCCTTTGGTTTTAGAACCACAATCATATCTGTTGCTTCAGGAGGCATAGGATCTGTAGGAACCTCAGCGGAACCTGTTTTACCAACGACCATTTTTACTTCATCAAATTCTTTTAAAATTCGAGAAGCTTGCATGGATGTTTCTAAACTTTGGGTTAAGGAACTTCCTTGTGGTAAAATACAGTGAAAAGCAAAATCACCTTCTTGTAATTGTGGAATAAATTCGCCACCCATATTTCTGAATTGAATAATTGATACTGCAAAAATTGCAACAGTAATACCAACTAACCAATATTTGATTCGGATTGCTTTTTCTAATAATGGTTCATAAACTTTATGGATTTTCACCATCATTTTATCTGAAAAAGAAGCTTTGAGAGTAGGCTTTTTTGATAAAAATAAAGCACTCATCATTGGGATGTACGTTAACGAAAGAATCAATGCGCCTAGAATTGCAAAGCCAACTGTTTTAGCCATTGGTGTAAACATTTTTCCTTCTACACCAACCAAAGTAAGAATAGGAATGTAGACAATAAGTATGATGATTTCCCCGAATGCGGCTGAATTTCTAATTTTTGAAGCTGAAAGAAAAACCTCTTCATCCATTTCTTTTTGGGTTAATCGATGCGTTGATTTTCTAAGCCCTAGATGATGTAAAGTCGCTTCTACAATAATAACTGCTCCATCGACTATCAATCCAAAATCAATAGCTCCTAAACTCATTAAATTCGCACTCACACCAAAAACATTCATCATTCCTAATGCAAATAATAAGGATAGAGGAATGGCAGATGCAACGATTAAACCAGCTCTTAGATTACCAAGAAAAATAACCAATACAAAAATGACAATTAATGCACCTTCGATCAGATTTTTTTCTACTGTTTTAATTGCACGATTTACTAAATTCGTTCGATCAAGGAAAGGCTCGATGACGATATCATCTGGTAACGATTTTTGAATTGTTGGTATTTTTTCTTTAATTAGATTAACTACTTCATTAGAATTCGCACCTTTTAACATCATCACAACACCACCAACAGCATCTACTTCACCATTGTAAGTCATTGCTCCGTATCGTATGGCATGTCCTAGTCTTACATCAGCTACATCTTTTATAAAAATAGGAACAGTTCCCGTCGCATTTTTTATAGGAATTAATTTTACATCATCTAAAGAAGTTACCATTCCAATTCCTCGAATAAAGTAAGCATTTGGCTTCTTATCGATGTAAGCTCCTCCAGTATTTTGATTATTTTTTTCTAAGGCATCAAAAATATCCGATACACTAATTCCCATTGCGCGCAATCTATTCGGATCTAAAGCAACTTCGTATTCCTTCAATTCTCCACCGAAACTATTGATCTCAGCAACACCAGGCGTTCCGTTTAATTGTCTACGAACAATCCAATCTTGCATTTCGCGCAATTGTTTTGAATTGTATTTTTTCTCACTTCCCTTTTTAGGATGTAAAATATATTGATAGACTTCTCCAAGACCAGTACTCACAGGTGATAATTCGGGAATGCCAACACCTTGCGGAATGTCTTCTTGTGCTTCTTTTAATTTTTCGTTGACTAATTGACGCGCAAAATAAATATCTACATCTTCTTTAAACACTACCGTAATCACAGATAAACCAAAACGAGAAATACTTCTTGTTTCTTCGATATCAGGAATATTCGCAATACTTTGCTCAATTGGAAAAGTGACCAATTGTTCTACTTCTTGACCAGCTAGAGTAGGGCTGACCGTAATAATTTGGACTTGATTGTTGGTAATATCGGGTACCGCATCTATTGGCAATTTTGTTGCGCTCCATACGCCCCAGATAATCCACAATACAGTCATAATTCCAATAACAATTTTGTTTTGGATACTAAATTTTATGATTTTATCTAACACAGATAATTTGATTAATTGTATTAACATTACCCACTTATTATCAAAATAAATGAGCACAGAAAAGTGTTGACTTCAATTTTATATCAATTGAAATCAATGTGTAGACGAAAAAAGAAATCGTCTCGTTAAGCAATATTTATTTTAGGAGGTTGCCAGATATCGGCATACAATTGGTTTTGAATTGTATTCTTTTTGAATTGTATTTTCTTGGAAGTATTTGGTTCAAAAACTTTAGGAGTTTTTAGTAATCGTGTAAATTTCATTGATGAAATTGTAATTTGACAACAATTACAAACGCACAAAGGACTACATTGATCTTTATGATCTGAATTATCTTTCTCACTATGCACCATAGAAACTTGCGTTCTATTAGTATTTGTGTCTTGACATGGCACAAATGATAGAACATTAACATATAATGCAATTATGAGAATTATAAATTTCATTGTTACAAATGTATAAACATTTTTTTGACTATAATAATTTTACGATGTTAAGATATATTGAAGTTAAGATTGAAAATTTCTATGCATTGATATTATGTGAAATGTAGTTTTATCTTGATACAGATATAAACTTAAAAGCTAGAGGATTCTCGAAATCTCTTTACTCATTAAAAATAAACGAATCAATTTTTATAATATAATTAATAACTATTTAATTTACATTCTATATAAAATAAATTGATTGATTGATAAAACAATTTGATTTTTAATTGATAAGACAAATTACTATATTTATGATATTTACAAAACAAAAATTATTAAACATAAAAAAATAGTATTCATGGAGAATCAAGGAGGTGATATTTCAAAATGCCCTTTCCACAATGGTACAATGTCAAAACCAGTGGCAGGAGAAGGAACACAAAATCAAGATTGGTGGCCAAATCAATTAAAAGTTGATATTTTACGTCAACATTCAAATAAATCGAACCCAATGGGGGAAGATTTTAATTACGCCGAAGAATTTAAAAAATTAGATTTAGAAGCGGTTAAAGCTGATTTAAAAGCTTTGATGACTGATTCTCAAGATTGGTGGCCAGCAGATTTTGGGCATTATGGCCCATTTTTCATTCGTATGGCATGGCATAGTGCAGGTACATACCGTGTGCAAGATGGTCGTGGTGGAGCAGGTGAAGGACAACAACGTTTTGCGCCGCTTAACTCATGGCCAGACAACGTTTCGTTGGACAAAGCGCGTCGTTTAATTTGGCCTATCAAACAAAAATATGGTAATAAAATTTCATGGGCAGATTTAATTATCTTAACAGGAAATGTAGCCTTAGAGTCGATGGGATTCAAAACGTTAGGTTTTGCTGGTGGTCGTGCTGATGTTTGGGAACCAAATATGGATGTATATTGGGGTTCTGAAAAAATTTGGTTAGAAGAGAGTGGTGGTCCAAATAGCCGTTATTCTGGTGATCGTGATTTAGAGAATCCGTTGGCTGCGGTACAAATGGGATTGATTTATGTGAATCCAGAAGGTCCAGATGGTAATCCAGATCCTTTGGCTTCGTCACGCGATATTCGTGATACGTTTGCGCGTATGGCAATGAATGATGAAGAAACATTGGCGTTGATTGCTGGTGGTCACACTTTCGGAAAAACGCATGGTGCGGCTTCGGCTGATCATGTTGGCCCAGATCCTGAAGCTTCTGATTTGGAAATGCAAGGTTTGGGTTGGAAAAACTCGTACGGAACAGGAAATGCAGGTGACACAATTACATCAGGTATTGAAGTAACTTGGACAAGTAAACCAACAGAATGGTCAAATTTATTTTTAAGTTATTTATTTGGTTTCGAATGGGAATTAACAAAATCTCCTGCAGGTGCTCATCAATGGGTAGCAAAAGATGTAGGCGAAATTATTCCACATGCGCATGATGCTTCAAAAAAATTAAGACCAACGATGTTGACTTCGGATATTGCGTTACGTATGGATCCAGCTTACGAAAAAATTGGACGTCGTTTCTTGCAACATCCAGAAGAATTTGAAGATGCTTTCCGTAAGGCATGGTTCAAGTTGACACACCGTGATATGGGACCACTTTCTCGTTATTTAGGTGCAGATGTTCCGAAAGAAGTGTTCACTTGGCAAGATCCAATTCCAGCTGTTACACATGAATTAATTGATGAGGTTGATATCGCTGATTTGAAATCTAAAATTTTAGCTTCAGGATTATCTGTTTCAGAATTAGTTTCTACAGCTTGGGCTTCGGCTTCGTCTTTCCGTGGATCGGATAAACGTGGAGGAGCAAATGGTGCGCGTATTCGTTTGGAACCAATGAAAAATTGGGAAGGGAATAATCCAATTCAATTGAATAAAGTCTTAACAGTTTTAGAAAATATTCAACAAGAATTTAATTCAGCGAATTCTTCAAAACAAGTTTCGATTGCGGATTTAATTGTCTTAGGAGGAAATGCAGCGATTGAAAAAGCAGCAAAAGATGCCGGAAAAACAATTACTGTTCCGTTTGCAGCAGGTCGTGGAGATGCAACGCAAGAGGATACAGAAGTTGAATCTATAGCGTACTTAGAAACAATTGCAGATGGGGTTAAAAACTACCGCAAAAACACAAGAAGATCTGTTTCGACAGAAGAATTGGTGATTGATAAAGCACAATTGTTAACGTTGACTGCACCAGAATTAACTGTTTTAGTTGGTGGAATGCGTGCGATGAATGCGAATTATGATGGTTCGAAACATGGTATTTTCACAGATCGTCCAGGTCAGTTGACAAATGATTTCTTTGTGAATTTATTGGACATGGGTACTGTTTGGAAAGCGACAGATGAAACGAAAGAAATCTATATGGGATCTGATCGTAAAACTGGAGCACCAAAATGGACAGGAACTCGTGCGGATTTAGTATTCGGTTCAAATTCTGAATTACGTGCCATAGCAGAAGTTTATGCACAAGCAGATGCGCAAGATAAATTTGTGAATGATTTCGTGGCAGCTTGGAACAAAGTGATGAATGCAGATCGTTTTGATTTGAAATAAATATATCATTAAATAAAAACCGGATTCTAATTTAGAATCCGGTTTTTTTATTTTTGCTTAACGCTTAACGCTTAACGCTTAACGCTTAACGCTTAACGCTTAACGCTTAACGCTTAACGCTTAACGCTTAACGCTTAACGCTTAACGCTTTGCTTAGAACGGATAGCCAATCGCGATGTTCAAGATCAAGTTGTCTTTTCGCCATGCTTTGTCTCCAAAATCTATTTTATCAAAAGTCCAACGGTCATTCTTTTCGTAATAAGGCACTCGAAGTGGAGTTGCTAAATCTAATCTTAAAATTAAGATATTAAAATCAAGACGTAATCCTAAACCAGCTCCAACTGCTATTTCGCTCATAAAATCTTTTGTGAATTTCGCACCTGGACGTGTTTTATCTTCGTTGATTAACCAAATGTTTCCTGCATCAACAAATAACGCAAGGTTAAGAAAACTGAATAATTTTTGTCTAAATTCTGCATTTAGTTCCAATTTAATATCACCTGATTGATCAAAAAAGAAATTCGAATTTTGGTTACGAGGATCATAACTTCCTGGTCCTAATGTTCGCGCTCTAAATGCACGAATACTGTTACTTCCTCCTACAAAAAATAGTTTTGAATAAGGAACAAATTCAGAGTTTCCATATGGATAGGCTATTCCTCCAATGAATCGTGTGGCTATTGATGATTTTTCTGAAAATTTGTGATAAAAACGGAAGTCATGTTCCATTTTTGCATATTGACTAAATGGTATTTTGAAAATTTCTTTTTCCTTGTCTTTTTTCGCATTCGCACCTGTTATTAATCCTGTTAAATTTCCAGCCAAATCAACTAAACCTCGGTAATAGAATGTGCTTTTTCGAGGTAACATTGTTGTGGTATACGTATACGAATATTGTGGACCAAAAATTAATTGTTTGTCGACAACGCGTTTCAAACTTGGGTTGATGATATTTCCAATTGAATCGTAGATTTTGCTGTTGTATTCATCTGTCACTTTTTCTGGAAAGACTAAAGTCGCACTAAAAATCTTTAAATTATATTCTTTTTGCGCATTCTCTTTCCAAACGTAACCAAAAGAAGTATTGAAATTATGAAGTGTATATAATCTCGATCTGTTTTGATATTCGTAACCAATCTCAATATTGGTTCTCGGTACAAACGCACTTGACGAATGAAATTTGAAAGGCGCGACAATTCTTGGAATCGAAAGTTGCGTATTAAAACCAGCTCTAAAAATATTATTCGCATCTTTTTGTCCGCCCAATTGCATGTCAAATGCTCCATATAAAGCCATTTTAAGCTGTTCTGCCCCTTTGAAAATATTGCGATGTGTCCAATTGAGATTTAACTCACCACCACCATAATTCGCCGAGTTTGTTCGTCCTAAAACTTCTAATCTCAACGACTGAAATTCGCGTGGTGTTAAGGTATAATACACATCAAATTTATGGTTAACCGAATCAGAAATCACGAAATCATTTTTCACAAATTTGAAAACACCCAAATTAATTAATCGATTCAGGGTTAAATTATGATCTGCTCGGTTGTAAATCTCTCCCGTTTTAAAATATAACACACGGTCAAAAACTTTTGGTTTGAAACTATTTTTTAGATCAACCATGTAAAAACCATTTTGCTCGTATTTTGCTAAGGAATCGTTGTTCATCGGCATTTTATAGATGCCTTTTCGTGCGTCTCGAATGTTATAATCTGGGAAAACAATAACCTTGTCAATGCTATATTGTTTTTTGGCTTGCTCTGGTGTCTTATCTTTTAACTTGACAAATAGTTCGACATCTTGCTTATTCGTAACTGTACTATCCGCTTGCACAATGATGTTATCAGGATGAAAATAATAATAACCATTTTCTTTCAGACGCGCATCTATTCGTTCTCGTTCTGCCTTGATCACATCCAAATCGAAAGGTTGCTTATCTTTCAGTAACGTATTTGCTTGCGTTTTTTTAATTTCTTTGTTGATCGCTAAAGTGGTATCTTTTGGGAAATTAACTTGGTTGATGTAATAACGTTTGCGCGGTTGTAAGACATAATGCACTTCCGCTTTTTTGTTTGTACTTATTGTATCACCCTGTGCTTTGGCATTGAAATAACCTTTGTTTTCAGAATAATTAACTAAAATATCTTTATTGAATTCGATGTCGACATCACCCAATAAAACAGGTTTTTCACCCACTTTATATTTCAACCAATATTTCAATCCTTTTTGCTTTTTAGGTTCGCTCGTGATGTTGTAAATGTACAAACGAGGACGAAGTCCAAAAAAACTTGAATTAGGTTTTGGAATGATATTTTTTTCGAGATTATCTTTTAATTCAGCTTTGTCGGTTTTGCTTAACGAATCGCCTTCTATTGTTAATTTAGAGCCCGTGTAAAGCATTTCACCTTCTTTCAGAAAACGTGTATTGCTACAAGAAGAAATACCTAAAATAGAAATTGAACAAGTTATAAATTTGATATAGGTTAAAACTGATTTTTTCATGGTTTCACTTCTTGATTTTGTGTATTTCTATTTGCTCTGTTCGTTCTATTTTTTCTTCTTTTCTCGAAAATCTCTTTGAATTTGTCGTAATCTAATGTGATGATAAATCCAACGCCTGTTTCTACAATTTGTCCTTGTAATGCCACTTGGTATTCATCTTTTCGATAAGCTCTCAACATGTATCGACCATCACGCGATAAACTATAATCGATCGTAATATCACCCGCAATATTGGTCATGTTTTCATTTTCTCGTGCATCACCATCTAAACCAAAATTACTTCCAACCGAAACTTTCAATCGGTCGTTTAGTAATCGTTTGCTCACGGCAACATTCAGGTCTGTTCGTGTATTTTTAGATCCCGAAGAATAATCGTCTTGTGTATCTAATCCCAAATCGATATCAATTCCTTGGATTAAATCATCTGCCAAATTATTTAACTGTTGCGACAAAATATTACTCACACTTTGTAACGCCATCGTTTCTGCTGAAACACTTGTTTTACTTTCGAACGGATTTTCGCCAATAAAACGATTCAGCAACAACAATGCAAATACTTGCTTGTTCATTTCGGCTTCATCATTTTTCAACTGATCCAATTTCGATTGTGTATTTTCGATCACCGCAGTTGCAATGGAAGGATTGTCTTTATCCATTGAAATATTGAATTTAATATCAGGTTTTAATAATTCACCTTTTAAAATTAACTCGGTATTGAACGGAATTCGTTGTTTGTACATGTTCATTTCAGAAGATGAATAGCCCGAAATTTGTTGTTCGATTAAATCAATAGGAGCGGCTTTTGTTTTGTAAATCGCCGTAATGTCTAAATTGGCTGTAGTTGGCTCGCCAGTCCATGTAATGGTACTTCCTTTCTGAATATCAAAACGACGTTTTAACAAGCTCACCGAAAGTTCGTACGCACCTTTTTCTACTTGATAAACGCCAACCAAAGTCATTTTTCCAGAAGGATCCATTCCGCCCGTCAACTCAGCTTCACCTTGTATTTCAACGAAATCTCCGTTTGCTTTATCGATAATAATTGACGTTTTGGCTTCTTTGCTGATTTCAATATTGACACTGACATCCAACCCTTTTATTTTAGATTCGGCTTTTAATTCATCCGTTTTAATCGTTTCTTGCAGCGCCACTTGATCTTGATCGATGAATTCGACAATTCCTTCGCGCTCTTGTAAAGAAGGTGAAGATTGCGGTAAAACAAATGTGAAATTCGTATCATCAGTTACTGTTAAACTTCCGTTTACTTTTGGTAAATCTAAATCTCCTTTTATCGTCAAGTTTGCATTAACCGCTAACTTTCCGTACATGATGGCGTCGTTCGATTTTTCTGAATTTACGACATTGAAATCTCGTGCATTTGCTGTTAAATTGAAGGCAAAATCACGGTACGTTTCGGTTAATATTTCTCCTCTTATCGTTAAAGAATTACCTTCGTTATCATTAATCTTGAATTTATTGAACTCAATTCCTTTGTTCGTGAAATCAATTGCATCATCAATTTTTCTGAAATTACTTCCCGTTTCAGCAATCGTTAAACCAACTTGATTAAATTTCACTTGACCTAAAATGCTCGGTTTATCCATTGTTCCAGCGATTTTTAGATTTCCAGAAATATAACCTTCTGTGTCTTTGATTTGATTCATTGTAAATCCTTGCACCGATTTCATTTCTAATCGATTGATATCTAAAGCTAAATCAAACGCACTTTCTTTGGTATTATAATCTCCAAAAATCTTCATGTTGTTGCTGTTTCCATCTAAGGTAATGTCAGCGTTAATCGTGGTTGGAGAAGTGTTTTTTACTTTTGCGATAATATTTCCAATAGGATTTCCGAACGCTTTTAAATCTGAAACGGTCAAATCAGCATTGAAGGTCATTTCTTTGTTTAAATCTCTAATTTGAGCTGTTCCATTGATTGTTCCTTCGGCAGGTAAATCATCTTTTTTGATGATTTCGGCAATGGTTTCAATTTTGAAATCTTTGATAGTAATATTCAGAGGACTTGTTCCTTTTTCCGATTCAGACTGTAACGAAATTTGACTTCCATTGTTCATCAAACTGAAATTATGCGCGACAATTCCGTCTTTTCTCAACTGAATTAAATTTCCTTCCCCAACTTGCCATTGATCGTAGTTTAAGACCAATCCATTCGGATTTAAACTAATTTCCGTTATATCATTTAGTGTTTTTAGATTTCCAGCTACCAAAAATTGCGTTGCATCTTTCGCATCCTTTGTCGAAACGTTATAATTGATGACATTATTTGTAATATCACCATTCAAATCAATTTTTTGCAATTGAAAACTTTCGCTTTTTAATGCATCCACATTCAACGAATACAACAAGGCTTCATTTTGGTTGGATAGTTTTAAAACTCCGTTGTTAATTGTATTTGTTCCGTATGTTAGATTGGGGATTTTTCCATCCACATTAAGTTGTTTTGAATCGGCATCATAAGTTGCGTCAAGTGTTATGGTTTCGAAACTTTTCAAATCTGGAACAAATCTTCGAATCAACTCATCATCTTTAATTTTAGCATTCAAAGTAAAGAATTGATGAGGTTCTATTTTTTCGTCTTTATTCGGTTTCTGAAATTCATAATATTGGTTAATCGTTGAAGTTAGCGAACCAAAAATTTGCGTCAATTTAAATTTTCCTTTCATATCCAAATCGGCCAATTGCGAAGTCAAATTAATTTGATTCGAATCAGCAGTTGAAGTCGCAATCAAGCTCACTTCTTGCATTGGAAAAATATCTTTTGTATTGGATAACGCAAAGTTTTTCAGGTACAAAGAACCATTTAAATTATCTGGATTTAAATCAGCAAAATTGGCATCAATTTCTCCTGCAACAATCATCGGTTCGTTGTAAAAACCAAGTTTTTGAACATCTAATTTGACAATATTTCCGTTCAATTTTACATCAGATAAATCTTTTTTGTACACACCAGAAGCTGTCAAATTAAGATTCGCATTCGGATCTTTTGAGAAAACATGCGCATCAAACACACCATGATTCACTTTTGCATCGAGTGCAATATTTTGATAAGTATAGTTGTTGTAATAAGCTGATGAAACGGTTCCCGAAAGTTTTGTAACCATTTTTTCAGGGTTAAAACTTGTTCCAATAGCATTAATTTTTCCTGTTATTTTACCTAAATCCTTGTTGCTAATAAGCGTTCCAACATCCAAATTTTGTAGATCTGCTTTGACATTATATTTTTCTGCATCCTTTTTTTGCATGTCCACAATTGCATCAATTTTCGCATTTCCCAACGTAGAATTTATAGCCAATTGCGTATTGATGATTTCGGTTGTTCCTTTCGCTTTCCCTTTGACAGAAAGCTTTGAAGGAATTCTAATGTTATTTGGAATGGTATTTTTCGGAACTAAATTGTATATCGTTTTAGAAGAAGTTGAGAAGTTTTTGATGTTCATATCATAAAATAAATTCTTCGGATTCATCGCATTTTTCACTCTTCCAGAAGCCGAAAGTTGCAAATCATCTAAACCAGAAACTTGTAAATTATTAATCAATAAATCGTTTACTTTTCCTTTTACATTGGTGTTAACACTCAGAATGGCGTTTGGATATTTATCGAAAGGCGTCGTATTTCTAAGCGTTGGAGCAAGATTTAGAATATCTGCAAAACCAATTTTTGAGTTTTTGATATTTGCATTCACCAAAACATTTTCTGGATGAGAAGTTAACTCATTAATTGTATTGTAACGCAAAATAACTTCGTCACGAAGAACGGTTTTTGGTGTTTGTAAATAAAGGTTTTTCAGATACGCTTGTGTGTTAGCGTACAAGAAATTTGTTGTCAATTTCTGAATATTCAATCCTCTTGATTCCTTTATTTCAGCACTTTTTACTTGTCCAGCAAATGTGTTATTTTTCATTTCGAAATCGCGCAAATCAAGATTTAATTTAGAAAAATCCAAATGATTAAAATCCATTCCTTGTGCTGTTCGACGTTCGGCTGTATTGTTGTATTTTACTTTTACATTTTCTAATTTCGTTTCGTTCAAAACCAAATTCATTGGGGTTGAAGAAGTGGATGAATTCGAAGTAGAATTGTTCGAAGAAAGGAATAAATTCGCTTCGATATCAGCGTCTTTCAACAAAATATTTTCGATGTCGAAAATAGAATTTTCAAGGTCAAGTTTATTGACTTTCGTTTCGAATTCGTTTAGGTTAATTTTGGCAAAAGTCTTCGAATTTTCGTCACCATAATTGACTTTGATATCATTCAAATTAATCTTACTCAACCCAATTTGCAATGGAGTTTGTTTTGCAGTTGGATCAATTTTATCCACATTATTTTCTTGGATTTTTTCAACCATTTTTTGATTAAAATCAACCAACAAACCATTCACCAAAATATCATCAACCGCATACGAATTTTGTTGTAAATCAAGCTTTTTAACACGCGTTTTGAAATCTTTGAATTTTACTTTTGCAAACATTCCAGAAATATCATCGCCATAATCGATGTCAAAATTGGTTAAATTAATTCCATTCAACTCAATTTTCATCGGCTTTTGATCATTCAAAGAATCTACTTTTTCTTCTACTTTTTTCGCAACTTCTTTTACAATATCTTGTTTCAATTTTAGCTTTAAACCATCCAAATTGATATCGCCAATTCCATAGGAATTTTGCTCTAAATCGAATTTTTTGACACGCGTATCAAACGAATTTAGATGAACTTTGATGTTATTTGCCGCTTGCTGATCATTGAACGAAACATTAATATCATTCAGTTTTATTTTATCTAACGAAATGATAAATGGCTTTGAAGGACTTTCGTCTTTTTCGTCTGTTACAAAAGCATTGATAATATAATCGAAATTGAATTTTCCATCTGGTTTACGGATAACATTGGCATGAACACCGCTCAAATCAATAGATTTTATATCTGCTTTACTCTTTGTCAATTGCCAAATATCTAAACCAACGTCAAACTTTTTGACCGATAAAAGCGTGTCCACATCTTGTCCTTGCAAAAAAAGATTTTCCATGACCAAACTGTTTGGAAAATCGATATAAACACGATCTAATTGAACCTTTGTATGTATTTTATTTTCGAGATAATCGACTAATTTATTTTTTACAAAATTTTGTACAGCAGGGAATTGTAAACTAAAAATTGCAATGGTCAACAATAGAATTATCGACACAAGTGTGATAGAAAAATATTTTAGTATTTTTTTTATATTGAATTTCAATTGGTTAGATTTTATTCGTTTTAGTTGGAATTAAGATACAAATTTCCTACAAGGATAATACCAAAAATGTTGTTTTATAGTAACTTAATGGAATTATTGTGTCAAATCGTTTTCTAAAAGCAAATTTTTGAATTGTTTTTCGTAGAAATAATAATCTTCCGAATTATCTGGCATTATATTTTGCAAGACAACCAAACTAACTTTTGATTTTGGGAAATAGATATTTATCGCAGAAAAACCATCTCCTAATCCCGTATGTCCAATGTAATTGATGTTATTTTCAGTCACATTTCTGATGTTATAGGCATAACCTTGTGGCGTTTTTCCAAAAACATCATGTTGCGAAAGAGTAGAAGGCGTGATCAAAAGTTGATACGTTTCGGGTTGTAGAATTTTACCATTGTGTAATAAATTATTCCATTTTACTAAATCATTCGCAGTAGAAATAATTCCATCTGCAGGTAAATTTTCTTCATTAATCAAGGTTTGATAATTTGGAATAAGCGAATCATTTCGATAAAAATATGCTTGAGCCAATTGATGTTTTTCGCTTTCAGAATACACAAAAGTTTCTTTCAAACCAATCTCTTTTATCAGATTTGTCGCCAATTCTCTGAAAGTTTTATGCGTTACTTTAGTCAAAATTTTACCTAAAAGAACACATGAATAATTTCCATATTTGAAATCTGTTCCAGGTTTGAACAATAAAGGTTTTGTGATATCTTGGATTCCATGTGTATGATTAAGTAATTGATGTACAGTAACAGAATCTGCCCACGATTGAGTGATTTCTGGTAAATATGTTTTAATCGATTGTTGTAAATCAATTTTACCTTTTTCGACTTCTTTCAAAATTAATACAGATGTAAATAATTTCGAATTCGACATAATTTCAAATTGATTTGACTTATTTAGTGCAATTTTCTCTTCAAAATTCTTAAATCCGTGTACTTTTTCATAAATCGTTTTACCATTTTTGGAAACGATCACAACTCCATTAAAAGGAAATGAATGTTTTGAAAGGATAATTTTTTCGAAGTCGAGTTTTAATTGTGCGTTTTTTTGCGCGAAAATTGGTTGACAAATAAGATAAATTAATCCTAAAGTCAAGATTTTTAGAAGAGTTTTCATTTTTGTGTTTTGGTTGATGTAAAAGTAAAATATTATCTGTTTTGAAATTGATAATATTTTAAAATTCTCTTAAAACTTTTTAATTTTCATTGGTTAAACCAATATTCTTTTATTAAATTTGAGTCAAACAATTGAAGCTATGAGAAGAATTTTTTTTGAAAAAGATAGCCACAAAGACTACTTATTTGTTATAATTGATCACGAAAGAGAATTGGATCAAATTTATAAAGTGGATAATTTTACGGACGAAACTGGACGCGAATATGTGTACACGTTGATTGGTGAACGCAAAAAACTGAATGCAGATTTGTTGAAACCGCATGTTGTTGCGCTAGAGAATGGAAGTTATACAAATTACAATGGAGAGGGAATTGTAACAGATTGTCACGCGTGTTTAGAAAGTATTGTGGATAATAGAGGATTGAATCGAGAACAGGAAATATTTGTTTATGTTCGAAATAAATAGAAATTAGAAAAGGCTTTGAAATTTTACTCAAAGCCTTTTTTTATGAGATTTCAACTTGATTGAAAATTAATTTTTGAACCACTTCGTCCAAATGTTCTTTGTGTTTTGCTACATAATCATTGGCAACATCCAATAACGTTTTAATATTGCTGTTGGAAACATTTCCTAAATCCAATGCAGATTCTGGAATTTCAGGATTAAATCGATAATAATTTTGTTGGTATTTTGGTTTCAATAAAGAGAACATGCTTCTCATTTCTTGATCGACCATATCAACTCCGGTCGAAATAAAAATGTCTACCAAAGGATCTACCCATTTCGATTTTGAAATTCCTGTTAAATGTTCGTGTTTATAAGATTTTGCACGCGAACCATTTCCGAGAGAAATGATAATAAACTCTTGTAAAGGTGCTGTTCCATTATACTTTAATTCATCTTTGAAGTATTTATTGAAATTTATTTTTTGCGTTTCGATAAAACCAACAAAAGTCGGATTGTTTGCAAAAACACCACCATCAATACAACTAAATTCTTGATCAGCGAATGATTTTATTTTTGCAGGTTCAAAATAAGTTGGCGCAGCTGATGAAGCACGACAAATATCTTTGACATAAAAATTTCGGAAAGGAGAAATTCCATCAATCGAATTGAAAATTTTTGGTTTTTGGTGCTCGGTATCGTAAGAAACTATGGCGCAAGGACGAATCAAATCTTTTAACTCTGTCTCTCCAAAAACGATTTTCAATTGCTCTTCCAATACAAGCGTTGGTAAATTATCTTTCAGCACACTCAACGGATTATTGAGAATTGTCCAGAATGTTTTTGAAAAAATATTTTTCCCTTCGCCTAAATAAATATTCAACGCATCTGTAATCGAGTGTTTTGCTCTTTTTGGATTTTCGGTAGAAGGAGATAATAACAAAGAAGCAATTAAAGCACCAGTACTTGTACCTGCAATAAAATCGACATAATCGCCTATTTTAGCATTTTCGTCATGAATTTCCTTTAACTTATCTTCGATGTATTTTAAAATGACACATGATATAATTCCTCTAATTCCTCCGCCATCCAAAGAAAGTAAGACAATTTTTTTCTCTTTAAATTCCATTTTTGATGTTCTATTGCTTAAAGTTAAACTTTTCATTTTAAATATTCTCAATAGTATTTATTTTTACACTTGATAATTTGTTTCAAAATGACCAAAAAACTTTTCCCAACATACGATATCTGTAATCTGAATACCGAAAAAAATAGTAACGAATTATTTTCTGTTGATCGGTTTAGAGGTTATGTTGATAGTAATCCGCATTTGCAGGAAGTGCACAACCATAATTATTATCATTTGGTTTATTTTACTGAAGGTAGTGGCGAACACTTGATCGATTTTGAGAAGTTTGAGGCAAAATCTGGAACAATGTATTTTATGAAACCTGGACAAGTACACCAATGGTATTTTAAGGAAAAATATGATGGGTTTGTCGTGAATTTTTCTGATAATTTTTTCGATTGGATTGGAATTAATTCTTCCATTTTACAGAAATTTAGATTTTTACAATCTATTTTGGTGAAAGATCATGTGGTTGAAATTTCGCCAGATGTACAAGAAAAAATTTCAAGTTATTTTGAAGAAATGATAAATGAAAATCAAGAAAATAATCAATTCTCGAATTTAAAAATTGGTTTTCATTTGATGAATTTATTCATTGATATTGAACGTAGTTTGGAAGCTGTAAATGTCAAAACAAATGATTATCAATCGGTGTTGTTGCATAATTTTCAGTCACTTATTGAGCAAAATTTCAAGACTAAAAAATTACCAAAAGAGTATGCCGAATTGTTGTACATCACACCCAATCATTTGAATGCACTTTGCAAAGATGTGTTAACTACTTCGGCAGGTGAATTAATAAGAAGTCGCATTGTTTTAGAAGCAAAACGTTTGTTGGTAAATAAAGAAATTTCGGTCACTGAAATTGCTTATTTACTCAATTTTCAAGACGCTTCTTATTTTGTGAAATTCTTCAAAAAATACACAGAGTTTACGCCAGAACAATTCAGAAAACAATATTACTCGTAGTTACTTTAAATTGTATTTTACCGGAATATTAAAACTCACTTTTACTGGATTTCCGTCTACTAAAGCAGGTTTTATTTTGGTTGCACTTTCTTCTTGTTCACGATTTATTTTGTATAATATCTGTGTCGAAATTCTTGCTAAAGTTTCATTTCCTTGGGAAGTTACATTGGTGAAGTTTCCGTTTTCATCAATCACAAAAAATAATTTTGCGAAATAATCTCCTGAACCTTTTAAGATTTTATCCAATTTTATATTCGTTAATCGCTGCGAAACATCTTCTGTTAGTTTGTTTTCAAAACACTCCGAATAATTGTCTGTAGAATCTTCGCAGCTCGGATGAATAGCGAATTGAGAGACATTTTTTGTGTTATGTATTTCTTGCGCATATAAACTATTTGCAAAGCATAATGTGATAAAATAAATTAAAATTCTCATACTAGGTAGTTTAGGGGTTTTAGGTCTATTTTTTTATGAATTAATGATTTATATCAATCCGTAAATATTACCATAAATACCATAAATAGTGCCAAAGTTTAGTGTTGATGTAGCGGTAAATTTGCATAGATATTAAGTAAATGGTATGAGTGATGTAAAGCATGATACAACGCAACTTGGGTTCGAAAAAGAGAACGAGCAGTTTAGATCCGAAGTCGCTACAATGGATAAAAAAGGGACACGAAAATGGGTGTATGCTAAGAAACCTTCTGGTAGATACACGAATTATCGTACAATTGTTTCTTCGGTTTTATTGATTTTATTGGTTGGTTTACCTTTTATAACATTACCGAATGGAAATCCTATTTTTAAGTTTGATGTGTTCAATACAAATTTCATTTTATTCGGTTATCCGTTTTTTACCACAGATTTTTTCTTATTGGCATTCGGAATGATTGTGAGTGTTGTTTTTATTATTTTATTTACAACAGTTTATGGACGATTATTTTGCGGATGGTTATGTCCTCAAACCATTTTTATGGAAAGTGTTTTTAGAAAAATTGAATATTGGATAGAAGGCGATCGAAGCAAACAAATTCGTTTAGATAAACAAGAATGGAACGAAGAGAAAATTCTGAAAAGAGGAGGAAAGTGGATTGTATTTTATATGTTGTCATTTTTCTTTTCGAATATCTTATTGGCGTATATCATCGGAATGGATGAATTAATCAAAGTGATTACCGAAGGTCCATCAGAGCATGGTGGTTTATTATTCGGAATATTTATTTTTAGTGTTTTATTTTATTTTGTTTTCGCTTGGTTTCGTGAGCAAGTTTGTACGTTGGTTTGTCCTTACGGGAGATTTCAAGGTGTTTTGATTGACAAAAAAACGATTCAAGTTTCGTATGATTTTAAACGTGGTGAAAGCACAAATGGACGTTCAAAATTCAGAAAAGGCGAAGATCGTGTTGCTGCAGGAAAAGGAGATTGTATCGATTGTGGTCAATGTGTGGCGGTTTGTCCTACGGGAATCGATATCAGAAATGGTTCTCAGTTAGAATGTATCAATTGTACAGCTTGTATGGATGCTTGTGATGATATTATGACGAAGATTAATTTGCCAACAGGATTAATAAAATATGCTTCCGAAGAAAATATCGAACAAGGAAAATCATTCAAAATAACTGCAAGATTAGTCGCGTTTACGTTAGTTTTGGTTGCGATGATTTCTGCAATGACGATTTTTATGTTGAATAGAAGTGATGTTGAGGTAAAATTTTTACAAGTTCCAGGAAAAGATTATGTTGTAGAAGGCGATTATATTATCAATACGATGCAATATAGTTTGATGAACAAGACAAATGAAACGTACAAATTAGTTGTAAATGTGAACGGTTTCAAAGGTGGCAAAACCGTGTTGTTGGTCGAGCCTGATAAATATATAAAGATAGACGAAGGCGAATTGAAGCAAGGTTTAATTGATATTAAAATTCCGAAAAGTGAACTGAAATCGTATAAAGTTCCTGTTATTTTGGAGTTGAAAGATTTGAAAGGAAAAACCATCGATCATTATACGATTAGTTTTATGGCTCCTTTTTAGTTGAATAGAAAAACGTCTTACAACATGTAAGACGTTTTTTTGCGACTATAATTTCGAGATTATTTCTTTGTCAACACTTCGTTTTCAAATTTTACTCCATCCCAACCATTTTGCATAAACTGACGAATGTTGTTGTGATCTGTTCCTTCTGGCGTTTCTAAAACCGCTTGATAATGTTCTGCAAATAATTTTAAGGTATCATCTTCAGAAAAATTATTCAATTTTGCGAACGCAAAAACTTTTGCACTTCCTTGATTTTGATCGATAGCATTTTCCTGATTTCCATTTACAAATGCAGACGCTGTATAACTATAATTTTCTTCGATATGTGCGATAACATCAGCAAAATTTGCTTCGTTTTGGTTTAATTTTTCTAAAATCATTTTATCTTTTTGTCAAAAATAAGAACTTATTTCGAATACAATAAATCATTAAGTATGTTAATTTTTTTATGTCGTTAAATAGTTAACGTATGTTTAACAACTTTCTGTCTATTAATTAATTAGATTTATATTATTAACTAAATAAAAATAAATTTTATGTTCGAAAGAAGGCAATTTAATTATGAAACGTCAAGTGTAGCACTACGCGAGCTTGCAGAAAAAGGATATCAAGAAGATTTTAATTTATTAGAAAGTGATTTGATTGATCATCCGCACGATTTTAAGATTATTTACATCTATCGTTACGAAGGAAATTCGAGTCCCGAAGATGAATCGAGTGTTTATGGAATCGAGAAAATTTCAACTGGAGAAAAAGGTGTTTTAGTTGCAGGTAATTTAGGATTTGTACAAACTAATTTAGCATCGATTTTAATTCAGTTAGAAATAGAAGGAAGAGGAGTTATTCTCAAAAACTAAATTTTAACTTATGAATCGACTACTAAATATTACCATTAAAATATAAAAAAGCGTTACCAAGATTATTGATAACGCTTTTTTTATGTTTTCGAATAAATTTTAAATCTGTAAAAGAAGTTAATCGTTTTCTATTTTTAGTAATTGTCTATATTCAGAAAAACGATGCTCGCGAATAGGTCTTATAAAAGGTTCTGTTTTGAAATATAAAACTAAACATGGAGAAATATTTTTATATTTTTCTACAAATTCAAACGAAACTAATTCACCATTCTTTATTCGCTGTTTTATTTTGTTGTGATAAGGATACATTTTCCTTTTTATAAACTATTACTTCGCTTTTCTACACAAAACTTTGAATGGAATAGAAAAAGCACTATTATATTTTGATTTCAAACGACGAATATCTCTCGAAGCAGATGCTCTTGTAAAATAATCTCCAACTAAAACGCGATAATCTGGCGAGAAATAAGCCGTCTGAGCCGATAAATCCGGATAAGAACTTGAAAATTCATTTCTTACTTTTTCCGCATCTTTTCTATCTTTCGAATAATAAATCTGAATTTTGAAACCACTTACTTGTGGCGTTCCAGCACAGGGATCATTAGATTGTACAACAGGTTTTTTTTCCGTAACCTTTTTTACAGGAGCAGTATACGTACAAACCGCATCTTCTTTGGTTTTTAATACAGTATTTATTCGGCTATCAATTTCCATATTCAATGTACCATTATTAATGATTTGAACAGTGTCTATTTTTTCTTGGGCAAAAATGCTCGAAGAAAAAGTGATAAGGAATAAAAAGATAAATTTTTTCATAGGATGAAATTAATTTGTGCAAATATACTTTTTAGAATTAAGTTATTAAATTTTATAGACTTTTATTTTCTTACAACGAATATTGTTCCAATTTTTTTTGTGAATACTAATTAATGATGATAAAACTATAAAATTGATTGACAGTTTTTAATAAAAAGAACTTTGATTATTTTTTAAATTATGTTAAATAGCAAATTTTCTTGTTCTAAATCTTTTCTATCAAATCAAATAGATAATATTTATACAGCGATATTTTTTAACAATTAATTTAGAAACGTTTTAAATTAAGCTCAATGACAAAGTTCAGTATGTAAACTTTATGATTTTATTAAGTATTGAAGCTATTTTTGCTGTTAGTTAAGTGTTCAAATAAAAACGAGTTAAAAGAAACAACGAACTGAGATTATTTAAGTAAATGAAGGCAAGATTTCTAAAAAGAATACGTTTATGGAGCTGCGCGATAATACTATCGACGTTCTCCCTAGCAAATGCCCAAGATGCAGGTAAAGGTTACGAGTTATTCGAGGCCAACTGTACAGCATGTCACCAGATTGATGGTGAGTTAATTGGGCCGGAATTACGTGATGTTGAGAAACGCGTACAAGAGCAAGCTGGACTTGGAAAAGAGTGGTTACACGCTTGGATTAAGGACAACAAAGCTTTGCGCGAATCTGGAGATGCGTATGCAAACAAAATTTATGCTGATTACAATAACACTGAGATGTTAGCTTTTCCTAACTTATCAGAAGGTGATATTGATAATATTTTGGCATATACAGCAGATCCTGATGCAGGAGTGAAAGCTTTTGAGGAAGCTAAAGCTTTGAAAAAGAAGGAAGCTGCAGATAAAAAAGCTGCTGAAGCTGCACAAGGTGGGGGAGCAAGTACAGGGATTATCGCTGTAGGTTTTGTAGTTTTAGCTGCATTGTTATTGTGGATTTTAGTTCGCGTTAATGCATTAGTTAAAGCAACAGCTACAGAAGATTTAAATTCTGAAGATGAGCAAGCTGCTTTTTCTTTTGCTGACTTCTTCCAAAAATACCAAAAAGTTGGTAGTGTATTAATTGCTGTATTAGCATTCTTAGCATTGTACAATGTGTATTGGGGATTAATGGGTATAGGTGTTGATAAAGGTTACGAACCAGAACAACCTATCTACTTCTCTCATAAAGTTCACGCAGGCGTACAAGGTATAGACTGTCAATATTGTCATAGTTCAGCGAAATACGGTAAAGTGTCTGGAATTCCTTCACCAAACGTGTGTATGAACTGTCACAAAACAATCAAAGAATACAAAGGAGATTACTTCGAAGAAGAACTAATCACTTCTGGTAAATTCGCTGATGAAGACGCTGTTAAAAACTTCTATACAGGAGAAATCCAAAAAATGTATAAAGCGATAGGATGGAATCCAGAAACGAACAAATACGATGGTCCACAAAAACCAATCGAATGGGTACGTATCCACAATATGCCAGATTTCGTGTTCTTTAGCCACGCGCAACACGTTGTAGCAGGAGAGAAAGCGATTAAGAAAGCGATTAAAGATGGAACTATTCCAAATGCTAAAGAATTGAACATTGGATCAGGAGACCAAGTTTGTTTCGCATGTCACGGACGTGTTGATGAAATGAACGAAGTAAAAATGGCGAATGATTTCACAATGGGATGGTGTATCGAGTGTCACAGAACTACTGAGGTAGATATGGACAACGAGTATAACAAAGAATATTACGCAGAACTACACGAAAAATTGAAAAAACAGTACGGTGACGCAACTAAGATTACAGTTGATGCTATCGGAGGTTTAGAGTGTGGTAAATGTCATTATTAATATAAAAAAGAGAGGAGTATAAATGGCTTCGAAGAAAAATTACTGGAAAAGTTTTGAGGAGTTAACTGACAATACATTAAATGAAAAGTTAACTACCAACGAATTTGCAGAAGAAATTCCTGTAGATAATTTCTTAGGGAATGATAACGCCATGGAGAATAGTCAAACTTCACGACGTGACTTTTTGAAGATTTTAGGGTTCAGTACAGCTGCTGTTACTTTAGCAGCCTGTGAAGCTCCAATCGTAAAATCTGTTCCTTATGTAGTGAAACCAGAAAATATTATGCCTGGTGTACCTACTTATTATGCATCTACAATTTTTGATGGATACGATTACGCGAACGTATTAGTACGTACAAGAGAAGGTCGTCCAATTAGAATTGATGCAAACAAAGGCGCAAAATATTATGGTTCTACAAATGCACGTGTTCAGGCATCTGTATTATCATTATACGATTCTGATAAAATAAAATCACCTTTAACAAACGCAGGTGAAAACTTCAAAGCAACATCTTGGAAAGAGCTTGATGCACGTGTAACTAAAGCATTAGCATCAGTAGGAGGGAAAAAAGTAGTTATTTTAACTTCATCTTTACCTTCGCCAACAACTAAAAAGTTGATTGCTGAGTTTGCAACAAAATATCCAACAACTCAACACGTTGTTTATGATGCAATTTCTTCTACGAATGCATTAGACGCAGCGCAAGAAGTTTACGGAAAAAGAGAATTGCCATTCTACGATCTTAAGAATGCTGAATTAGTTGTTTCTTTCAACGCAGATTTCTTAGGTGATTACAATGGTGGTGGAATGGAAGGTGATTATGGTGTTGCTCGTAAACCAGGAGCAAACATGATGCGTCACATCCAAGTAGAATCTGTTTTATCTTTAACAGGTGCAAATGCTGATACACGTTATCCATTAAAACCAACTGATACTGAAAAAGTATTGGCTGAAGTTTATACTAAATTAGCAGGTGGTTCAGCTTCTTCTAAAGAAGCATTAGCTATTGCTGCTGAATTAACAGCAAAAGGTTCTAAAGCGGTTGTTATGGCAGATGGTTCGAAAGAAGCATACGCAATTGCATACGCAATTAACCAATTGTTAGGATCAGCTGCAGTTTCTGATAAAGCTGTTTTATTAAAAGAGTCTAACGATGCTGTATTTAATCAATTTGTTGCAGAAGCTAAAGCTGGACAAGTTGGAGTTTTATTAAACTTCCAAACAAATCCAATTTACAATGCTAAAAATGCAAAAGAAATTGAAGCCGCTTTCAAAAACATTGGACTTAAAGTTGGTTTAGTTGAAAAATTAGACGAAACTGCATCAGTAATGGACGTTATTGCTCCAGTTACTCACGGTTTAGAGTCTTGGAATGATTTCAACCCATTAACAGGTGTATATTCATTACAACAACCAACAATTCCACGTGTATTTGATTCTCGTCAATTCCAAGATTCATTAATCTCATGGATGACAGGAGTAACTAAAGTAACAGAAGTAGAAGATCCAAATGATCCAATTATGGTGATGGCGGTTTCTGCAACAAGACAAAAAGTTTCTCCATATTACTTATATGTAAAACAAAACTGGGAATCAGCTATTTTACCAAAATTAGGTGTAGATTTCAACAAAGCATTATACAATGGTTATAATGAAGCGACTGAAACATCTGCATTTACTGCTAACACTGGTGTTGCTGCAGCGGCTGCTACAAAATTAGTTGGAGCTAAAGCAACAGAATGGGAAATTCAATTCTATTCTAAAGCTGGTTTAGGAGATGGTACACAAGCAAACAATCCTTGGTTACAAGAATTACCAGATCCAATTACACGTAACTCTTGGGATAACTATTTAACAGTTAATCCAAATGATGCGGAAAAATTAGGAATCAAAATTCAAGATAACTACAACGTTACAAACGGAAGAATGCAATTTGACGGTGAGTATGTAAACTTAACTGTTAATGGAGTAGTTTTAGAAAACGTTCCAGTATTCATCCAACCAGGTCAAGCAATTGGAACTGTAGGTTTAGCTTTCGGTTACGGTCGTACAAAAGCTGGTAAAGTTGCAAACAATGTAGGGGTTAATGCTTTCGCATTATATACTGGTAACATAGGTGTATCTAATGTTAAGATTGAAAAATCTTCTCGTTCAGATAAACACGAATTTGCTAACATGCAACAGCAACCAACATTGATGGGACGTTACGAAATCGCAAGAGAAGTTTCTTTAGCTGATTTCATCAACACAGATCGTCAAGAATGGAATCCAGTTGCGAAGATGCCAACATGGAGAGGAGATTCTCCAGTAGGTGAAGTTGACTTATGGGCTAGTTTTGATCGTTCTACAGGACCTCACTTCAATTTAACAATTGATATGAATTCTTGTACAGGATGTGGAGCGTGTGTAATTGCTTGTCAAGCAGAAAACAACGTACCAACTGTTGGTAAAGAGCAAATGCGTATGTCGAGAGATATGTATTGGTTAAGAATTGACCGTTACTACTCTGATGTTACTTACCAAGATAAAGACGGAAAATTAACTCAAAAAGTTGCGTTAGAATCTGATCCAGATAACGAACCACAACAATATACACGCTTAATTAAGCCAGAGGCTGAAAATCCAGATGTGATTTTCCAACCATTAATGTGTCAACACTGTAACCACGCTCCTTGTGAGACTGTGTGTCCAGTAGGTGCAACATCTCATGGTCGTCAAGGTCAAAACATGATGGCTTATAACCGTTGTGTTGGTACTCGTTACTGTGCAAATAACTGTCCTTACAAAGTACGTCGTTTCAACTGGTTTAACTGGGCAAATAATGACAAATACGACTTCCACATGAACAATGATTTAGGTCGTATGGTACTTAACCCAGACGTTGTTGTACGTACACGAGGAGTAATTGAGAAATGTTCATTCTGTATCCAACAAACTCAAGCTGCAATCTTAAAAGCTAAGAAAGAGAACAGAGTAGTTAAAGACGAAGAGTTTATGGCTGCTGCTGCTTGTGCTGCTGCTTGTGGAACAGGTGCGATGAAATTTGGTGATATCAATGATGATAAATCTGAAGTAAGAGCAGCATCGAAAGATAAACGTTCTTATGTTTTATTAGAAGAAATTGGTACAAAACCAAACGTTATCTATCAAGTAAAAGTTAGAAACAGAAAAGAACAAGCTTAATTAAATTAGTAAAGAATTAATAAGGTAAACAAATATGTCACATTACGAATCACAGGTAAGAGAACCCCTTATTTTAGGACATAAAACCTACCACGATATCACAGTAGACATTGCTCGTCCAATTGAGACGCCAGCAAGTAAATTGTGGTGGACATGTTTCAGTATAGCAATGGTTGCATTCATCTTTGGTGTTGGAGCAATTGCTTATACAGTAGGAACTGGTATTGGTGTATGGGGATTGAATAGAACGATTAACTGGGGTTGGGATATCACCAACTTCGTATGGTGGGTAGGTATCGGTCACGCTGGTACGTTAATCTCAGCCGTTTTATTATTATTCCGTCAAAAATGGAGAATGTCGGTTAACCGTTCTGCGGAAGCCATGACGATCTTCGCCGTTGTACAGGCAGCGTTATTCCCTGTAATTCACATGGGTCGTCCATGGTTAATGTACTGGGTATTCCCAATTCCTAACCAATTTGGATCTTTATGGCCTAACTTTAACTCACCATTATTATGGGACGTATTCGCGATTTCTACGTATTTCTCTGTATCAACAGTTTTCTGGTTGATGGGATTAATTCCTGACTTCGCTATGGTACGTGACCGTGCAACAAAACCATTCGCTAAGAAAATCTACGGAATCTTATCATTCGGATGGGGTGGTGGAGCAAAACACTGGCAACGTTTCGAAGAGTTATCTTTGGTATTAGCTGGTTTATGTACACCATTAGTATTCTCGGTACACACGATTGTATCTTTTGACTTCGCAACGTCGGTAATCAAAGGATGGCACTCAACAGTATATCCTCCATATTTCGTTGCCGGAGCTATTTTCTCTGGTTTCGCGATGGTACAAACATTATTAAGTGTAATGCGTAAAGTTTTACACTACGAAGATTATATCACACGTAAACACATCGAGTACATGAACATTGTAATCGTTGTAACAGGTGGTATGGTTGCAGTAGCATACTTAACAGAGTTATGGATCGCTTGGTATTCAGGATCTCGTTATGAAGACTTTACATACTTCTCTCCAGGAGCAGCAACAGGACCTTATTGGTGGGCATTCTGGGCGTTAATTATCTGTAACGTTTTAGTACCAGGATTATTATGGATTCGTCCAATCAGAAGAAACTTCTTCTGGACATTCGTTATCTCTATCGTAGTTAACATCGGTATGTGGTTCGAGCGTTTTGATATTATCGTTATCAACTTATCTCGTGACTATTTACCATCGAGCTGGACAATGTTTATGCCTTCATGGGTAGACGTAGGTATCTTCTTAGGTACTATGGGATTCTTTTCTGTGTTATACTTATTGTACGCACGTACATTCCCAGTTATTTCACAATCTGAATTAAAAACTATTTTGAAATCATCAGGCGAAAGCTATAAAAAACATCATACTGAAGATGAGCATCACGAACACTAAAATCGTTTATGGTCTTTACGGAGACGATGATGATTTATTAAAAGCAGTAAAATCTATTCGTAAACAAGGTATTACGATAGATGAAGTATATACACCTTTCCCTGTACACGGTTTAGATAAAGCCTTAGGATTAAAGAAAACTCGTATTTCTGATCTTGCTTTCTTCTACGGTGCATTTGGTACAACGTTAGCATCTTTGATGACATGGTTTATTATGAACCATGACTGGGCTCAAGATATTGGAGGGAAACCATCTTTTTCTTGGGGTGAGAATATGCCAGCTTTCGTTCCTATTATGTTCGAGTTGACAGTATTCTGTGCAGCGCACTTTATGTCATTAACATACTTAGTGCGTAACAAAATGTACCCAGGAGCTAAAGCTAAAAACCCAGATCCACGTACAACAGATGATAAATTCTTAATCGAAATCAGAACTGCTGATGTTGAGAAAATCAAAAATGTATTTGTAGAAACTGGTGCTGAAGAAGTAACTGTAAAAGGTGATGTAGTCGTAGAACCAAGTGTTAACAATTTAGTACAAGAAGCATAATGAAAAAGATAGCATTACTTATAGGATTAGGAAGTATTATTATCACTTCTTGTTCTGATAAAAAACGTCACGCAAGTATCGTATATATGCCAGATATGTATTATCCTACGGCATATGATCCTTACGAAAAGGCAACTTTTGGTTACCCTCATGACGAAGAAAACTCTGAAGTTCCTGTATTAAATAAAAATCATAATATGTCTGCATTAGAATCTGTAGAAGGTGCTGTTGCAAGAACAGATGGTGATATTTTACCATGGACTTTCAAAAACAATAACGCTGGTTATGCACAAGCAAAAGCAGTAACTGTTTCTCCTTTGAATGCCGCTAACAAAGCTGCAGACTTAGAAAGAGGTAAGTTATTGTTTGGACAAAACTGTGCAGTTTGTCACGGTGACGCTGGTGATGGACAAGGATCAATCGTAAAATCTAAAGCTTATTCAGGTGTTCCTAATTATAGCGAAAGAGATGTTACAGTAGGTTCTGTTTATCATGTAATTATGTACGGAAAAAATGCGATGGGTTCTTACGCATCTCAATTGACTCCTGCAGACCGTTGGAGAGTTGCTGAATATGTAATGAGTTTGAAAGGTGCTACTACAGCTGCCGCTGCTCCTGCGGGAGACGCAACTACTGAAGCAAAACCTGCAACAGAAACTGAAACAGCAACTAATAAATAATAAAATAAGTTAATTATTATGCAATATACATTTTCCCCAAGATTAAAAAATGCATCACTTATCTTAGCTGTTATAGGTGTTGTACTTTACGGGATAGGATTTTTCTTACATCAACAAGATGTTGCTAATTCAACTGAATATATTAACGGTTTGATTGAAGCTCACCCAACTCAATTTTTTGGTGACTACATTTCAGATTCTTATGCATCTATGAACACAGATCATGCTGGACACATGGAGCATTTGACAAATTTATTGAAAAACAGACCTTGGGCTGCTTTCTATGTACCAGCTTATTTATCGTTTGGTATTGCGGCGTCTGCGTTGTTTTTCTTATGTATTCAATTCGTAGCTAACGCTGGTTGGTCTATGGTAGTATCTCGTGTTATGGAGGCTATCGCATCATTTTTACCAGTAGGTTCTGTACTTGTAGCTATCATCGTTTTAGGATCTTATTTTCACATGAATCACTTATTCCACTGGATGGATGCTGATTTAATAAATCCTGATAGCGAGAAGTATGATATCTTCATGGCGAACAAAGCTCAACTTTGGTTAAGCCCTAACTTCTGGTTAGTACGTTGTGTTATTTACTTAGTAGTATTATCTTTAATGTTACCAGTAATTAAAAACGCAACACGTAAATTAGATGAGACAAACGGAGACTTAAAAGTGTACGCTCAATTGTACAAAAAATCAGTAATTTACTTAGTGATTTTCGCAATTTGTTCTGCAGCATTTGCTTGGGATTTCGTGATGTCTTTAGATCCACACTGGTTCTCTTCATTATTTATGTGGTACGGAATGGTTTCATACTTAGTTTCTGCGGTTTCTATTATGGCAATTATTTCTATCTACTTAAAAAGAAAGAACGCTTTACCATTATTTAATGATAACCACTTACATGATTTAACAAAATACATGTTCGGTTTCTCATTATTATGGTCTTACTTATGGTTCTGTCAATTCATGTTACAATGGTACGCAAACATTCCTGAGGAAGCTCAATACTTCCAACAACGTATGGCGCAATACCCATTATATTTCTGGATGTTGATCATTAACTTAGTAGCCCCATTCTTGATTTTAATTTCATCAAGCATGAAACGTCGTTACCAAATCGTTTTCGCGATGGGATTCGTTATCATCTTTGGACACTACTGGGATTTCTACAACCAAATTATGCCTGCAGCAGTTGGACCATTCCACAACTTTGGTTTAATGGAAATTGGAGCATTAGTTGGAATCGGAGGATTATTTACATTCGTAGTTATGAATGCAGTTTCTAAATTAAACTTAGAAGCAAAAGGTCACCCTTACTTCCACGAATCAAAAATTTATGAATATCCTTTCTAATCAGAAAGATGTTATAAAACCTAAAAAGCTCGATGCATTTGCATCGAGCTTTTTTTATTTGATTAATAATTGTTATTTTATTCTTGAATTGTTCTACGTTTTATTTCCAAATCAACCAAGAAATGATCGACATCGTCATCTGTTGATAGATTTCCAACCACGTAAACACCTTTGTCTCCGTTTTGATTATTAATTATACCATAAACCGAAGACTCATCATCAGGATCAGACATTCCTTCGTAACGATAAATGCATACGATATCAAAGATTTCAGGGGCTTGTTTTAATTGATTTTTTTCGATATTATAGTCAATAGTAAAACCATTTTCTTTTAGTTCGTCTAAAGCTTCGTTCGTTGTTTTGTAGCGGTATTGGATTTTTTCTTTCATAATTTTAATAGTTTAATTATTGATTTTCAAATACTATTCCAATCAGTATATTCATTAAAATATTGTAAAGTCTTTTTTGGTAAGGTTATTGTCTTATCTCAAAATGAATATAATGAATATGATTATGAAACTAACAGTATTAAAAAAAATCAACTTGATTGCCTTTTTTGCTTTCGCTGCTTTATTTTTGGTATCGTGTGATGGTTCTACAACTATATATGGGTTAGAGCATCAGCATAAACACAAAAAGAAGTATAAGAAATATCCGAAATACGAAGTGAGATATGACGACCATCGTAGCTTACCACCAGGTCAACACAAAAAGGTACATGGTGATAAATCTGCAAAACGATATGCACCAGGTCAACAAAAGAAAAATAATGGAAATTATTATAAAAAGAAAGGACATCATAAACATCATGATGACTAAAATAAAAAAGGATTGAACATTGTTCAATCCTTTTCTTTTTAATATCTAAAAATTGTTTTACTCTACAACTTCCATTTCTACGTTCAATGTTCCCGCATTAGTAGAACCTATAGAAGTAAACGCTGCTTTACTCAAATCCAATAAACGAGATTTTGTATGTGGTCCTCTATCGTTTATTTTTACAACAACAGATTTTCCATTACTTGTATTGGTTACTTTGACTTTTGTACCGAATGGTAAAGTTTTGTGTGCTGCAGTTAAATTGTTTTTGTTATATAACTCGCCACTAGAAGTTTTTTTACCGTGAAATTTATCAGCATACCAGGATACAATTCCACTTACTTTTTTTCCAGCTTTTTCAACAATTTCCGAAATCGCAGTATTATCTGTTTTGTTAAAATCTGAAAATTTATTGATTAAATTAAGTTTCAAATTTTTAGTTATAGCAACTGGTAACGGATTTTCTATTGAAAAGTTTGATTTTCCTTTAGCTTGAGCCATTGGGATAATCATCAGCATTACTAATAATGTTAAAATATTCTTTGTCATTCTTTAGTTCTTTCTGAATCTTTATCTAAAATAAGCATAATAGATTTTGTTTGTACATGCATAGTTTTTTCTAATGTTTTTTAGAAAAGAAAAGATACCTAAATGTCTATGTTTAGTAGCTTTAGAAAGAATTGTTAACTATAAGTTAAAAATATAGTTACTTATTAAAATTTTTAAGAATTATTTACAATTATTGCGTAAATATTTATTAATCAACATTTTAATCTTTTAACAAGTAAATGTTAAATTAAATGATGCGATTAAGATGTTGATTTAAGATATTTTTTAATCCAGTAAAATGCATAATTTGTTGAAGAATTTGACTTGTTTCTTCGATTGATAATTCAGGATTTTTGGTTTGATGCATCAATTCTTTAATCATATTATCTATGTAAATAATTTTGAAGCGAAGTAAAACATCAAATAAATCTTTGTGCACAAATTCTTCTTTTTTCTTAATGTTGATGCCTTGCTTTACTGTCCAGTTTTCGCTTAAACTATGTTTTTCTAACATCATTTCCGAAGCAAGCTGTACAATTTCTGGATTGGTTAATCGAGAAAAATAAGTTCCTGTTCGCAATTCATCATTTTCCAAACCAACTTTCACTTCTTCTAAAATAGATTGATAAAGAGGATTACTTAAACTTAGCTCGTTTTCATCAAATTGAGAAATGATTTCCTGGTTAACTGTTGTTTTATATAGCTCGTTGTTCTCGTTTTTCAAATCAACTTCTAAATCACCAAATTGCATAATCAACTTAATGATTTCATTTTCTACAGTTTGCTGAACATTGATGACTTCTTTTGTAGACGGAACAACCGAAATAGCAGGTTTTTTCGTTCGCGCATTATCAGTAATATGAGAAGACGAAGATGTCGATTTATCTCCAGAATTTTGCAATTGAGCTAACTCTTTGAACAAAACTTCTTCTCGAATTTCCATAATTTTAGAAGTTTCTGCAATGTAAACTTCTTGCTTGATAATATTCGGAATAAGTGAAATTGATTTTACAATTTCTCTGATTAATTCAGCTTTTTTGATTGGATCATTCTTCGCATCTTCCAACAAAACATTTGCCTTGAAACGAATAAAATCGGAGGCATTTTCTTTTATATATGCTTCGATTTCTGTTGTTGAATGTTTTTTTGCAAACGAATCTGGATCTTCGCCTTCTGGTAACAAAAGAATTTTGACATTCATTTCTTGTTCCAAAATCATATCAATTCCACGGAAAGATGCTTTGATCCCAGCATTATCACCATCGTACATCACAATGATGTTCTCTGTCAAACGTTTTATCAAACGAATTTGTTCATTTGTAAGCGCTGTTCCAGAACTCGCCACTACATTTTGAATTCCTGCTTGATGCAACGACAAAACATCTGTATAACCTTCGACCAAAAAACATTGATCGGCTTTTGTAATGTATTGTTTTGCCTGAAATAATCCGTAAAGCGTTTTACTTTTATGGTAAATTTTATTTTCGGGAGAGTTTAAATATTTAGCAGCTTTGGCATCATTTCGCAAAATTCGTCCACCAAAACCTAATGTACGTCCCGAAAAACTATAAATAGGAAACATAACACGCTCGCGAAACTTGTCATATTTCTTATTATCTTCTTTGAAAGTTGCTAAACCAGCTTCTTCAATCAATTCTTTCGAATAACCATTTTTTAAGGCATATTCAGCAAAAGCATCCCATTGTTTTGGTGAATAACCAAGTTCAAATTTATCGATGGTTTCTTTGGTAAAGCCACGTTCGCGGAAATAACTTAATCCAATCAAATTTCCTTCTTCCGAATTATGCAATTGATTAGTGAAGAATTTCTTCGCAAAATCAGTCAAGATATATAAACTTTCGCGGTCTTTTTCCTCTTGTTGTTGTTCAAAAGTATATTCACCATCTTCTTCAATCTCGATGTTATAGCGTTTTGCCAACCATCGCAACGCTTCTGGATAAGTAAATTGTTCAACTTCCATCAAAAAAGTCACAACATTTCCACCTCTTCCAGAAGAAAAATCTTTCCAGATTTGTTTGGCAGGTGAAACAACAAAAGAAGGCGTTTTTTCGTTCCCAAAAGGCGAGAGTCCTTTTAAGCTAGAACCTGCACGTTTTAAGGTTACAAAATCACCAACAACTTCTTCTACACGAGCTGTTTCGAAAATTATATCTATCGTTCTTTGAGAAATCAAATTGAATTATTTTTAGCGAATTGAATAAACAAATTATTTCTCAAAATTAAAACAAATTCTTTACTTGGCTCCATCTTTTCAAAACCTTTGTAGAAACGAATTTTAACATTTTTGAGATTTTGGTATGATATTCGTATATTAGACTGAAACTTGAAATTAAATTTTATGAAATCAACAATTTTAAAAATATCTTTTGCAGCAATTTTAGCAACAGGATTTTTAACATCTTGTTCTACTGTAAATAATGTGATAGGTAATACTGAAAACACAAATAACAACTCTATTTTAGGAAAATGGGAGTTGAGCCAAATCAATTTTATGAAGGCAGGTTCTATTGCAGAAGCTTATCCAATGGGAACTCCTTACCTTAATTTTATTTCGAATAGTATGTTAAATGCTTCGGATGGTTGTAACACTTTGAATGGAGGAGTTACAATTTCTGGAAATGAAATTACATTTGGTAATATGATGTCTACGATGAAAGCTTGTCAAAATGTAGAAGATTCTAATTTCAGTTCAAAATTAAACGGAAAATTAAAATACTCTATTTCAGATAATAAATTATTATTAATTCAAGGAGATATTGTCATCATGACTTTTGTTCGTCCTGGTACTTTAGCAGGTTCTTGGGAATTAGAAGAATTTATTGGTAAAGATAGAAGTGCAAAATCATTAGACGATCGTTTCCCAAATCAAAAACCTACATTAACATTCCAAAATAACAAGGTTTCTGGTAATGATGGATGTAATAATTTGACAGGAGCTTATGTAGCAGTAGGCAATTCATTGACAGTAAAAAACATCGCAACAACGCGTATGGCTTGTCAAGGTGTAGATTCTGATGCTTTTGGAGAGCGTTTTAATAATGTAAATAAATACGAAATTGTAGACGGAAAATTAGTTTTGTTTGCAAATGATGTTAAAACAATGGTTTTCAAGAAAAAATAATAGAATTCAATTCATAAATCATTAAAGCTGTCATTTTTTGACAGCTTTTTTATTTTTATATTTGTAGACTTTTTAAAAGGAGAAAAAGATGAAATTTCCACAAACACATCAATTAAAAGATATAGCATCAATTATCGATGCGAAATTTATTGGAGACGAAAATTTTCCAGTAGAAGGAATCAATGAAATTCACCGTGTAGAAGCGGGAGATATAGTTTTTGTTGATCATCCAAAATATTATGATAAAGCGTTACAATCGAATGCAACAATTGTTTTGATTAACAAAGAAGTTGATTGTCCAGAAGGAAAAGCTTTGTTGATTTCTGATGATCCTTTTCGTGATTTTGTCAAAATTGGACAACATTTTATGGCGTTTGAAGCTGCTACAAAACAAATTTCTGATTCTGCAGAAATAGGTGAAGGAACAATTATTCAGCCAGGTGCATTTATTGGAAATCATGTTAAAATTGGAAAAAATTGTGTGATTCATTCTAATGTTTCAATCAATGATTATGCAATTATCGGAGATAATGTAATTATTCGTTCGGGAACAGTTTTAGGAGCTGATGCATTTTACTACAAAAACCGTGAAACAGGTTTTGATCGTTTAAAATCTGTCGGAAATGTTATCATCGAAAATAATGTAGAAATTGGTGCGAATTGTACGATAGATAGAGGAGTTTCTGCGTCTACAATTATTGGAGAAGGAACAATTATGGATAACTTAATTCAGATTGGTCATGATACAATTATCGGTAAAAAATGTTTGATTGCTTCGCAAGTCGGAATTGCTGGTTGTGTAAATGTAGAAGACGAAGTTTCTATTTGGGGACAAGTTGGGATTACAAGTGGTGTAACAATCGGTACAAAAGCGGTGTTATTAGCACAAGCTGGAGTTAGTAAATCTTTGGAAGGTGGAAAAACATATTTTGGTTATCCAGCAGAAGAGGCTCGTGGCTTGTATAAAAAAATGGCTGTCACAGAGATAATGGTTCGCGATTACAAGAGAAAATAAAATACTTTATAGAATATATTTGCAGCCGACCGTTTGGTCGGCTTTTTTTTATGATAAATATCTTATACTTTTTTGTCCTGTTCTAATAAAGACTTAGTGTATTTTTTACATTGAATATTTTTTAAAATGCAAAACTCCTTTTATATTTGTGTAAATTAAAAATCACAATGTCTGTATTAGTAAACAAAGATTCAAAAATAATCGTTCAAGGTTTCACAGGGAAAGAAGGAACTTTTCATGCTGAGCAAATGATTGAATATGGAACACAAGTAGTAGGTGGTGTAACTCCAGGAAAAGGTGGACAAACTCACTTAGGGTTACCAATTTTTAACACAGTAAAAGATGCTGTTGATCAAGCAGGAGCAGACGTTTCTATTATTTTCGTTCCACCAGCATTCGCTGCTGACGCTGTAATGGAAGCTGCAGAAGCAGGTATCAAAGTAATTATTTGTATTACAGAAGGTATTCCAGTAGAAGATATGGTAAAAGTACAAGCTTATGTTGACCAAAGAGATGTAACATTAATCGGACCTAACTGTCCTGGTGTTATTACTTCTGAGGAAGCTAAAGTTGGTATTATGCCAGGTTTCATTTTCAAAAAAGGTAAAGTTGGTATCGTTTCTAAATCAGGAACTTTAACTTACGAAGCTGCTGATCAAGTTGTAAAGGCTGGTTACGGAATTTCTACAGCGATCGGAATTGGTGGAGATCCAATTATTGGAACAACAACAAAAGAAGCTGTTGAATTATTTATGAATGACCCAGAAACTGAGTGTATCGTAATGATTGGTGAAATTGGTGGACAATTAGAAGCTGAGGCTGCTCGTTGGATTAAAGCAAATGGAACTAAACCAGTTGTAGGATTTATCGCAGGACAAACTGCACCAAAAGGTCGTACAATGGGACACGCTGGAGCTATCGTAGGTGGAGCTGATGATACAGCACAAGCTAAAATGGCAATTATGGAAGAATGTGGAATCCACGTTGTTGCATCTCCTGCTGATATCGGAGCTACAGTAGCAAAAGTTTTAGGATAAGAATATTCTTAATCAAAATAGTAAAGGAACTCAAATTTGAGTTCCTTTTTTTATTTTAAAATATTTTTGAAGTATGTTCTTGAAACGAGTTCAAGATGACTGAGTAGTTTAGAGCAATCTGAGATTCTTCGACAGGTTTAGAATAATAACTTTATTAAGTTAAATTTAGAAAAAAAACTACAAAAACTCATCCTCATCGTCAAAATCATCTTCCATTTCGTCATCGTCTGGAGAATAATCTTCGATAAAAACTTTGAATAATCTTGGGCAAATGATTTGCAAATTGGTTAAATTTTCGTCATCCCAATCAAACTCAGGTTTTGGAGATTTTTCGGTATAAAATTTAAAACATTCTTTGTCTACAAAGTCAATAATCTTGTGTTCGAATTTTTCGTAGAAAACATCATCAGCGATTAAATGAAAATCTTCAAATTCATATAAATCATCTTCGTTAAAGCCTTCATTAAAATAATCGGCTAAATTATCAGGATTCAAAATTGCTTTTTCAAACAATTCTTGTCCTTGTGAAATAATCCAATTTTTGAAATAATAGAAATGCGTAGGATCTGTATCGTCATTCATAATACAAGCTGCACACCATATTTCAGGCGAATGTAATGAATACGAATAGAACTCTAATCGAAGTTGAAACCCAATAATGTCCTCGGCAGTTAGATCTTCTAATTCTTGCTCCAAAGCCTTTTCTTGATCTTGCAAATTATTGGCATTGAGCAAAGAATTTTCTATAATTTGCCAAAACAAATCTTCTTCGAGCATACGCGAAACGCGCTCTGTAGGAAGGGTTGAAGAGTTAAACAAATCATCTAAAAAATCCATATTTCTACTTTTTGGTTTGTATTTAGTTGGTTTTGATTCGTAAAAAATTATCTAACGTTTTATTTCTTAAACCTTTAATTGATAAAACATTTTAACAGAATCTTTTTATAATTTATGAAATAAATACGATGAAACCTACGAATTTTTAAACTATTTGCAATTTTTGAGCTAATTATTTGATTTTGTTTAAAGTAAAAAGTCTAATTCGGGGTGGAATTAGACTTTTTGATATTTGTTATTTTAAATATTTATTCAATAATATGTGGAACAAATCTACTTTTATCGGTTGTAATAAATTGGTCACTTTCGCGGAACGTAATTCCACAAGATTCTTGTCCAATCATCCAACTTCCGATAATGGTATAACCTGTTTCTTCGTGATGTAAATTAGCCAAAGCTTGATAAATAAAACCTTCTTCTCCATATTCGCCCAAAGTTTGCTCCGAAATAGTTCCGTTTTTTACAACTTCTATATTTGCACCTTCACGCGATAACAATGGTTTTTTGACATAATTTTTTAGCTCTTTTGGTGAATCTGCATAAGCTTCTAACAACAACGGATGATTTGGATATAATTCCCATAAAATAGGTAAAATAGCTTTGTTTGAAAGAATCATTTTCCAAGCTGGTTCTATCCAATTTGCGTTGATTTCATCATTTTTTATGTTGTACGCAAACAACTCGTTCATCATCCATTCCCACGGATAAAGTTTGAAAATATCTGTAATTGGTTCTTCTTCTAAATCAACAAAATTGACATTATTCCAACCGATTTCGTCAACGTAAATTAATTTGGTATTAATTCCAGCTTGTATTGCACAATCTCTGATATATTCGATATTTGTCAAATCTTCTAACGATTCTCTCACACAAGAAAAATGCAAGGTTTCACCTTTCAAATAAGGTTTTAACATTTTCCACGTTTCAATTAATTTATCATGAACAGAGTTGAATTGATCTTTCGTTTCTCCAAAATAATTCTCCATCCAAAGCCATTGTACAACACCACATTCGAACAACGAAGTTGGCGTATCAGCATTGAATTCTAACAGTTTCAATTGATTGTTATCATAAGCAAAATCAAAACGTCCATAAATACTTGGCGCATCATTTTCCCATGTATCAATCAAATAAGGTTGAATAAATTTTGGAATTTTAAATTCGTCCAAACGATTATTTTGAATCACATGTTCCACAGCATTCAAGCACATTTCCCACAATTCGTTTGTCGCTTCAAAGATTTTATCCGCTTCTTTTTCTGAAATCGAATAGTAATAATCTTCTACCCAATAGGTTTGTTTATTTTCGTCTGTATGATAACCAAAGCCGATATTTTCTAACCTTTCTTGCCAGTTTTCGTCCGCTTTTATTCTTTTTAATTGCATAAAATTTGTTTAAGATGAAACTGAACGAGAAGAAGCAGATTTTCCGAATCCACCACGAACAGTTTGACTTTTGTACGCTTGTGCTTTTGCCGCGTTTGTTCCGACATTAGATTGTTGATGTAAACCTTGACTTGCATAGCCCATTCCACCACCAGTTAAGCTCCGAAAAGCCATAAACCAAAGCAACGAACTCCCCATTCCGCCGTGATGTGAACCACCAGAATGCGACGAATAATTTGACGTGACATCTGTGTAAGGCGCAGTAGAATCTGCACGCATATATACCTTTTGCGCATTGTTCGTAACGGGTGTTTCTTCACGATTCATACATGAACTAAGAACCGAAGAAATTAACACTAAAGTCACAACTTTACTTGCTCTTTTTTCTCTTTTATTCATGATAGATTATTGAATGGTTACGTAAATAGGAATTTTGGTAGAATCGGTAGGAGTATATTGTTTGTGCGTAATCAATGTATCTACTTTTTCTGCAATCATCAAATCGTTTGACCAAATTTTTTGTTTGGTAATATGTAAAACAGAATCGCCTTTTGTTTCGGTTGTTAAAACAACTTCACGAGCAGATTTTTTATCAATTTGTTCTAAATTCTGATTTTCGTTTTGATTAGATTGACACGCAAAAAAAGTTGTCAATGGTAGTGTTATTAAAAGTATTTTTTTCATGTTTCTTAGACTTCTAACAAAGTTACATTATTTCACAAAAAAAGCACAATCCAGAAATTCTGAATTATGCTTTTTGAAAAAGTATAGTCTTATTATTTATTATTCTAATGATTTAAAACTAATAATTCTTCTTTTTTCATAGAACCTGTTTGTTTCAATCTTGTGTGCCAAGAGAACGCTTCTTCTAAGATATGTGGCGTTTGACCACCTCTTTCTGCACAAGCTCTTTCAAAGTAAGATAATAATTCTGCTTTATAATCTGGGTGAACACAGTTGTTGATGATTTCGATGGCTCTTTCGCGTGGCGCTAAACCTCTCAAATCAGCTAAACCTTGCTCTGTTACAATAATATCTACATCATGTTCTGTGTGGTCTGTGTGAGAAACCATAGGAACGATAGACGAAATATTACCACCTTTTGCGATAGAAGCTGTAACGAAGATTGAGATAAATGCATTACGAGCAAAATCTCCAGATCCCCCAATACCGTTCATCATGTGAGTACCAGAAACGTGAGTTGAGTTTACGTTACCATAAATATCACACTCTAAAGATGTATTGATTCCGATAATTCCTAAACGACGAATAACTTCGGCAGAGTTAGAAATAGATTGTGGACGTAAAACAATTTTATCTTTATAATTGTCGATGTTTCCAATTACACGATCGTAACATTCTTGTGAAACTGTCATAGAAGATGCCGAAGCAAATTTCATTTTTCCAGAATCGATTAAATCAAATGTAGAATCTTGTAAAACTTCTGAATACATCACTAAATCTTCAAAATCTGAATGCTCTAAACCACCTAAAACAGCGTTTGCAACTTTACCAATTCCACATTGTAATGGCATTAATGATTTTGTAAGACGACCTTCTTCAACTTCATTTTCGAAGAATTTTACAATGTTTTGAGCAATTGCAGCAGTAGCTTCATCAGCTGGTTGAATGTCTCCAGGAGCATCTTGAATGTCGTGAAAAACAATTCCAACAATTTTAGAAGGATCTACTTTTATTGTTTCTGTTCCAATTTTTGTATCACAAGCAGTGATGTTAATTGGAGTACGTTTTCCATATTCTTCTACACTATAAATATCGTGAATACCTTTGATATTTGTAGGAATAGACGTGTTAATCTCGATGATTAATTTGTCTGCATTTGCAGCAATTTCTGCATTATTACCGATAGAAGTTGTAGGTACTAAAGAACCATCTTCTAAAATTTCAGCAACTTCTAAAACACCTAAATTAATTTTAAATTGTCCATCTAAAATATGTTCGGCAGTTTCTCCTAAATGCTGATCGATAAATAAAACATTACCTGCATTTATATTTTTACGCATTACAGTGTCTACTTGGAATGGTAAACGTTTTTTTAATGCTCCACTTTCTACTAAAGCCGCGTCTGTACCATGTCCTAATGAAGCTCCTGTTACTAAAGTGATTTTTAAATTTTCAGATTTGGCACGCTCCGCAACAGCTTTTAATACAACTTTTGTATCGCCTCCTCTTGTAAAACCACTAGAACCAACAGTCATTCCATCTTCAAAAAATTTGGCAGAATCCTCTGCTGTCATTACTTTTGACTGTAAGTCAGTTAATTTTATTCTTTCCAACATAATGCAACTTTTTCTTTCTAATACTATTCAATAATTGTTCCCTTCTGAACGGAGGGAATTACAAATATTGGATTAATTAATAAAAAGTTAATATCAAAAATAGTCAAATAATTATTCATTTCGGACACTTTTATTTGTGTACATTATACATTATATCAAATAAATTATTATATTAGTTCGCAGATTAAAGAAACTATGAATATACATTTGGATAATAAGTTCGAAACACGATATTACCTAACCGAAATTGACAAATTACCAACCTCAATTTTCTGTTACCATAAGGAAATTTCGGAAGCGTACGTGGTAGAACATAAACATAACAAAGCGCAATTTCTTTATTGTGAAGGTGGGATAGTCTATGTAAAAATAGGAAAAGATACCTTTTATTTACCTGCAAGACACTATATGTGGATACCGCCTCACGTGGAACATAGTATACACCCAAATACACCAGAGGTGATTATGAGAAATTTATATTTCCCTATTAATGAAAGTGATAATTCGTTTTATAAAAAAGTAGGAATCTATCCTGCTGATGGATTATTGTTAGAACTTTTATTATTTTCTAACCAATGGAAAGGAGATATTGTTCCAGAAAATAGAAGCGAATATGTAATCGCACAAGCTTTCAAAGAAATATTACCTAAAGTAAGCAAAAGTAGTTTACGATTGGCTTTACCACTTCCTCACGACGAGCGTCTGAAAAAAATCGTTCAATTCTTAGATGATAATATGGATTCTTCTATTACAATGAAGAAAATTACAGCCGAATTCGGTTTTTCTGAACGATCATTATCACGATTATTTCAAAAAGATTTGAATATGACATTCGTCCAATATTTTACAATTTTGAGAATGTTACGCGCTTTACAATTGTTAATTGATAATACGTATTCAATCAGTGAAATTTCGACAATGGTTGGTTATAATAGTTTGCCAACGTTTAGTAATACATTCCAAAAAGTAATTGGGGTTCGTCCAACAGATTACTCAAAGAAAAAAGATATATTATAAATTAAGGTATGAAAATTTATCAAGTAAGTGGATTAGGTGCAAATGCAAATGCTTTTCGAAATCTACGCTTGGAACAAGATTTTGAGCAAGTTTATATTCCTTGGTTAGATCCAGAGAAGGATGAAACTTTGGCTCATTATGCCGAAAGATTATTAGATAAAATAAATCCCACAGAAGATTTTCTTTTGATGGGATTATCTTTTGGAGGAATAATTGTGCAGGAAATGAATCGTTTTATCAATCCAAAACATACATTTCTGATTTCGACAGTGAAGAATAGGGCAGAGCTTCCGAAGTTATTTCGATTTTCGGCTTCTATTAATGCGCATAAAATAATTCCGATGAGTTTCTTAACTTCGGATCGAACATTTTCGTACATGATGATGCGAAAATTGTATTATACGGATCGTGATAAAGATAACATTGACGATATTTTTGAGTTTCGAAACAAAGAATATTTAAGTTGGTCGATTCATAAGATTGTAAATTGGGAACATTCTACAGCTTATCACGAAGAAAATATTACACATATTCATGGTACAAAAGATATTGTTTTTCCGATTGAATATATCAAAGATGCGATACAAATAGAAGGTGGAACACATATTATGGTGATGCAAAAACCAAAATTAGTGAGTGACGAAATAAATAAAGTATTAATCACTTTATAAATAATTATTTTATGGATGAATTGCTAATAGAATTCGAAAAAATAATAAATGATTTTCCTAAACAGGTAGAAGAAATTAATGAACATGAATTCAATTTTAAACCATCTATTCAAAAGTGGAGTAAAAAAGAAATTTTAGGTCATTTAATAGATTCTGGTGTTATAAATTATTTAAGATTCATAATAGCTCAATTTCAAAATAATCCACAAATTTATTATGAACAAAATGATTATTGTAATGTAGCAGATTATCAGAATTCGGAAAAAAAACAACTTTTGAATTTATGGGAATCTATTAACGAACAGCTTTTATTTTTATTTTTGAAAATTATTCGAGAGAATAAATTGGATAAAATATGTAATGATATTTCACTTAATTTATTAATGGAAGATTACATTAACCATTTAAAACATCATCAAAAACAAATAATAAGTAGATAGAAAAGCTTGAACATTTGTCCAAGCTTTTCCAATTTTATACTTCTTCTGTTGTGCTTTCTTCTTCGAAATAACTTTTTTCTAAAGCAAAATTTTCAGCATTGATAACATCAAATTCGCCAATTTTTGTACGACGAAGTGCTATTAAATATCCTCCAGAATTGACTGCTTTTCCAAAATCAAAAGCTAAAGAACGAATGTAGGTTCCTTTGCTACAATTTACTTCAAAATCAACAAAAGGTAAATTGATAGTTGTGATTTTAAAATCGTGAATCGTTATTTTACGTGCTTTACGTTCTATTTCTTGACCTTCGCGAGCCAATTCATACAAACGTTTTCCATCCACTTTTACAGCTGAATGCATTGGTGGAAATTGTTCAATTTCTCCAATAAATTGCTTCGTTGCTTCGTGAATGATTTCTTCTGTGATATGTTCCGTAGGAAAAGTTTGATCTTCTTCCGATTCCAAATCATACGTTGGTGTTGTAACACCTAATTTGATTGTACCAGTATAGGTCTTTTCTTGCGCCTGAAATTCATCAATGCGTTTTGTCCACTTTCCTGTACAAACCAATAAAAGTCCAGTAGCTTTTGGATCTAAAGTTCCAGCATGTCCAACTTTTATTTTCTTTAAATTATATGCTTTTCTAATGTTCCAACGAATCTTGTTCACAACATCAAACGATGTCCAATCAAGTGGTTTATCAATCAAAAAAACGTGACCTTCTTGTATTTTTTCTACGTTCATCTTATTTGTGCTGAATCATTGTAGTTTCTACTGAAGCGGCATTGTCTTTTTCTGCTTGTGTTGGAGAATTGTATGAGAAATAAATCAGTAAAATAATACCGATGATAATTCTGTACCAACCCCAAAATTTGAAACCGTATTTTGTTAAAACTGCGATAAATGTTTTTACTGCGATTAATGCCACAATAAATGCGACAACATTTCCAATTATGAATAATATAATATGGTTTTGATCTTGCAAAATCATTTCATAACCTTTCATTGGTGTTGCTGTATCTTCTCCCCAAGTTTTCACAAAAATAGAATAAACTGTAACCGCTAACATTGTCGGAACCGCTAAAAAGAATGAAAATTCTGCAGCTGCTTTACGCGATAAACCTTGTGTCATACCACCAATAATAGAAGCGGCAGAACGAGAAGTTCCAGGCATCATCGCTAAACATTGCCAAAAACCGATAATAATTGCTTGTTTTAATGTAATATCTTTTTCATCATTAATTTTAGGATTTTTGAACCATTTGTCTACAAATAATAAAATGATTCCTCCGAAAACTAACATTCCAGAAATAGCAACTTGATTTCCTAAAACAGCTTCGATTTTATCATCAAATAATTTTCCTAAAATAAGGGCAGGAATAACCGCACAAGCTAATTTGATGTAAAAATTGAAATTGAAATTTTTGAAGTCAAAGAATTTTTTCCAATATAAAACTACGATTGATAAAATTGCTCCAAATTGTATCGAAACTTGAAACATTTTTAAGAATTCACTTTCTGGCATTCCCATCAAAGCTGCTGTGAATCCCATGTGTGCTGTAGAAGAAATTGGTAAATATTCGGTAAGACCTTCTATAATAGCAATAATTATTGCTTGTAAAGTATTCATTATTTTTCTCTATTCGGATTGATTAAAATGGCATAAATCTCGACGATGAAACCAACAACAACTAAAAATGGCGCTAATCTAATTCTACGAAAAGAATAGATTTCATCGTTCCAATAATTTGCATCCCACGTTCCATCTGGTCTTGTGTTTGCGTCGTGTCCCGTCATCAATAAAAACCCAAGACCAATTAGCGCTACACCAATTGCCATGAAAATGTAATTTCTTTTTCCGAATAAAAAAGTAAAACCAGCATCATTTGTAGATGCTGATTTTTTTGTTGTATCGATAGAATTTGATTTCATTAATAAAGTTGATCAGTTTTTAATCTTAAATAACGCCATGCAGCAAACAATGTACTGAAAACGGCAATAACAACTCCAATTCCAATTAAGATAATAATAAGTGGAGTGAAGCTTGGATTCCAAAGTACTAAACCAACTTTTGTTGCTAAAATGTACCATAAGAAACCTAATCCTACAGCTGCAATAAATGCTGCTAAGAAACCTAAAACTGCGGCTTCTATCAAGAAAGGTTTTACAATAAAACGTCTACGTGCACCAACTAATTGCATCGTTTTGATGCTGAAACGTTTTGCATAAATTTTTAGACGAATAGAGTTGTTGATTAATACAACAACGATTACCAAGAAGATAACAGCAAAAATCATAATCCAGAATGTAATTTTGTTGATGCTGTGGTAAATTGTTACCATCGCTTCTTTGTCACTTTTTACTTCGTCTACAATCGGATTTTTTGCCAATACCTTATTAATAGAATCAATTTGTTCAACTGATTGTATTAATGCAGGGTTCAATGTGATTTGAACTGATGCAGGGAAAATACTTTCTTCGAAGAAATCACTACCATCCGTACCCAAATCTTTTTTCGCAATTTTAGCTGCATCCTCTTTGCTGATATACTGTGTAGCTTCAACAAAAGGATACTTCACTTTCAACGAATCGATATAAGATTTCTGTAAATCAAGCTCCTTATCTTTTAATTTTGGATCTTCGACATCTTTAAAATATGCCTCGATTTTTAACTCTCTTTTTAGATGTTCTGCGTAACTTTGTGCATTAATGACAATTAAGCCGAAAATACCTAATAGAAATAAAACAAGCGAAATACTAATCACAACAGTGATGTTTGAAGATCGCAGTCTTTTTTTCTCAAATTTATCGTTCGTTTTTGACATTTGGGTTAATTTTGGGGCTAAGATAAAAAAAACTTATTTCGCAAGAAAGATATTCCGTATATATTCTACGGTAAGTTGGTTAAAGAAAACTTAAAATTTAGAATTTTTGAAAGTAAAAGCTAAAAAACATTTAGGTCAGCATTTTTTGAATGACGAAAATATTGCACGAGATATCGCCGAAGGGTTAACTTGGGAAGGCTATGATCGTGTCTTAGAAATTGGTCCAGGAATGGGCGTGTTGACAAAATATATTTTACAAGCAAAGAAAAATATAGAGGTTGTGGAGATTGATACAGAATCAGTCGAATATTTAAAAGAATATTATCAACCATTTTATCCAGGATTTAAAATTCATTCTGAAGATTTTTTAAAAATGGACTTTTCATCAAAGTTTGATGAACAAATTGCTATTTTAGGAAATTTTCCGTATAATATATCTTCGCAAATTATTTTTAAAGCTTTAGAAGAGCGTTACACTGTTCCCGAAGTTTGTGGAATGTTTCAGAAAGAAGTAGCCGAACGTATTGCATCAAAAAAAGGTACAAAAGATTATGGTATACTTTCTGTATTAGCGCAAGCTTATTATCATTGCGAGTATTTGTTCACCGTTCCAGAACACGTTTTTACACCACCACCAAAAGTAAAATCGGGCGTTATTATTATGAAACGCTACCGAACAGAAATTGAAGGAGTTGAACAAAAACGATTTTTTCAAGTGGTAAAAGCTGGTTTTGGACAAAGAAGAAAAACGCTTCGTAATTCGTTGAAAGCTTTGGGTATTCCTGAGGATCTAAATGATCACGAGTTTTTGAACATGCGCGCAGAACAATTATCTGTCGAAGATTTTATTGAGTTAACGAAAAGAATGAAATAGATTATGGAGGTAAAAATTACAAAAGATTTTATTGAACATTTAAACGAAAGTATTAATCAGCAAAATGCAAAAGCAGTTAAGGAGATGTTGCAAGATTTGCACCCCGCCGATATTGCTGAATTGTTTGATGAGCTTTCGACCAAAGAACAATCTTTTGTAATTGATTTACTCGATAATGAAATTTCTGCAGATATCCTTCTTGAATTAGAAGAAGATGATCGACGTAAATTCCTGAAAACGCTTACTGCAAAAGAAATTGCTGAAGATGTCATTAATGAGATGGATACCGATGATGCGGTTGACGTCATTAATGAGCTTTCGGATGAAAAGAAAGATGAGGTAATTGCGCAATTAGAAGACCAAGAACATGCCCGTGAAATTGTAGATCTTTTGCGTTATGACGAAGATACGGCTGGTGGTTTGATGGGAAAAGAGTTGATAAAAGTCAACAAAGATTGGTCGGTAATTACTGCGGTAAAACAAATGCGAAAACAAGCCGAGGATTTTGAAGAAGTTTTCTCAATTTATGTAGTTGATGAAGATGAAAAATTACTTGGAACATTGAGTTTGAAACGTTTGTTGACTACTTCTGCGAATACAAAAGTGGCGGATGTTTACAATGAAAAGATCCAATATGTAAAGACCTATACAAAAGATATGGAGGTTGCAAAAGTAATCGAAAAATATGATTTGTACGAAGTGCCTGTAGTGGACGAGTTAATGCGCTTGGTTGGTGTAATTACGGTGGATGATGTGATTGATGTGATTCGTGAAGAAGCTGAAGAAAATTATCAATTAGCAGCCGGGATTACGCAAAATGTCGACTCTGATGATAATATTTGGAAATTAACAAAAGCACGTTTGCCTTGGCTTTTATTGGCTTTGGTAGGTAGTTTTGTCGCAGTTAATGTGTCGCAAAGTTTTAGCGATGCGATGAATTTGTATCCGCAATTATTCTTTTTTACGCCGCTTGTTGCTGCCATGGCGGGAAATGTAGGTGTGCAATCTTCTGCGATTATTGTACAAGGTTTGGCGAATAGCAATATTTCGGGTTCTATTTGGAAAAGATTAGGAAAAGAAATGTTATTGGCTTTATTAAATAGTACATTATTAGCTTTTGTACTTTTATTGGCGACGCATTTCTTAATGAGCACAAGCTACGAAATTTCGTCAACTATTGTATTAGCTTTAGTTATTGTGATGATTTTAGCAAGTTTGATTGGGACATTTATTCCAATTATGTTGCATAAATATGGTGTTGATCCTGCGATTGCGACAGGTCCATTTATCACAACAAGTAATGATATTTTTGGTTTGTTGATTTATTTTTCAATTGCGAAAATGATTTTAGGATTTTAAAAACTTTATAAATGAATAAGTTAAAAATTATAGGAATAGCAACTCAAACGTCTAATAACGATAGTCAAGCGATTGAAGATTTAGGAAAATTGTGGCATCAATTTTTTGGTGAGAATATAATGACTAAAATTCCAAATGCAATTAGTTCTAATATTTATTCTGTTTACACAGATTACGAAAGTGATTTTACAGGAAAATATACGACGATTATTGGTTTAGGAGTTTCTTCTTTAGATGAAATTCCAGAAGGGATGGTTGGGCGAGAATTTGAGCCACAAACATTCAAAAAGTATATTGCCAAAGGAGAATTACATGAAGCAGTTGGTAAAACATGGACAGAAATTTGGAATGATGATGCAAATCTAAATCGCGCATATAAATATGATTACGAATTGTATACCGAAAAAGCTCAAAATCCTGCTGATGCCGAAATTGAGATTTATATTGGTGTGAAAGAATAGTAATTAGTACTGAGATACTAGAATTTAGATATTAGAAAATGATATTTAAAAAATGAGTTGAAGTTTTACTTTCAGCTCATTTTTTATTTTGGATATTTTGTAGGATTTCTATGTGTATTAAAAACTGCATAAATAAATACAGTTTTTTCTTCTTCATTAGTTTCAAATAAAACCAAATAAGGAAAAGATTTAAAAGGTTTTGCACGCAAATTTCTATATTTTACTTGATAAAAAGGATTTATTTCCAAAGCTTCCAAAACTTTTGTCAATTCAGCTAAATATGATTTTGCAGCAGATGTAGAAAAGTTTGAATAATAAGAAATAGCTTGTTCAATATCTTGGGCAGCTTCGGAAGAAATTCTAATCTTATAAATCATATTTTCCGTGCAATTCTTTCAATACATCTTTTGCATTCAAAAAATTTTCTTTTGGCTCGTTAAGTCGATTATCCAAAATTTCCTTTTGTTCTTCCGTTAACTCAAATTCAGTTTCTTGATTATGTTTATAAGTTAAAAAATCAATATAACGCTCAACTTCTTCCAAAAGTGATTCAGGAAGTTGTTTCAATTTAGAATTCACTTGTTCAATAGTCGTTGCATTCATAATTATTAATTTTACAAAACAGTTGTCGTTCTAACAAAGTTACAAAAAGTATACCTTATATATTATTAAGTTAAAAACTTTGTGAATTGTGGCTTTTTAGTTATTTTAGAAAGAGAAATTTTATAAACATGTTCAAAAAAGAATTTTATATTATTAAAGTTTGGTTATCAACAATTTTATTTTCTCCTTTTTTAATTTTTTTATTCTCATGGATTTTATTAAAAAAAGATATAGATGCAATTTTTGGAGCATTTAAATATTATTTACTTTATGCAGCCATTGGTTTTTTATTTTCAATTCCTTCAATAATTATATTTGGATACCTATATCGTTATTTGACTAAAAGAAAAGTAACCTTAGTTCAATTAAATCTATATTTATGTATATTCTCCATTTTTAGTGTTTTTACTAGTTTTTATTTTCTTGGTATAAATTTTTTATTTTCAAATATAGTATTTCCGATAAGTTATAGTCTTGTAACTTGTCTATCAATAATATTTATTAATAAAAATTATTCTATTACTTCTTCAATAAAATCTTAAACTCAGTTCCGATTTCTTTGGATGATTTGGCAACAAATATTTTTCCTTTGTGATAATCTTCGATAATTCGTTTGGCTAATGATAATCCCAATCCCCAACCGCGTTTTTTGGTTGTAAAGCCAGGTTGAAAAATTTTTTTCTGTAATTTGGTCGGAATTCCAGAACCTGTATCAGCAATAGAAATTTCGACAAATTTACCCTTCGTTTTTATATCGATATCCAAAACGCCCTTATTTTGCATGGCGTCAGCTGCATTTTTCATCAAATTTTCGATAACCCAACTGTATAAAGAAGCATTAAGATTAATATTAAATTCTTCTACATCTGTAACAAAATTTACTTCAATTCCTTTGGAAATGCGTTGGGAAATATAATCCACTGTTTGTTTGGAAGTTGAAATAATATCAGTTTGTTTGAGTTCAGAAGTTGAACCAATTTTTGAGAAACGTTCGGCAATATGTTTCAATCGATCTACATCTTTTTCAATTTCTATGACCGAAGTTTGATCGATTTCTTCCAATTTCAATAATTCGACCCAACCCATTAAAGAAGAAAGTGGCGTTCCAATTTGATGTGCCGTTTCTTTTGCCATTCCGGCCCATAAATAACTTTTTTCGGTGTCACGAATTGTTTTGAAATACCAATACGAAAATCCAAAAAACAGTAAAATCAGTAAAATAATGATGAGTGGATAATATTGTAATTGATTGAGAAGTTTTGAATTTTTGAAATAAACATAATTTTTAGTTCCGATTAATTCAACATCGATTGTTTGTTCGGACGATTTCATTTTGTTGACATATTTTTTTAATTGAACCGAATCTTTTACGATCGATTCATCAATATTTTTGGTGTCTACAATAATGCCTTTTTCGTCTACAAGTGCAACAGGAATTGATTTGTTGTCTTCAATTAATTTGAATAGAAAATCTTGTGTTTTTGGATCTAAAAATTCGGATGAGCTTATCAACTCTAACGATCGCGCATAATTCTCTACACGTTTGTGTTCTTCACGTTTTAGTTCTTGTACAATTTTGTTACTCGACCATATTGTAATAGCGAAAATCACAAATATTATAAAAAATCCAATCCAACGTTTGTTTATTTTTTTTGTTAGAAAATTTCTCATCTAAATGTAAAATCTTTCTTAAATTTATATCAAATGTAATGATTATTTGATTATAATATATTTTTATGGCGAGATAAGATAAATATGATGAAAGTAATTTTTTTTAAAGCCTTAAATAGTTTATTTTTGTAGCTAAATCTCATAGAGAGTAAAATTTATGGATCGTTTTTCGTTTTTAAATGCCGCTCATTTAGAGTTTATAGGCGACTTATATGATCAATACGTCCAATATCCGGATAGTATTGAACCAAGTTGGAAAGCTTTTTTCCAAGGGTATGACTTTGCGAATGCAACATATGATGGAGAGCCATTATTTGCACCAGCAACACAAACAGCTCCTAACAGAGCTAGTCAAACAACGCAAGCAGTAGTTAATCCTGCAGTAGTATCTCAAGTTCCAGACAACGTACAGAAAGAATTTAAAGTCATCAATTTGATTGATGCTTACCGTACGCGTGGACACTTATTTACAAAGACTAACCCGGTTAGAGCGCGTAGAACTTTTGAACCTTCTTTAGACATCAAAAACTTTGGTTTATCTGATGCTGATTTAGATTTAACGTTCAACGCTGGTGAAATTTTAGGTATCGGTGGACCAATCACTTTACGTGAAATCATTGGACACTTAGAAAACATGTACTGCGAATCTATCGGAATCGAGTATATGTATGTAAGAGAACCTCAAAGAATTAATTGGATTCAGAATTGGTTAAACCAAAACTTGAATCAACCAAAATTATCTAAGGAGGAGAAAGAACGTGTTTTAGAAAAGTTGAATGAAGCAACTGCTTTTGAAAACTTTATGCACACGAAATATGTTGGACAAAAACGTTTCTCGGTAGAAGGAAATGAATCTTTGATTCCTGCTTTGGATACATTGATTAATCGTTCTGCAGATCACGGCGTACAAGAGGTTATCGTAGGGATGGCTCACCGTGGACGTTTGAATGTTTTGGCTAACATTTTTGGAAAATCATATTCTCAAATCTTTTCAGAATTCGAAGGAAAAGCTTTTGATACAGATTTAATGGCTGGTGATGTTAAATATCACATGGGATCATCTAATCAAATCAAAGCATTGAATGGAAAAGATATCCGAATCAATTTAGCACCAAACCCATCTCACTTAGAGACTGTAGATGCAGTTGTAGAAGGTATTACACGTGCAAAAGTTGAGGAAGATTATAAAGATGATTATTCTAAAATTATTCCAATCTTAATTCATGGTGATGCTGCTGTAGCTGGACAAGGAATCGTTTACGAGGTTGTTCAAATGGCAGGATTAGACGGATACAAAACAGGTGGAACAGTACACGTTGTGGTAAATAACCAAATTGGGTTTACAACAAACTATTTAGATGCGCGTACATCTACATATTGTACAGATGTTGCAAAAGTAACATTGTCTCCTGTAATGCATGTAAATTCTGATGATGTAGAAGCAGTAGTTCACGCTTTCCGTTTTGCAGCAGATTATCGTGCAGAGTTCGGTTCTGATGTATTCATCGATTTATTAGGATACCGTAAATATGGACATAACGAAGGTGATGAACCAAAATTCACTCAACCTAAATTATATAACTTAATCGCTAAACACCCAAATCCTCGTGAAATTTACAAGGATAAATTATTAAAAGAAGGTGTAATTGGTGAAGAAATCGTTAAACAAAAAGAAGCGGAATTTAAAGCTTTATTAGAAACGAATTTCGAAGCTTCTAAAGAAATTGAGCGTAATCACATTTTCCCTTTCATGCCAGAAGAGTGGGAAGGATTTGAAATTGCTGATGATGCAAAAGTTTTTGAACAAGCAAATACTGCTTACGACGAGGCGAAATTAAAAGAAATTGCAAAAGCTGTTTCTACCGTTCCAGAAGGTAAAAAAATAATCAAAAAAGTTTCTCGTTTAATTGAAGGACGTGGAAAAATGATTGAGGAAGATAAAATCGATTGGGGATTAGGAGAAGCTTTAGCTTTCGGTTCTATCTTAACAGACGGACGTAACGTGCGTGTTTCTGGGGAAGATGTAGAACGCGGAACGTTCTCTCACCGTCATGCAGTTGTAAAAACTGAAGACACAGAAGAAGAAATTATCTTATTAAACCATATTAATGATGAGCAAGGTCAATTAAGAATCTACAACTCATTATTATCTGAATATGCAGTTTTAGGTTTCGATTATGGATATGCTATGGCAAATCCTAAAGCGTTAACTATTTGGGAGGCTCAATTTGGAGATTTCGTGAATGGAGCGCAAATCGTAATCGACCAATATATTTCTGCAGCAGAAGATAAATGGAAATTACAAAACGGTTTAGTAATGTTATTGCCTCATGGATACGAAGGGCAAGGAGCAGAGCACTCTTCAGCACGTTTAGAGCGTTTCTTACAAATGTGTGCTGGTAACAATATGTTTGTTGCTAATATCACAACTCCAGCTAACTTCTTCCATGCGTTAAGAAGACAGGTTGTAACAGATTACCGCAAACCATTGATTGTAATGTCACCAAAATCATTATTACGTCATCCATCAGCAGTATCATCATTAGCAGATTTCTCAAACGGAGGTTTCCAAGAAATTATCGAAGATGTAACAGTAGATGTGAAAAAAGTGAAAAAAGTAGTTTTCTGTTCAGGAAAAATCTACTACGATTTAGACAAAAAACGCCAAGAATTAGGAGATAAAGAAACTGCAATTATTCGTTTAGAGCAATTATATCCTTTAAATGAAGAAAAAGTAGATGCTATCATTTCTAAATTTGGTAATGCTAAATTGGTTTGGGCACAAGAAGAACCAGAAAATATGGGAGCTTGGATGTACATCTTACGTAAATTAAGAAAATATCCATTCGACGTAGTTTCTCCAGCAGAAAGTGCTGCAACAGCGCCAGGTTCAAGCAAACGTTGGGCTGCAATTTACGAAGAGGTAATTAATAAAGTATTCAATTAAAAAATAAAGCTAATAGATATGTTAGAAATGAAAGTCCCATCACCAGGGGAATCAATCACAGAAGTAGAGATCGCTACGTGGTTAGTAAAAGACGGTGATTACGTAGAAAAAGACCAAGCAATTGCTGAGGTTGACTCAGATAAAGCAACATTAGAATTACCAGCAGAAGAAAGTGGAATTATCACTTTGAAAGCGGAAGAAGGTGATGTTGTAGAAGTAGGACAAGTTGTTTGTCTTATTGATACATCAGCTGCTAAACCAGAAGGAGGAAGTGCTCCAGCTGCAGAAGCACCAAAAGCTGAGGTTAAAGAAGAAGTAAAAGCTGCTCCAGCTCCAGTTGCTACACCAGCACCTGCTGCTCCAGCTGCAACTTACGCTACGGGAACTCCATCTCCAGCGGCTAAAAAAGTTTTAGACGAAAAAGGTATCGATGCTTCTCAAGTAAAAGGTTCAGGACGTGACGGACGTATCACTCAAGATGATGCAGCTCGTTTTACACCAGCAATGGGAACTTCTACTCAAGGAACTCGTGCTCAATCAGAGAAAAAATTATCATCATTACGTCGTAAAATTGCACAACGTTTAGTTTCTGTTAAAAATGAAACTGCAATGTTAACTACATTCAACGAAGTTGATATGTCTGCAATTTTTGCTTTACGTAACCAATATAAAGACGAATTCAAAGCTAAACACGGTGTTGGTTTAGGATTCATGTCTTTCTTTACAAAAGCAGTTACACGCGCATTAGAGTTATACCCAGACGTAAACTCTATGATTGACGGTGACTACCAAGTAAAATTTGACTTTGCTGACGTTTCTGTTGCAGTATCAGGACCAAAAGGTTTGATGGTACCAGTAGTACGTAATGCAGAAAACTTAACTTTCCGTGGTGTTGAGCAATCTATCAAAGATTTAGCAATCAAAGTACGTGACGGAAAAATTTCTGTTGATGAAATGACAGGAGGTACATTTACAATCACTAACGGTGGTGTATTTGGATCTATGATGTCTACACCAATCATCAACCCACCTCAATCAGGTATCTTAGGAATGCACAATATTGTTGAGCGTCCAGTTGTTAAAAACGGACAAATCGTTATCGCTCCAATGATGTATGTTGCTTTATCTTATGACCACCGTATCATCGACGGACGCGAATCTGTAGGATTCTTAGTTGCAGTTAAAGAAGCGGTGGAAGATCCATTAAATGTATTAATGGGCGGTGACGCTAAAAGAGCTTTAGAATTGTAATACATAAAAACATTCTAACAATCCATAAATTGAAAGCCATTCGAAAGAATGGCTTTTTTGGTTTATGTAATGATTTGATTTATAATATTAATTTTTATGTTTTTGTAATTGATTTAAAGAAATTCAGTTTTTTAAATAATGTAATTTTTAAATGTTAATATATTGACTACAAGTGTTTTATGTTTTTGTTTTTAAGGAAATTAATTCTTTAAATTATTGCTGATTAATATATATTGAAATATAATATAATTTTAAAGTAATGAATTAACACAATAAAAATTATGAAGAAAATTTACTTTAGTGTATTAACATTGTTGATACTTTCACAATCAAATGCTCAGGTGTATGATGTGGGTACATGGGCTCAAGTTACAGATATCTCTAATGACGGTGTAGCTGTAGGAAATGCTGCAGGAGTATTGCATTTTAAATGGACAAAAGAAGAAGGTCCTGTAGTAATTGGAGAAATTGGAGGAAATAATGATTATATAGCAGGTAATACAACGATTTCTGCTGATGGAAAATTAGTATCAGGAACAATGACAAATCCAGCTACAGGAATCGACGAAATGGCTTTATATGATACAACTACGCAAACATGGGAGTACTTAGGAGCAAGTGCAAATGGTAGTGATACTTCTTCATGGGGAATGTCAAGCGATGGTAAAACGATCGTTGGATTAGGATGGAAATCTGCTTCTCAAGCTATAGGAGTTATTTGGAATAGAGCAAATGGAATGAAAGATTTGGGCTCTACAGTTGCAGGTAAAAGTTCAAGACCAAATTCTGTAAATGGAGATGGAACTGTTGTTGTTGGATGGCAAGATTCTGAAAATGGTTTCCGTAAAGGAGTTTATTGGAAAAACGGTGTACAAACATTTATTAAAGATAAACAAGGTAATCTTGTAGGAGAGGCGTTAGCAGTTTCTGCTGATGGAAATATTATTGTTGGTTTCAACGAACCTGAAGCATATATTTACAATGCAACAACTAATACTTATACAGAAATAGTTCATTCAGATCCAGATTATAACACGTCAATTGTAGCTGTTTCTGATGATGGAAATACAGCGGTGGGTTATTGGAAGCCTTGGTATGCTACAAATACAGAAGGAGAAGGTTTTATTTGGTTTAAAGATAAAGGAGTTGTTAAAATTGATGATTATGTAAAAGAGGTTGGGTATGATAGCAAAAGTTTTACTTTTGTGCTGCCTACAGGTATTTCTCCGAATGGAAAATATATAGGAGGTATAGGAATCAATTGGGATGAAATGGATCTTAAAGGTTTTGTAATAGAATTGAAAGAAGCTTTGTCTACAAATGAAAATGTTTTGGATAAAATTATTACAACAATTTCTCCAAATCCTGTTATGAATGAAATGACAATTCATACAAAAGCTATCATAAATTCTGCTGAAGTGTATAATTTAGCAGGTCAAAAAGTTTGGAACTCAGACAATATTATGAATAATAAAATTGATTTAAGTTTCTTAAATAAAGGAGTTTATATCATAAAAATAAAAACTGATTCAACAAATGAATCAATTAAGTTTATTAAAAACTAATTCAGATAATTATAAAAAAAGTCACTCATTGAGTGACTTTTTTATTCAATTTTATAATCCATAGGAATCATGTTTGCTATTTTTTCCCAACTCCAATATCCTTCAACAACCAAATTAGCAGGATGATAATAAGTTCCATTTTCTTCAATTTTTAGTAAATCGCTTTTTATAGCGAAAATAGAAAGTTGGTTCGAAATATATTTTGCGCCATTTTGTTTTGCATAGTCCAAATCCTCTTTTTCATTTTTATATTCAACTGAATACAATCCTTTAAAATTAAGATACTGATCATTATTATCAACGATTTTCAAACTATCAGATGGAACTTTTTGATTAACTAAATAAGTAATAATTTTTGGAGGAACTTTACCTACGATTCTACCTCCTAACAAAGTTTCTTCTTTAAACTTTATATATTCTGGATTATCCTTGCGAATCAATCGTTTTATATCATATCCTTCTTCCTCAATTTTATTATCATAAACTGCTTTCATAAAATGAGTCACACTTCCTAAATAAGATTTACGACGATTTTCTTGCCATTTTTTTTCTTTAGAAGCTGATGATTTTAGCTCAGTAAAAAGTGCTGTTCCAAGAGTTAAGACATAATTTGACTTGAAATTAATATTAAAATCAACCAAATCATATTCTATTTTATAACCTAAGTAATTGTTTGTAATGATTAAAGGATTTCTAGAAGTAGCAGATAATTGTTGTGTATTTTTATCATATTTAAACCTCAAATCTTTAGGATTTTCGATTTTACATTTTTTAGCAGCTTCATTACTTCCTAAAAATAATTTTAAAAAAGTTTGATAATAATACAACCAATCTTCTTTAGATATTGCCTGAACAACTGTTTCTTGCAACGCTACCACTTCAGGCTCTAATATAACTTTATAAAAATTGGTTTGATTTGTATTGACATTCAGAATATAATTTTCAAACAAACTTGCACGAACAATTAAGTTATATTGTCCATTAGGAAGATTTAGTTCAAATTCTCCTTTTTCATTTGTTTTTGATTTAATCGTAGAATTATCGACATAGATTTCTGCATTAATAATTGGAAGCGATTTTTCATCAACCACTTTTCCTTTTATCATATTCTGTGCGAATAGATTACTACTAATTAATAGAAAACCTAAAATAATAATTTGTTTAAAATTCATTGACTAAATTTTAAAACAAGATAATAAAAAAACCGCTATAAAGCGGTTTTGAATTTATTTGAAGAAATATGTAATTCCTAAAGTTAAAAATGATGAACGATTTGTTCCGTTATCCCAACGATTATAGTCGTAAGTATCTATTAATCCATATTGATATCTTAAATTAATTTCGTATTTTCTATCAATAGAATATCCACCACCAATATTAAATGCTAAATCAAATGATTTTGGAACATTATTAGTTCTTTCTGGCTCATCTTCATCAAATTTTTCTGACACTTTGAAACCCAATTGAGGACCACCTTCTACAAAGAAATCTTTTCCTTGATCATCAAAATAGTATTTATACATAATTGGAATATTGATGTAATTTAAGAACGCTTTGTATTTCTCTCCGCCTTCTTTATATAACGAATATTCACCTTGAGTAGTATATAAAACTTCGGCTTGTAAATAATGGTTTTCGTTTCGAGTAGTTAATTGATATTTTGCAACTCCCCCAGCTAAAAATCCAACTCTCTCTTTAGAAACTCCATGAACAATAGTTGTGTTACTAAGTCCAACACCACCTTTAACTCCAAATTCGATTTGAGCAAAAGAAAAAGTAGATAAACTTAAAAGAAATAAACTTAATAGATTGGTTTTTAAATTTTTCATAAGTTATTGTATAATTTTAACAAAATTAAAGCTTTTTTTAATACAATTTTCATTTCACAAAAAAAGCTCTCCAAATGAAGAGCTTATTATATTATTTTCGAAAATTTATTTCTTTGGTTGAGGTGGAAATTTAGCTAATATTTCCTGTACTGCTTGCGGAATTCTTTCTGCTTTTGCGCTAATATTACTCAAATTAAGATCAGAACCAACACCTTGCCAAACCAATATATTACGTTTGTCATCAATAATATCTACTACAATTGTCCCTGCTTGATAAGACGAAACGCTATTTCCTCCGTAATATCCGCCATAATAACCATAAGGTCCATAACCCCAATTGTTATTATTTACAGAAACTTGTTCTTTAGAACTTGTCAATAAGTTAATGACTAAATCTGCATCAGAACTTACTTTTGTAAATCCTTTTGTAGCCATTTGCGCATCAATTGCTTTAATTAATCGATTCTTATCCAAATCGTTAACCTTTAACTTATCTAATCCTTTTTGGTGAAAAGTATAAGTTTTATATGAAGCAAAATTTGCTGATCTGTCGTAATCTGTACTTACTTGAACTGTTCCACAGCTTGTTACAAATAATGACAACAAAATTATAAAAGTAAAATGTATAATTTTCATGACCTTGATTTTTTATTTAAAACTACAATTATTATTCCTAAATGTAAAGGTAAATCAAAAAAAAGAAGCTCAAAATACTTGAACTTCTTTTTAACTAATATTTACAATTTTATTTTGCTAATTCTAACTCTTGAATTTTCACTTCAACAATTCCATTGTGATTGATTCTAACCAAATCTACAATTTGTGTTTCGTTGACTAATTCTGGATTAAAATCTGTCTGAACTTTTACATAATTTTCTGTAAAACCAAACATTTTTCCATCTTTATTATCATGTTCCCACAATACTTTTTGAGTCGAATTTAATTGCGATTGATAAAAAGCTTGACGTTTTTTCTCCGATAAAATACGTAACATTTTATTACGACGTTTACGCTCTCCTTGATCAACAACTCCTTCAAATTCGATGGCTTCTGTATTATCTCTTTCCGAATAAGTAAATACATGTAAATAGCTAATTGGTAATTCGTTTAAGAAATTATATGTTTCCATAAACAATTCTTCTGTTTCTCCAGGGAAACCAACAATTACATCTACACCAATACATGCATTTGGCATCACTTCTCGAATTTTTGTTACACGATCTAAATAAAGATTAGATAAATAACGACGTTTCATTTTTTTCAAAATCTCATCGCTACCAGATTGTAATGGAATATGGAAATGCGGAACAAATCGATTACTTTTTGAAACAAAATCGATCGTTTCATTTTTCAATAAATTTGGCTCAATCGAAGAAATTCTGATTCGTTCTATCGCATCAACTTGATCTAATTCTTGCACCAATTCCAAGAAAGTATGTTCGTGTTTTTTATTCCCGAATTCACCTTTCCCGTAATCGCCAATATTTACACCCGTTAATACAATTTCTTTGATTCCTTTGTGCGCAATTTCATTCGCATTTTTGATGACATTTTCAACTGTATCCGAACGCGAAATTCCACGAGCCAAAGGAATTGTACAATACGTACATTTGTAATCGCAACCATCTTGCACTTTCAAAAAAGCACGCGTACGATCACCAATTGAATAAGAACCAACGTAAAAATCGGCTTCTTCAATCTCACAAGAATGTACAATTGTTTCTTCTTTTTTATTGATATCGTCTAAATATTCAGCAATATTGAATTTTTCTGCAGCTCCTAAAACCAAATCAACACCTTCCATTTCCGCAATTTCTTGCGGTTTCAACTGCGCATAACAACCTACAACGACAACAAAACCTTCTGGATTTGCTTTCATTGCATTTTTCACAATCGTTCTGCACTCTTTGTCTGCATTTGCGGTTACCGAACATGTATTGATTACGTACACATTCGCAGAATCCGTAAACTCAACCTTCTGATATCCATTATCTTTCAAGTTTCTTGCGATCGTCGAAGTTTCAGAAAAATTAAGTTTACATCCCAATGTATGAAATGCAACTGTTTTAGTTTGATTATTCATAGCTGCAAATTTAAGAAATTATCCATAGTTTTGAAACATAAATAAATCAGCTATTCAAAATGACTAAATACTTTATCTACATTATGTTATTCGTTTCAATATTTTCATGTTCTAAGAAAATTGAAATCGATGAAAACAAAGTATTTAAACTAAATCGTTACGATAATATTTCTTCTTTAGATCCAATTAATGCGCGAACACAAGCCAATACGTGGGCGTGTAATTTGATGTACAATAGTTTAGTGAAGATTGACAATCAATTAGAAATTCAGCCCGATATTGCGAAATCTTGGACAATTTCAGAAGATGGAAAAACGTATTCTTTTACTTTAAGAAATGATGTTTTTTTTCATAAACATGAAGCTTTTGGAAAAGATTCGACTCGAATTGTAACTGCTTCTGATTTTGAATATAGTTTTAATCGTTTAAAAGATCCGAAAGCTGGAGGTTCTGGAGGTTGGATTATGAATAATATCGATTCGTATAAAGCGATAAATGATACAGTTTTTGAAATTAAATTGAAAGAAGCTTATCCTGCATTTTTGGGATTAATTTCGATGAAATATGCTTCTGTTGTTCCGAAAGAATTATTCAAAAATGGAAACGATGAATTCTTGAAACATCCAATTGGTACAGGTCCTTTTCAATTTAAGATTTGGGAAGATAATGTGAAAATGGTTTTCAGAAAAAATCCAAACTATTTCGAGTTTGATGAAAAAGGACAACGTTTACCATATTTAGAAGCGGTTAATTTATCATTTTTACCTGAGAAAAATTCAGAATTTTTAGAATTAATCAAAGGTAATTTGGATATGATGGCAGATTTGGATCCTTCTTATAAAGATGAAATTTTAAATCCAATCGGAGATTTGAATCCAAAATATTCAAATATTTTAACGATTCAAAAAGTTCCTTATTTAAGTACCGTTTATTTATGTTTTTACCTTGATGCACCAAATGCAGTTGATTTGAAATTGCGTCAAGCATTAAATTATGGAGTTGATAAAAACAAAATCATCAAATATATGATGAAAGGACAAGCTTTTGAAGCGGATGGAGGTTTCATTCCGAAAGGTTTGCCAGGTTATTCGCCAGAAAGTGGTTACAAATATTCTCCCGAAAAAGCACGTGAACTAATCAATAGCTATAAAAAAACGAACGAAAAAATTGTACCAATCGAGCTGACAACTGTGCAAGAGTATGTAGATGTTTGCGAATATATTGCGGCAGAAATGGCAAAATTAGGCTTACCAATAAAAGTGAATGTTGTACCTGGACCAACGATGCGTGATGGAAAAGCAACAGGGAAATTTACGTTGTTCCGTGCAAATTGGGGAGCAGATTATCCAGATGCAGAAAACTTTTTGTCCTTATATTATTCAAAAAACTTTGCGCCAGAAGGTCCAAATTATTCACATTACAAAAATGGTGAGTTTGATAAAATGTATGAACAAGCATTTTTAACTAATAATCCTGACGAACGCGCCAAAATTTATCAAAAAATGGATGCATTAATGATGCAAAACGCTCCAATTTTGCCTTTGTTCTATGATCAAACAACGTTATTTTTGAATAAAAAAGTTAAGAATTTTTCGATGGGACCAATCAAATTATTGGATTTAACGAGAGTTTACAAAGAATAATTCTTTTGACATTTCTCAAAAAGTTTGAACATCTTTTAAAAAAATCTAAATAATATTTCATTTTATTTCACGACATTAGATAATTGTTAACTTATTTGAAATAATCAGTTTTCTCTAACGTTTGAAATCAATATTTTAAAAGAAATAATTTCAGAATTAAAGGCGTTAAACCGAGTTTTTTTAGATATATTTGACACCAAATTTTTAATCAAAATCATTTAAATTTTTACTTATGAAAGTAAGACAACTTTTCGTAGTAGGATCTATCATTACTCTTGTTGCAATTGGAGTAATCTCTTATTTTTGGCCAGGTATCTTATGGTCTTTAATAATTATTCTTCCTTTGATTGCCTTAGGAATTGCTGATATCTCGCAAACAAAGCACGCTATCAGAAGAAACTTTCCTATTGTAGGACATGGTCGTTATTTATTAGAAAGTATTCGTCCAGAAATCATGCAATACTTTGTTGAAACGGATACTGAAGGAAAACCTATTGACCGTTTGATGCGTAGTATGGTGTATCGTCGTGCAAAAAATGTAATTGACACAGTTCCTTTTGGGACACAATTAGATGTTTATGAACCAGGATATGAGTGGTTAAATCACTCGATGTATGCTGGAAAAATCAAACATGCTGATGATCCACGTGTAAAAGTTGGTGGAAGTGAATGTAAACAACCTTATTTAGCAAGTTTATTAAATATTTCTGCAATGTCTTTCGGTTCGTTAAGTGAAAATGCTGTATTAGCGATGAACAAAGGAGCCAAATTAGGAAACTTTGCACACAATACAGGTGAAGGGGGAATTTCTCCATATCACTTACAGCCAGGTGGAGATTTGATTTGGCAAATCGGTACAGGATATTTTGGTTGTCGTGCTACTGATGGTGGTTTCGATCCAGATAAGTACGTAGAACGCGCTACTTTACCAAATGTAAAAATGATTGAGTTGAAAATTTCTCAAGGTGCAAAACCAGGTCACGGAGGAATTTTACCAGCAAATAAAAATACACCAGAAATCGCTAAGATTCGTGCTGTAGAACCATATACAACAGTTGATTCTCCTCCATCTCACTCAGCTTTCTCTGATGCCGAAGGAATGTTACATTTCATCAAACAATTAAGAGAATTATCAGGTGGAAAACCAGTTGGTTTCAAATTATGTATTGGGATTAAACGCGAGTTTATCGAGATTTGTGAAGCAATGATTAAAACTGGTATCAAACCAGATTATATCGCAATTGACGGTGGTGAAGGTGGAACTGGAGCTGCTCCTGTAGAGTTCTCAAACTCTTTGGGTATGCCTTTGTTAGATGGTTTAGCTTTCGCAGTTGATACGTTACGTGGTTATGGTCTTAAAAAAGATATTCGTGTTGTTGCTTCTGGAAAAATTATTTCTTCTTTCCACATTGCTCGTGCAATGGCGATTGGTGCAGATTTAGTTTATTCGGCTCGTGCTATGATGATGGCTGTAGGATGTATCCAAGCTTTACAGTGTAATACAAATACATGTCCAGTTGGTGTTGCGACGCAAGATCGTGAATTGATGAAAGGTTTGGATGTAGAAGATAAAGCAACTCGTATGTATAATTTCCACAAGAAAACAATGCATATTTTATCTGAATTAATTTCTGCAACAGGTGTTAAATCTCACAGAGATTTCAATCGTTCTCACGTAAATTTACGTATCGACAATACACGTATTATGTCTTATGATCAATTGTATCCAATTGTAGAAGAAGGTGCATATGTAGGAATGTCTGTAGAAGATGTTTTACAAGAAATTAGAGTTCGTACATTAAGTAAAGTGAATTAATCAATTTCATATAATAGTAAAAAAAGCAATCCAATTGGATTGCTTTTTTTTATTCAAGAATATTCCGTAAATATTGAGACGGACGACAACCTGTATGTTCCAAAAAAGCATCCGAAAAAGTCTTTCTTGAATTAAAAACCAGTCTTTTATTGTATATTTTTTGAGATTTGGTTCATATGCAAATCGTTTCAAAAGATGATTAATTCTCAATTCGTTGGTTGTTATTTTACTTCTTTATACTCAACGCCCCTGAAGGACATTGGTGAACTTGTTTGATAAGTTCATCACTACTTGCATTTTCTGGTCTTAACCAAGGTTTTTCTTTCGGATTATATACATTTGGAAGTAGTTTTACGCAAATGCCTGCATGTTGACATAATTCAGGCTTCCAGATTATAGTAATTTCTCCGTTTGTATATTCGTGTTGGTTCATTTTGATATTTTTAGATGAATTGAAGTTACTTAAAAATTTTCAATATTCAACGTTAAAATAATCTTAGTTCCAATATTTTGATTACTCTCAATTCGCATTTTAATATCAGACATTTTAGCTAATTGTGTTGCAATATTTAGTCCTAATCCAGAACCAGAAATATGGAGTGTTGAATCATTTTTAATGCGGAAAAATCGTTCTTGAACAAATTTTAAATCTTCTTGATTCATTCCAATTCCATTGTCTTCAAAAATCAATTCATAGCAATCATTTTCGATGTTAGAAAGAATTGTTATTTGACCTTTTAAGTTCGAATATTTTATGGCATTTGACAAAATATTATCTATAATAATCTCAAAAAATTCTTGGTAATTATCAATTTCATAAGCTTGAAGTTGTTCCGTATCAACAGAAATTTGTTTTTCCTGTAACAAAACATCAAAACGTTCAATTGATTTTAAAACTTCTGATTTTAGTTCAAATAAAGAAGTTTTTAGCTCTAAACTATTATTTTCGACACGAGAAAGCAATAGAAATTGTTCCACCAAACGATCCAAACGATTCACTTGTTTCAACGTGTAATCTATTTTTTCGTTGTATTGTTCAGGCGTGCGTTCGCGTCGAATCAAAATTTCCAATGTTCCTTTTATAATCGCCAAAGGCGTTCGAAGTTCGTGTGAAGCATCAGCCGAAAACTGTTTAGCTTTTACAATTTGAAATTCTAATCGATCTAACAGTGAATTTATTGTCGCTGAAAGTTGAAATAATTCATCTTTATTTTTAGGTAATTGAATACGTTCTGAAAGATTATTTTCTGTGATAGACTGTGCTGTATGAATCACATTGAAAACAGGTTTAATCGATTTAGCAGCAATAAAACGAGCTAAAAGAAACGTCAATAAAACCGAAATAGGAAAGATAATAAGTAAGGCAGTTTTCAAATAATCTAGCGCCAATTGATTGTGTTTTGTCGAAACGCCGACGACCAAATATCCCACAACTTCGCCGTGATGAATCAATTTTGCTTGAGAAATTAATAACTGAATTGAATTATATTCGGCGTAAAATGGCTTATTTTCTGGTTCTTCATTGTTCCAATCCAATTGATTTTGCACCATGTTTGGAGAACTCTCAATCAGCTTGAAATTTTTATCATAAATTGAGATAAAAACAGGATTCAGTGCAATGTCTGTATGTTCAACTTCTTCCCATTCGCGCGGTTGAACAAAGTTCTCTAATGTTGGTTCGTGTAAAACATAATCAACGTGACTATTGATTTCTTCCTCCAACGTTTCGTACATCGTTTTGTTGATACCTCGGTTTACAGAAAAATAAATTAAATAAAATATAATTAGTAAAATAACCGAAAAAGTAAGGCTGTAGAAAAGCGCAATTCTATTTTTTACCGAGAATTTTTTAAGCATCTTTCGAAATGTAACCAACGCCACGAATGGTATGTAAGCGCGGATCGTCTTTTTTTAGATTCAATTTTTTACGAATCGCATTAATAAAAACATCAATCACACTTGTATCGTATTCAAAATGAATATCCCAAACGTTTTCAATGATTTCTTTGCGTGTACAAATTCGGTTTTTATTTTTGAATAGGTAAGCTAAAAGTTGAAATTCTTTTAGTGTTAATTCAACTAAATTATTGTCTAAAAAAGTTTGATGCGTTTCTGTATTTAATGAAATATTTCCGAAATTTAAAAGATTATTCGATTCATTTTGACGAAGATAAACGTTAATTCGCGCTACTAATTCATTGAAATCAAATGGTTTTTTGATGTAATCATTTGCACCAGCATTCAAACCTTCAATTGTATCTTGAACTGTATCTTTTGCTGTAATGAAAATAATGGGTGTTTTTTTATTTGGATTTTCGGTAGATCGCGTTGTTAAACAAACTTCTAATCCAGAAATATTTAACATCATCCAATCCAATAAAATAACATCAAATTTCTCGTTATTTATTTTCACTAAGGCATCTTCGCCGCTTAAACAGTGCGTTGGCGATAAATTTTCTTCTTCTAAACCTTGAAGCATAAAATTGGCAATACCCAATTCATCTTCAACAATTAAAACTTTTGGTTTGTTCATTTTCTAATTCGGAACAATAACATTTAAAGCATTCGGAACAATCGAAACTTCAATAGAATTTTGGTTAAAAATAACAGCTTCACCATCAACTTGTGCAATGGTTTTTGTTTGTTTGGAATTGAATTTTACTGAATTAACTTGCAATACTTTTGCTTGCTTCATTTTTTCAATTCGTTTTCCTAAAACATTCGCCGAAAACTGAATTTGTTGGATAAAATTAAGCTTTTTTACCGCAAGAAAGTCTAATTTTCCATCATTTAATTTTGCATTGGGCGAAAATGAGATGCCGTAACCCGCTTCGTTAGAGTTGGAGCAGAACACAAAATAAAAATCATCATCTAATGTATGTTCATTGTCTAATTCGATGTTAAATTTTTTCGGTTGAAAGTTGAAAATTGCTTTTGTACTGGCAGATACATATCCCAAAAAGTTTCTGGTTTTGGTTTGCGCATAATTGTTAATCACATCTGCATCAATTCCTAATCCCATGTTGCTAAAAAAGTATTTTTCGTTGATTTTTCCTGCGTCAATTTTATTGATTTTTGCATTCAGAATCATTTCAAAAGCTTTTTCGGTAGATTTAGGGATATGCAAATTCGCCGCTAATCCATTTCCAGAGCCAATCGGAATAATTCCCAAAGCAACATTGCTACCAACCAAAGCTTGAGCGACTTCGTTTATTGTTCCGTCGCCGCCACAAGCTACTATTATATCAGGATTTTTTGTGAGAACTTGATTTGTAATTTCAGTTGCATGACCAATACTTTCAGTCAAAAATGTTTCGAATTCAACATTTTTTTGATTAAAATAACTTTGAATTTCAGTTTCAATCATTCGTCCTTTTCCCTTACCAGCAATTGGATTGATGATAAAAATGATTTTATTTTTCATTTAATAAATGATTGCTAAATAAATAATCGGCTGTTTGATAATTAGATATGATAGAACGTTCGAAAATAGGATCAACCTTTGTATCAATTAAATTTTTATCAATCCATTTGTATTGATTGATTTTCTTTTGATCGGATAAAATCGAAACATCTTCGCCTTTTTTCATTCCTAATTTAATATACGTACCAACAAAAGAACGCGATTTGTATTGCGGATCGAAAATGTCTTTTCCATAAAATTGAGACGTATATTTCCAATTAAACAACGAAAATAATGTTGGAAAAATATCAATTTGAGAAACTTCTTTTGTGACATTTTCGTTGGCATGCGATTTCAAATTATAAATAAATGCCGGAATGTGATGATTCTTAACGTCAATCGCATCTTTACCTGCACTACTTGCACAGTGATCGGCAATAAACACAAAAACGGTATTGCTGAACCAAGGTTTTGTTTTCGCTTTTGCAATTAAATCTCCAATCGCATAATCGGCATATTTTACAGCACCAGGACGACCAGTTCCAGACGGAATATCAATTTTTCCATCTTCGTACGTATAAGGTTTGTGGTTAGAAGTTGACATCACAAAAGCAAAAAATGGTTGTTTTGTTTTGTATTTTTCGTCCGCAACTTTGATTACTTTTCTGTAAATATCATCGTCAGCAATTCCCCAAGCATTTTCAAAAGTAACTTCATCATCATTAATATTGAAACGATTGGTGTTGATTTTATCACTCAAAACGCTACCACGACCACGATCGTAAATGTCAAAACCATTTCCACCATAAAACGCATTCATATTATCAAAATAACCATCGCCACCATAAAAGAACATATTGTGATAACCTTTTGCTTTGAAAACATTCGAAATAGTATATAAATTTTGATTATCAACACGTTTCACAATACTGTTTCCAGGAGTAGGAGGAATTGATAATGTAACAGCTTCCATTCCGCGTACTGTACGGGTTCCGTTGGCATACATATTCGAGAAATAGATGCTGTTATTTGCTATATCATTAAGGTTTGGAGTGATTGATTTTCCGTTGAATTGCTCTTGCAAAAATGAAGCGCTCATACTTTCCATCAACACAAAAATCACGTTTGGTTTTTGCTCTGCTTGTGACGGATTACTTGCTAAAATTGTTCTTCGTATTGGATTTTTGAATTGTTGATCGAAAACAGTTTTCGAATCTTGCAATTCAGATTTCATTACTGCAAAAGCATCTTCAATCGGAATAGATTTATAATGTTCGTCGTATTTTAAGTGATTATTTCGGAAAGCTGAAAAGAATGAAAAGATTCCAGCTTTAGAAATTTCATTGTTGTATCGGTTTTCAGAAGTTGAACTGCTATCGTTGTTTAAAAGGAATAATGAGCCAACCGCAAGTAATAAATTGAACACAAAAACACCAACTTTTTGACTTGTTTTTGGTTTGTTATGAAATGTATTGTAAAAGAAATAACCTTTTTTTGTTGCGAAAATTGTCAAGCCGGTAATCAACACAATTCCGCCAATTAAAACAGGTAATGGATATGATTCTTGAATGTTTTTGACAACTTCGTATATATAAATTAAATAATCGACTGCAATAAAATTGAATCGACTTTTGAATTCGTCCCAAAATGTAACTTCGGCAAAAAATGTAAAATAAATGATTACCAAATACAATGTATAAACGAAATACACGAAAATTCGATCAAATAATGAATTGACGAATTTGTTTGGTAAAATCATAAAATAAAATGATAAGAATAACGTGAAACAGCTTACAACACTAATGTCGTACACTAATCCATAAAAAATAGTGTGTAATAATGAACCAATATTCCAATCGAAATCACTTTTTACCCAAATCGCAAAAATTAGGCGTAGAATAAATGAAATTAGAATAAATAACGAACTGAAAAATAGTAAAATACTGTAACGTCCTTTTAAATTATTTGTAAACATTTTGTTTTTGAATTATTGTTCAAATGTCTTGATATTTAATAGATTATTAACATAGAAAAGTGAATCTTAAGCGAATCTTAAGTTTGCGATTCTTGAATGAAAAATAGAAGCTGAAAACGTTAATAATTCGTGAAAAAATGGTTTTGATTAGAAATAGTTGTAAATTTGTAATTGGTTTATAAAGTAGGTATAATGGAAGAGATATTAATCAATGAAAAAGAAGAAAAGTTTTTAACATATTGGGAGAAAAGATTCTCTACAATTTTTAAAGACAATACAAGTTGGACAACTTTGTTTATGACAGTTAACAAAGCTACTTTTCCAGATTCATTAAATATAGAAACGTTTTGCAAAAAGTTTATGCAAGATTTCAATATGAAATTATCATATAAATATGATGAATCAGACAACGAATACGATTTGACAATTACAAGATAATTACGGAAAACGAAAAATCCTTATCAATTTTGATAAGGATTTTTTTTGTTGTAAAATGGGACATTTGATTGATAATCATGCTTAAATTTTAAGAAAAATATTTAACCAAAAAATTAAATAAAATATTGTTGATTTAGATTTGATTTTACTAATTAAAATGTTTAATTTTGCAGTTCACTTTTAAAGGTGATTTAGTTTTTAAAGTTTACAACATTTGTATAGCTCATAATAAGGTTGAGCGTCTCTACGGCAGACCATAAAAAATTGCCACTACAAATGAATTTTTTTTCTACAAAATGAGTCTTGAACCACTCTTGTTAGAAAATAGTTTGTTTGTTGATGTAGATGATACAAATGGTTTAAACACATTAAACCAAATAGTACAGCAAACAATACAATGAACCACAGACTTTTCATTCAGAAGAAATCGAATTTTGACGTTATCAGTCAGAAGACTACAATAGAACTCAAAAACCTTGTACCTACAATTGTGTGCAAGGTTTTTGTTATTTATGATCTATTTAATATAGAAGAAAGCCAATTACAAGAGGTTCAAAATAAGGTGTTTGTCGATCCTGTGACAGACATTGTTTTCAAATACGTAGAAGACGCAGTTAACGAAAGTATTCCTTATTCTAAAAACTATTTTGCAACCGAATTTTTACCTGGTCAATATAATCAACGCGATGATTCTTCGGAACAATGTTTAGTGTTGATGAATGTTGAAAATGTAACAGTAAAGTCTGGTTTATTATATGTTTTCAATGATGATTTGTCTGCGGAAGATTTAAAGAAAGTAAAAGATTACTTAATCAATCCAATTGAGTCGCGTGAGAAAGATCTTTCTAAAATGGAAATTCCAGCTAATCCAGAAGCTACAGAAGTTCCAATTATTGAAGGTTTTATTTCTGCTGACGAAAATAAACTACAAGACATTTACAACCAATTTGGATTATCGTTAGAAATGGATGATTTAGTTTTTATTCAAGACTATTTCAAATCAATCAATCGTAATCCAACCGAAACTGAGTTAAAAGTTTTAGATACTTATTGGTCTGATCACTGTCGTCATACAACTTTTGAGACGGAGATTACAGATGTTCAATTTAATTCTAAATTTAACGAAACACTTCAAAAAACATTCAATTATTACCAACAAGTTCGTCAAGAATTAGGAATTACAAAACCAATTCGTTTGATGGATTTAGCAACTGTGATGGGAAAATATCTTTCTCGTACAGGAATTGTGAAAAATATTGATGTTTCAGAAGAAATCAATGCATGTTCTATTGTCGTTCCAATCGATGTAGATGGAGTTGAGGAAGAATGGTTATTACAATTCAAAAACGAAACACATAATCACCCAACAGAAGTGGAACCATTTGGTGGAGCTTCGACATGTGTTGGTGGAGCAATTCGCGACCCTTTGAGTGGACGATCTTACGTTTTCCAAGCGATGCGTATTACAGGAGCTGCAAATCCTTTAGAAAAAATTGAAGACACGTTACCAGGTAAATTACCACAACGTAAAATCTCGAAAGAAGCTGCAAACGGATACAGTTCTTATGGAAATCAAATTGGTTTAGCGACAACTTTTGTGAAAGAAATTTATGACGAAGGATACAAAGCAAAACGTATGGAAGTTGGTTTTGTGGCTGGAGCTGTAAAAAAAGAATATGTTCGTCGTGAAGAACCCGTTGCAGGTGACCGAATTATTTTATTAGGTGGAGCAACAGGTCGTGATGGAGTAGGTGGAGCATCAGGTTCATCTAAAACACATGATGGTTTAAAATTAGACGATTTATCAGCAGAAGTTCAAAAAGGAAATGCAATTGTTGAACGTAAAATTCAACGTTTATTCCGTAATCCAGACGTTTTAGCATTAATCAAAAAATGTAACGACTTTGGTGCGGGAGGTGTTTCTGTTGCAATTGGTGAAATTGCACGCGGAATTAATGTTGATTTAGATTTAGTTCCATTGAAATATGCTGGATTAAACGGAACAGAATTAGCTATTTCTGAATCTCAGGAACGTATGGCTGTTGCGGTTGAGGCAAAAGATGTGGATACATTTATCGCATTAGCAAAAGAAGAAAATCTTGATGCGACTTGTGTTGCTGAGGTAACGGGAGATGATACAATGACTTTGGTTTGGAAAGGAAAAAAGATTGTTGAATTAGACCGTAAATTTTTAGATACAAACGGCGTTCGTAAACAAGCTAAAATCGAAGTTACGGACGAAGAATATACAAACCCTTTTGAGAATAAAGCTTTCAATAAAGAAGCGTTTATTACAATGATGCAAGAGTTAAATCATGCGTCACAAAAAGGTATGGTAGAAATGTTTGACAACAACGTTGGACGTTCTACTATTTTGAATGCTTTTGGTGGACAAACAATGGATACGCCAGAAGATGTTTCAGTACAAAAATTCCCAACAGACGGATTTACAAATGCGGTTTCAATCGCTTCATTTGGTTATAATCCTACAATTTCTCGTTGGTCAAATTATCACGGAGCTTATTTCGCGGTAATTGATTCAATGACAAAAATTGTTGCTGCTGGTGGAAATTACGCTGACATTCGTTTAACATTTCAAGAGTATTTTGAAAAATTACGTGATGAAGCTACGCGTTGGGGAAAACCATTTGCGGCTTTATTAGGAACGATTGAAGCACAAAAACAATTTGGAATTCCTGCTATTGGAGGAAAAGATTCGATGTCGGGTTCTTACCAAGATATTGATGTTCCGCCAACGTTAATTTCTTTTGCAGTTGCGCCTTCTAAGGCTGAAAAAATTGTACAAGGAACTTTAGTTGAAAAGAATTCTAAACTTTCAGTTTTTATTCCACCATTGACTGAAGACTATTTAATTGACGAAGCAAATGCAAAATCTATTTTTGATTTTATTGGAACAATTAATTCTGATGTAAAATCGATGATGACGGTTAAATTTGGTGGAATTGCAGAAACTGTAGCAAATATGGCTTTTGGTAATGAAATCGGATTTGAAATCAACACTGATTTAGATTTAGCAAAATATTATCCAGCTTCGATTGTGATTGAACATTCAGAAGAATTAAATATTCCTGCTGAAATTGCTCAAAATTACCATGTTTTAGGTCAGACGAATGATTCAACTTCATTCAACTTTAATGGAGAAGAAATCAATTTGATTGAATTGAAACAACAATGGAAAAAAACATTCAATTCATTGTTTCCATATAAATCAACTTCTGAAACAGTTGTAGAGGAAAAAGATTTGAAAGCTGAACAAATTTGTTTTGCATTCGCAGATCATAAAGTGGAGAATCCGAAAGTTTTCATTCCAATTTTTCCAGGAACAAATTCAGAATATGATTCAGCAAAAGCGTTCCGTAGAGAAGGAGCAATCGTTTCGACTTTGCCTTTCCGTAATTTAACACAACAAGATGTTGAAGAATCGGTAGATGCTTTTGTAAATGAAATCAATCAAGCCAATATTTTCTTTGTACCAGGCGGTTTTTCAGCTGCTGATGAGCCAGATGGATCAGGTAAATTTATTGCAACGGTTTTACGTAATGAGAAAATCAAAAATGCAATTCACAATTTATTGGAGCGTGATGGACTAGTTTTAGGAATCTGTAATGGTTTCCAAGCCTTGATTAAATCTGGATTATTGCCTTATGGACGTATTCAAGATTTAGAAGAAGATACACCAACATTAACGTTCAACGAAATTGGTCGTCACATTACACAATTAGCGAAAGTGAGAGTGAATAAATCGCATTCACCTTGGTTAAAAGGAATGGAAGGACAAGAATTTTGGATTCCATTTTCACATGGAGAAGGTCGTTTCGTAGCAAATGAGGTTGAATTAGAAAAGTTAATTGATAAAGGACAAATTGCCACTCAGTTTGTTGATTTGGATGGGAAATTAGCTGGGAAAATGCCTTATAATCCAAATGGATCTACGTTTGCGGTAGAAGGAATTGTATCGCCTTGTGGAAAAGTTTATGGACGAATGGGACATCCAGAGCGTTACGAAGAAGGATTATTCAAGAACATTCCAGGAAATGGATATATGAATATCTTCAAAAATGCGGTGGAGTATTTTAGAGGGTAAATAGTTTTTCGAAGCTAGAAATTCGAAGTTAGTAAAAATGTAATTTATGAGTTATTACAAGAATTTACATATTTGGATAAAAGCAATGGAATTAGTCAATTTTATTTATGAAGTGACTAAAAGCTTTCCTAAGGATGAAATTTTTGGATTAACGAATCAAATAAAAAGAGCAGCGGTTTCAGTTCCTTCAAATATAGCAGAAGGTGCTGGTCGCAATTCAAATCAATAGTTTATTCAATTTTCATCTATTTCAAATGGATCATTATTAGAATTAGAAACTCAGTTATTGATTGCTAAAAATCAAAATTTTATTTCTGATGTTGATTTGAAAAAATGTTTAGAATTGATTGAAGATATTCAAAAAATGAATTATAAATTTCAATCAAAACTCAAAGAAACCAAATAACGAATTTCGAATCTCGCATTTCGAATTTCTAAAAAAAACAAACAACAAACTAATACCAATTTCGATCCTGAACCAATCGAAATTAATCTCGAAAGTTAACCTTGAACAAGTTAATTTTCAAAACAAACAACAAACACGAAGTGGACTTTTTCATTTCAAACAAAACAAAAAAACAAACTTTAGAAGTTCGTTTTTAGAATTTCGAAATTAGAAAAAAATAAAACTAATTTCGTATTTCGAATCTCGATTTTCTAATGAAAAAACAAACAACGATGAGCTTAACAAAAAAAGACTTCATTTACGAAGGGAAAGCAAAACAAGTTTACTCAACAGAGGAAGCAGACAAAGTAATTGTGTATTACAAAGATGACGCGACTGCATTTAATGCACAAAAGCGTGGAACTGTTGAGGATAAAGGAGAAATGAACAACAAAATTTCGACTTTAATTTTCAACTATTTGATTGAAAAAGGAGTGAAAACTCACTTCATCGAGCAGTTGAATGATCGTGAGCAATTGGTAAAAAAAGTATCAATTATTCCAATTGAAATGGTTGTGCGCAATTATGTTGCTGGGTCTATGGCTCAACGTTTAGGATTAGAAGAAGGAGCGAAATCTCCAGTTACAATCTTTGATATCTGTTACAAAAAAGATGAATTAGGAGATCCATTAATCAACGATCATCATGCAGTTTTATTAGGTGCTGCAACATATGATGAGTTGGATGAAATGTACACACAAACAGAAGTAATTAACGAAGCGTTGAAAGAATTGTTCTTAAAAGCTGGATTAATTTTAGCTGATTTCAAAATTGAGTTTGGTAAAGATGTTGATGGTAATATCATTTTAGCTGACGAAATTTCTCCAGATACATGTCGTTTATGGGATGTTGAAACAGGTAAAAAATTAGATAAAGACCGTTTCCGTCGTGATTTAGGTGATGTTTCAGAAGCTTATCACGAAGTATATAATCGTTTGACAGAAGTTTTAAAATAAACATTTTTTTCATTCTATAATGATTGATAAAAAATTACATAAAAGCCAATTAAAAGCTGAATATTTAACGAATTTCTACGAAAGAAATTTATTGAAAAAATATGCAGCTGATACTGTGGATAGTGTAAACGAAGAATGTGGTGTTTTTGGGGTTTATTCGCCAAATAACATCAACACTTATTCTATTGCGCAGTTTGGTTTATTTGCGCTTCAACACCGTGGACAGGAAGCGTGTGGTGTTTCTTTCTTGAAAGATGGAAACATCAAAACGGTGAAAAAAACAGGTTTGGTATTAGACGTTTTCAAAACAATGGAAGCCGAAATTGAAGAATACCAAGGAAATGCTGCGATTGGACATACACGCTACACAACTGCTGGAGGAGGAAGTCGTCGTAACATTCAGCCACTTTACACGTATAATATTTACGGAAAACCTCATTTCTCTATTGCACATAACGGAAATTTGATTGAAGTTGAAGCATTGAGAGCTGAATTAGAAGCAGAAGGTTTACCATTTTTAGCAACTTCAGATACGGAGGTTTTATTACGTTCTATTCAAAAATATTCGCATTTAGATATTGTAGAAGCTATTCAGAAAGGTATAGAAAAGGTAAAAGGCGCTTATTCGGTTTTGTTATTAGCGAATAATCAAATGGCAGCTTTTCGCGATCCAAATGGTATTCGTCCTTTATGTTTAGGTAAATTAGATGATGCGTATGTTTTCTGTTCAGAAACATGTGCATTAGACGCTGTCGGAGCTGAGTTTATTCGTGATGTAGAGCCAGGTGAATTGATTATTGTAAATGAACAAGGTTTGAAATCTTATTCGTTAAATCAACCAACTCAACGTAATATATGTGCATTTGAGTACATTTATTTTGCACGTCCTGACTCGAGTATAGAAGGAAATGAAATCTACGATTTACGTGTAGAATCTGGTCGAAAATTATACGAACAATCTCCTGTTGATGCCGATATTGTAATTGGTGTTCCAGATTCTGGAATTCCGTCTGCAATTGGTTATTCAGAAGCTTCGGGTATTCCTTACGAACCAATTTTGATTAAAAATCGTTATATGTCGCGTTCGTTTATCGTGCCATCGCAAGAAATGCGTGAGCGTGTGGTAAACTTAAAATTGAATCCCATCAAAAATAAAATCAAAGGAAAACGTTTGGTTGTTTTAGATGATTCGATTGTACGTGGAACAACTTCGAAATTATTAATTAAAATCTTAAAAGAAGCAGGAGCAAAAGAAATTCATTTCCGTTCTGCTTCGCCTCCAATTATTGCGCCTTGTTATTTAGGAATTGATATGCCTTCTAAAGCAGATTTAATTTCAGGAAACAAGTCAATTAAAGAGGTTGAAGATTATTTGAATGTCGATTCGTTAGATTTCTTAACAGTTGATAATCTGATTGATTTATTAGGAAGTAAAGAACATTGTTTTGGATGTTTTACAGAAAAATATCCTGTAAATTATTCTAATGAAGAATGTAAAGAGGTAAAACCTTTGCATATAGATTAATAAGTTATACGAATTTCGAATCTCGTATTTCGAAAAACTAAATCATAATTAAAAATGAGCAATACATATAAACAAGCCGGAGTAGATAAGGAAGAAGGTTATCAAACGGTATCGAAAATTAAAGATGCAGTTGCAGCAACACACAATTCAAACGTGTTGAATGGAATTGGAAGTTTTGGTGCATTTTACCAATTAGGAGGTTACAAAAATCCTGTTTTGGTATCAGGAACCGATGGTGTAGGAACTAAACTACGTGTGGCTTTAGATTCTAAAGTTTACGATACAGTTGGGATTGATTGTTTCGCAATGTGTGCAAATGATATTTTGTGTCATGGTGCAAAACCATTATTTTTCTTAGATTATTTAGCTTGTGGAAAATTAGATTCTGATATCGCAGCAGAAATTGTAGGTGGAATTGCGCAAGCGTGTAAAGAAACTGGAACAGCATTAATTGGTGGAGAAACAGCAGAAATGCCAGGAATGTACCAAGTTGGTGATTATGATGTTGCAGGATTTTGTGTTGGAGTAGTAGAGCGCGACGAAATTATCGATGGTTCTAAAATAAAAGCTGGACAAGTAATTATTGCGTTACCATCAAGTGGTTTCCATTCTAATGGATTCTCTTTGGTTCGTAAAGTTTTCCCAGATTTTAACGAAGAATTTGAAGGTAAACCATTGTTCGAGACATTATTAGTTCCAACAAAATTATATCAAAATGATATTTTCAAAATCAAAGATGCTGGAATCGAAATGTCTGGAATTGCTCATATTACAGGAGGTGGATTAATCGAGAATGTTCCTCGTATTATAAATGACGGTTTGACGGCTGTAATAGAAAAAACAAAAATAAATGTACCAACAGTAATGCAAGAATTAGCGAAACGCGGAGGAATTGCAGAAAATGAAATGTTTGGAACATTTAATATGGGTGTCGGAATGGTTGTCATCGTTGACCAAACTGATGCTGAAAAAGTATTGAATATTATTGATGGAAGTGCGTTGATTGGAGAAATTCAAGAAGGTGCTGACAAAATTATATTGAAATAGTAGATTAAATAGTTTAAAAAAGCCGGATAAGATTTCTTATCCGGTTTTTTTATGTGTTAATTTAGGTTGAGCACTAAAACTCGATATCGTCAGCGATAGTTCCGCCCATTTCATTTTGAAATTGTTTCAAATAGTCTTCTTTCTTTTCCATTTGATAAGTAATCATCGAAGAATAATTTCCAGAACGTGTCCAAACCACAGCTTGCGCCTGAAAATCTATAATTCCAATTCCGTATTTATCCAAAATATATTGTGCGCCATCTTTTCCAACTTCTATTGCAGCATCTCTTTCGGCAGCTAAATCATAGAAGAAATGTTCGTCCGTTTTCAAGCGTTCTAAGTTTGGATTTGAAGCTGTATCAGCAGTAAGATTTCCGTTATTTCCTAATGTTGGATGTTCATCAATTTTTGTGAAATATTGGCTATATAATGTCATTACAGTCATTTCTGTATCTTGTTCCATTCGTTGATTCCAAATCAAACTTGCTTCGTCCCATTGCGGTTTATCAACTCCCAAAGCTTTTAAAACATCAGCTTCCGGAACATTAGAACCAATTTTCACAACTCCTGCAGCATAATCGTACAAAGAAATTCCATGAATCGGCTCTAACAAAGGATTGTCTTTCGAATCTTCAAGCACTTTTGCATCATGTTGTTGATACATTTGTTCAATTCCAATATCCGAATTTTTGTCTTCATATTTTTGCACAAACTTTTCTAACTGATCATTAATACGATCATACAAAGCCATTTTATTGTTTTCAGCTCTGTCATATAACTCTTGTTGATTTATAGCATCCGTTAAAAAAGCTTCTGCATAAGGCTCAAAATCATTTTCAATATTTTTGATTTTATCATCAAAATATGCAATCAATAAAAGGTCCGCTTGATGATAAATTCATGGTAGTAGTTTTTTTGAGTTGTTGTATTACAAAGTTGTAAAATCGTCACTCAAAAAAACTCACTAATTTTAGCTAAATATGGGTGAGGATTATTTAAAATATTTATCATTTCCTCACTTCATTCAATCTTTGTATCTTTGCATTTCATTCAAAAACTCCAAATTCACTCATAAGTTATGCAACAATCTAAGGCTTTGGCAATTCTAAAATCTGGTCGAAATGTATTTTTAACAGGTTCTGCGGGTGCCGGAAAAACTTATGTGTTAAACCAATACATTCAATATCTTAAACAGCATGGCGTTCCTGTTGCTATAACGGCTTCTACAGGAATTGCTGCGACGCACATGAATGGTCAAACGATACATTCTTGGGCTGGAATTGGGATAAAAGATTATGTTTCAGATCGATATTTAGCTTCGCTTCGTGACAAAAAATATTTTCGTGATAAGATGGACAAAGTAAAAGTCTTGATTATTGATGAAATCTCGATGTTGCACCGAAATCAGTTGGATGCTGTGGATTATGTTTTGAAATTTTTCAAGCAAAATGATGAACCTTTTGGAGGTGTTCAAGTGATTTTTTCGGGAGATTTTTTCCAGTTACCTCCGATTGGTGAAGAGTGGGAAGAGTCAAAATATAAATTCTGTTTTATGTCGGATGCTTGGGTGCAATCGAAAGTGCATATTTGCTATTTGACAGAACAATATCGTCAGACAAATAATGCGTTGAATGATATTTTGAATGAAATTCGTTCGGGAAATATTTCGCAAAAAACGGTTGATTTATTAGAATCTCGAATTGAATATTTTCCAGATGAAATAGATTCACAAACGCGTTTGTATACACATAATATGGATGTTGATCGAATTAATAAAGGTCAATTGATTAATATTGATTCTTCTTCCAAAACATTTGAAGCTAAAGTTGCCGGAAATCCAGCTTTGGTTGAGGTTCTGAAAAAATCTGTTTTAGCAGAAGAAGTTTTAGAATTGAAGATTGGAGCAAAAGTGATGTTTGTTCGTAATAATTTCGAAGTTGGTTTTGTAAACGGAACGCTTGGAAATGTTTCAGGTTATACTGAAAAAGATGAGCCAATTATCAAAACGTTAGATGGAGAATTTTATGTTGCAAAACCAGAAACTTGGGCAATAGAGGACGAAAGCGGAAAAGCGTTGGCTTCATTTACGCAAGTTCCGTTACGTTTGGCTTGGGCGATTACGATTCATAAATCGCAAGGAATGACGTTAGATTCTGCGTTTATAGATTTGTCAAAAGCGTTCGAAAAAGGACAAGGGTATGTTGCGCTTTCACGTTTGCGAGATCTAAACTCGTTGATGTTACACGGTCTTAATCAAACGGCTTTAGAAATTGATTCGCTTGCAATGAAGGCTGACAGACGTTTTCAGGTTTTATCGAATGAAATGGATCAGTTTTTAGATGAAAAAGAATTGCAAAATTCTTGGGCAGCTTTTATTCGATATTCTGGAGGAACATTGGATAAAAAGCAGATTGCGAAAAACATCGAAAAGAATAAAACCAAAGAAAAAGGTCAAAAGAAATCGACTTACGAAATCACATTAGAATATGTGAAAGAAGGCTTGACTTTGGACCAAATTTCAGAGAAAAGAGGTTTAACTACTTCAGCAATTGTAGATCATATTGGTAAAATCAAAGAAAGTGAGCCTGATTTGGATTACTCAAAATTTAAACCTTCTGATAAAATTATTGATAAAGTTCGATTGGCTTATAGTGAAATCGAATTTGAAGAGAATAAAGTTTTAAAACCAATTTACGATTATTTCAATGGTGAAATTGGTTATGAAGACATCAAAAAAGCATTACTTTTTATTGATTAAATAAAAATTGTCAGTTCAAAAATCTAAATAACTGACAAAATTGGTCAAATTATTCGAAAGGAATAATTGTTGTTAAAAGATAAGTATTAAAAATGAACGCTTTCTTAAAGCATCCATAACTTACAATTTATGTCAATAGAAAACAACAATGTAGTTTCAGTAAACTACACATTACATACCATCGAAGCGAATGGTGAAAAAGTATTTGAAGAACAATCAAATGCAGAAGAGCCATTAACTTTTTTATTCGGAGCAGGAATGATGATTCCAAAATTTGAAGAAGAATTAAAAGAATTAGCAGTTGGTGATAAAAAATCATTCGTAATTACTCCAGCAGAAGGATACGGTGAAAGAGTAGAAGAAGCTGTTGCTCAATTACCTTTAGATATGTTCAAAGAATCTGGATTACCACCAGTTGGAGCAATTTTACCTTTAACTGATGATGCAGGAAATCAATTCCGTGCTTCAGTTGTAGAGGTAACAGAAGAGGCTGTAATTGCAGATTTGAATCCTCCAATGGCAGGTAAAACATTAGAATTTGAAGTTGAAATTTTAAATGTTCGTCCAGCAACTGAGGAAGAATTATCTCACGGACACGCACATGGAGTTGACGGAACTCAAGGTCACTAAAAAATATTTTCAAAAGGCTATTTCGATAAGAGATAGCTTTTTTGTTTTTAATTGTGAATAAATCATTAATAAATAGATTAAATCCAAGTTATATTTTTCGGCTTGCTTCAACTAAAATCTTATCTTTGTAAAACAAACAAGATTACTTACAAACAAACATGAAAATAGCTGTATTTGTTTCCGGTGGCGGAACAAATCTTCAAAATATTATTGATGCAGTTGAAGACGGAACGTTACCAAATGTCGAGATTTCGATGGTAATGGCAGACCGCGACTGTTATGCAATAGAACGATCGTTGGATAAAGATATCCGAACGTATGTCTTAGACCGAAAAACTTTTTCGGAAGATGCTGAACATAATTTAGAAGGAGAAGAAATCGACTTAATTGTTTTGGCAGGTTTTTTAACCATATTATCTCCAGAATTTACCTCGAAATGGGGCTCGAAAATGATTAATATTCATCCTGCATTATTACCAAAATTTGGTGGAAAAGGAATGTATGGAGCAAAGGTTCACAAAGCGGTTTTAGAAGCTGGTGAAAAAACATCAGGAGCAACTGTTCATTACGTAACTGCAGGTGTAGATGAAGGTCAAATTATTTGTCAGGGAACTTTTGAAATAGAAGAAGGTGATGAAGTAGCAGATTTGCAGCGAAAGGTAGCCGAAGTAGAAAGTAAGATTTTTATTCAGGCAATAAAGCAAATTAGTGAAGCATAAAATATAGAATGCCTCAATGTTTTGTACATTGAGGTTTTTCATTTCCGATAAATAGTAAACAAACAAAAACTTTAAAAACTAAATACAAAATGCAAAAACAAGCGCTAATCAGTGTTTCGGACAAATCAAATTTGTTAGAATTTGCAAAATTCTTAATTGAGCAAGATTATAAAATCTTATCAACTGGAGGAACTTACAAACACTTACAAGATAATGGAATCGAAGTAACAGAAGTAAAAGATGTTACTGGTTTTCCAGAAATTTTAGATGGTCGCGTAAAATCTTTACACCCAGCAATTCATGGTGGTATTATGGCTCGTCGTTCAGATGAAAACCATATGGCGACTATTGCAGAACATGGAATTAACCCAATCGATATCGTTATTGTAAATCTTTATCCATTTTTCGAAAAGATGAACACAGGTCTTTCTGAAGCGGAGATGATTGAGTTTATTGACATCGGAGGTCCATCAATGTTACGTTCTTCAGCAAAGAATTTTTATGATGTAACAGTTGTGACGGATGTGAATGATTATGAAGTGGTGATGAATGAAATTCGTGAGAATGGTTCAACTTCTATCGAAACGCGTAAATTATGTGCTGGTAAAGTGTTCAACTTAACTTCTGCTTACGATGCGGCGATTTCTACTTACATTTTAGGAGAAGATTTTCCTCAATTTTTAGAGTCTTCTTACGAGAAAGTGATGGATTTACGTTACGGAGAAAATCCACATCAAAAAGCGGCTTATTACGTTGATAAAACGAAAAATGGCGCGATGAAAGATTTCGAATATTTACAAGGAAAAGAACTTTCTTTCAATAATATTCGTGATATGGATTTGGCTTATAAAGTAGTTTCAGAATTCGAAGAAACAACTTGTTGCGCAGTGAAACATTCGACGCCTTGTGGAGTTGCGATTGGTGATTCTACATTAATTGCTTACGAAAAAGCATACGAATGTGATCCAATGTCAATTTTTGGTGGAATCATCGCTTTCAATAGAGAAGTTGATGGAAAAACTGCGGTTGAATTAAATAAAATTTTCTTAGAAATTGTCATCGCGCCTTCATTTACAGAAGAAGCGTTAGAAATTTTTAAACAAAAGAAAAATTTACGAATCATCAAAGTGAAAAATCCTGTTTCAGATAAAGTTACTTATGTAAAAGTTGATGGAGGATTAATTGTTCAGTCTACAGATAATCAGTTTTCAACAGATCTTAAAGTTGTAACAGAAGCTCAACCAACTGATCGTCAAATGACTGATTTAGTTTTTGCTCAAAAAATTGTAAAATGGGTAAAATCTAATGCGATTGTTGTAGCAACGAATGGTCAAGCTTACGGAATTGGAGGTGGTCAAACAAACCGTATTTGGGCAGCTCAACAAGCGATTGCACGTGCAAAAGAAAAAGTGGAAGAAGATTTAGTTTTAGCTTCTGATGCATTTTTCCCTTTCCGTGATGTAGCAGATTTTGCTGCTGAAAATGGAATTAAAGCAATTATTCAACCAGGTGGTTCAATTAAAGATCAAGAATCTATTGATGCTTGTAACGAACGTAAAATTCCGATGGTTTTCACAGGAATGAGACATTTTATGCACTAAAACTCGATGTGCGATATTCGTTTTGCGATGTTGGAATTTAAGATTAACTTAGTGTAAATGAGAAGTTATAGAAATTTAGACATATGGCAAAAAAGTTTGGAGATTTTGAGATTGGTTTACGATTTTTCGAATAAATATCCAGAATCAGAAAAATATGGATTAACTGTTCAAATAAAAAGAGCCGTTGTTTCAATTCTTTCAAATATCGCAGAAAGTTCTGGAAGAAATTCAAATCAGCAAATGATTAATTTTCTATCTATTTCAAAAGGTTCTGCTTTTGAAGTTGAAGCTCAATTAATAATAGCTTTTGAGTTGAATTATATAACAGAGGCAGAATCAAATGAAGCTTTAGAATTAATTGATCATTATTGTAGAATGAATCAAAATTTTTCAAAACTATTTAATAAAGAAAAACAATGGAACAAAATAATAGCGCAACTCGCATTTTAGTAATCGGTTCAGGTGGTCGTGAACACGCAATCGGATGGAAATTTGCTGAAGATTTTAAACAAAAAGGTCAAGAAGCAGAATTATTCTTTATTCCAGGAAATGCAGGAACAGCGCAAATCGGAACTAATGTTTCGGTTTCTTCGATTGAAGAAATGAAAAATTTCGCGAAAGAAAATCAAATCGATTTAACTTTTGTTGGACCAGAAGCTGAGTTATCAGAAGGTATCGTTGATATTTTTCAGAAAGAGAATTTAAACGTTTTCGGACCTCATAAAGCTGCTGCACAATTGGAAGCTTCTAAAGCTTTTGCGAAGGATTTTATGGATAAATACGGTGTGAAAACAGCAAAATATAAGAATTTTCAAGGACCGATGTTGGCGATTGATTATTTGAAAACACAAGAGTATCCAATTGTTGTGAAAGCCTCTGGTTTAGCGGCTGGAAAAGGAGTAATTATCTGTCAAGATTTCGAAGAAGCGAAACAAGCTGTTTTGGATATAATGGAAGATAAAACCTTTGGTGATGCAGGAAACGAAGTGGTTATTGAAGAATATTTAGAAGGTTTTGAAGCTTCTATTTTGTCTTTTTTTAACGGGAAAAAAATCGTTCCATTTGTTTCGGCAAAAGATCACAAGAAAATTGGTGAAGGTGAAACTGGTTTGAATACTGGTGGAATGGGCGTTATCGCTCCAAATCCATTGTTTACAGACGAGCATTTCAAAATGTTCGAAGAAGAGATCATGGAGCCAACAAAATGTGGTTTAATTAAGGAAGGATTAGAGTTTGCAGGTGTTATTTTCTTTGGATTGATGATAACGACAAAAGGAGTTTATTTGTTGGAATATAACCTAAGAATGGGCGATCCAGAAACGCAAACAACTTTACCTTTGTTAGAAAATGATTTGGCTGAGGTTGTAAATAAAGCAATCAAAGGAGAAGATTTTGACTTGACTTTCAAAAATCAACATGCGTGTTGTGTGGTGATGGTTTCGGGAGGATATCCAGGAAATTACGACAAAGGTTTTGAGATTCGTGGTTTAGAAAAGGTAACTTGTCCTAATTTTATTGCTGGTGCAAAATTATCAGGTGAACAAATTGTTACTTCTGGTGGACGTGTAATCAACGTGGTTGGTTTAGGAAATACGTTAGAAGAAGCGCGTGAAACCGCTTACGAAAACATCAAGAAAGTACATTTTGATTACGAATATTATCGAAATGATATAGGAGTAATTCAATAAAAAATACAGTTTATATTATTAAAAAATGCGTTTCATTTGAAACGCATTTTTTTTATTTATTCTGAAAATTCGACGTGATAAACATCGCTTTTATTTCGATTTATTTTTCGGTATTCAAATCCTCCAGCTTGCGGAATAATTTCGACCAAATCAAATGATTGACAACTTTTTGGCAAACCATTAAAAATTAAAGTAAAATGAAGAGACGAACCTTCTTCGATATACGTCCAATTTGGATACATCGTAATTCCGTCTGCAAAAACCAATTGACAACGTTTTCCTGATTGATTATCAATAATAAAAGTAGAAGGCCAAATACGTGCAGCATTTGCATATTCATCTGCCGTCATACAACAATGTATAATAACCTGACTTTCTTCTTCGATATTGGTTAAAAGCTCAGAATCAATAAAAATCTTTTCTTCAAGAATAGTTGCACTCATTATTTTGCAATTTTTTTGATGTACAATTCTTCCACTTTTGCACGTGCCCAATCTGTTTTTCGAAGAAATTTCAACGATGATTTCAAACTTGGATTATCATTAAAACATCTGATGTTAATTTGATTTCCCAAACCTTCCCAACCGCCGTAATAAATTACTAATTCTTCGATAATATCGTCTAAACGTTTTCCGTGTAATGGATTATTTTTTTGACTTTCCATTTTGCAAATTTACGAAAAATGTTGGCTTACTATTTTAAAATAAACTCTTTTAGGTTACTTTTAGATTTTCCACTATTTTCTACCACTTTTGAAAAAACTGAATACAGAATAACACCAGAATTATGCGTAATTTGTTTCATATTGAATAGAAAAGAAATATCTAAATTTTCTGATTTTTTCGATCCAAATTTATTTTCGATTTCGTTGATTAATTTCTCTTCATCGACTAATTGATCCATCTTTAATGTATACGTTTCATTTTCTTCGTTAATATCAATCAAAGTATAAATTTGTTTGTATTGCAAAGGTGTATTGGTAAAAGGATTTGTTAATTCTACTTCGGTAACCAATGGGTTTTTAGAAAATTGACTGCCATAAAAATGATGATATTGATTTAAATCTTGCATCAAATAATTCTGAAAAAGTTCATCATTATCAATAAATTGGTAAATCATATTTTTTTCTGTTTTTTGAAAATTATCTTTTGAAATAGCTAAATCAAAAAGTTTTTTGTAGAATTTTTTGACTTCTTTTAAATTGATAATGTTTTCAACAGCCCCAAACTCATCAGTTTTATAAAGAATGGTATAATTATTAAATTCTTTTAAGTTTTTTTCAATATATTTTTTAATCTCAGGATTATCATCTGGTATTGGAAATTTCGTTTCCCATTTTAAGGTATAAGAATTTGAAGTTGAGTCAATAATAGTTAATTTTAAATCGTATTTATTTTCCTTTTTAGTAATAGTGTCAAATCTATTGTATTCGAAAGTTGACTCGATCACTTCGTATTCAAAAATGTCGCCTTTACTCCAATAAGGAATAGCATCAGCTGTTTGATTTATAGAATTATATTGCCCAAAAGTCAATGAAGAGATTAAAAGTATAAACAAAAGATAAATTTGCTTCATTTTACAATGATTAAGATTTATTGTAAAGGTAAAAAGAATTGATTGCTCAATTCTTTTATTCATATTTTTCTTCCAATTGTTCTGCTAAATGCAAAATATCATCCACTCGCGCCAATTGTTCAATCCAATTGGTCGGAATTGTTTCTACATCATAATAAATTCCTGCAATTCCGCCTGCAATACATGCAATTGTGTCCGTATCATGCCCTAAATTCACAGCTTTCAAAACACAATTTTTATACGAATCTGTATGCAATAAACACCAAATAGAAGCTTCTAAACTATCCATAACATAACCAGTTGATTTAATTTCATCTTCTTTTAAATCAATTAGTTTTCCGCGTAAAATTCGCTCGAAATATTGAAATTCATTTTTATAAATTTCATTTTCTTCTAAGAATAATTTTAACCAAAAATTTGTATTCAGATAAGCTTCTTCTAAATTTTCGGAATCCAAAACATTCAACGCAAATTCAATATAATAAATACACGCCAAAACAGAACGATTGTGCGCATGCGTGATAGAAGAAACTTCTTTGACGATTTCACAACGTTCATCAATTGATAAATCTTTCGTGAAAATTGCTAAAGGAAGAATACGCATTAACGATCCATTTCCATTATCAGATTCGGCTGTAGAACCAGCTTCGGTTGGATTTTTTACAACTCGTAAACGATTTATTGCTTTTCGTGTAGAAATTCCTACATCAAAGACTTCTCCGTCAGCCGTCCAATAACCTTCATGCATCCACATCTGAAATTTTTCTGCAATATCATTCACATTATAACCATTACATAACGATTCTGCAAGGCAAAACATCATCGAACTATCGTCTGAAAAAGTGCCTGGAGGCATATTGTATGTTCCATAACCCATCATATCTGTCACGGGATTTTGTTGTAAATATTGCCTGCTTTTAAACTCAACAGGAACTCCTAATGCGTCACCAACTGCCGATCCAATTAATATATTTTTCGAAAAATTTCTTCTATTCATAACCTTCTTTTATAAATGAAAAATAATTGTTTTTTTTGAATATATCCAAATTATTTTTGAAAATTTATAAATTAATCATAATAAATTTATTCATTTCAGATAAAATATTAAAAAGTCTACAATAAAGAAAAAAGTATAAGTCGTATTGTCAGTTTTGATTAAATTGGAACTGATTTTGATTGAATTAAGGCACAAACTTATTAATTACTATGGCTTTTATAGATTATTATACAACATTAGGTCTGCAAAAGACCGCATCACAAGATGAGATAAAAAAAGCTTATCGGAAATTGGCGCGTAAGTATCATCCCGATCTTAATCCAAATAACGATGAAGCTGCACAGAAATTTAAAGAGTTAAATGAAGCAAACGAAGTGTTGAGCGATCCAGAAAAACGTAAAAAATACGATAAATACGGAGAAAATTGGCAACATGGTGAAGAATATGAGAAAGCTCGTCAGCAACAACAGCAACAATATCAATATAGTAATAGCGATTTTGATGGAGCTGAAGGTTTTGGTGATTTTGATGGCTATTCAGATTTTTTTAGTTCGATGTTTGGACGCGAAGGTAGAAGTAGATCAACAGGTTATAAAGGGCAAGACGTAAATGCCAGTTTGACACTAAATTTGACAGATACATTGACTTCGCATAAACAAACTTTTGCGGTGAATGGTAAAAATATTCGAATTACAATTCCTGCAGGAGTAGAAGATGGACAAACGATTAAGATAAAAGGTCACGGTGGAAAAGGTTATAACAATGGGCCAAATGGAGATTTGTATATCACATTTCATATAGAAAATAATACGTCGTTTGAGCTGAATGGAGCAGATTTATCTACAATTGTTGAGGTTGATTTATACGATGCAATTTTGGGTGGAGAAGCAATGGTTGACACACTTTCTGGAAAAGTAAAAGTTCCGATAAAAGAAGGAACAGAGAATAATAAAAAGGTAAAATTGAAAGGAAAAGGTTTACCAATTTATAAGAAAGATGATCAATTTGGAGATTTGTATGTTACATTTTCAGTAAAAACTCCAACTCATTTATCAGCAGAAGAGAAAGAATTATTCGAGAAATTACGTTCACTTAAAAAAGCTTAAAACCATGAAAAATGTAACGATATCTGTTATTCAGTTTAGTAAATATCATCAGATTGAACCTCAATTTGTGATTGATTTGTACAAAAATGATTTGGTTGTTTTGCATGAACGTAACCAAGAATATTTTATCGAAGAAAATGATTTGAAATTAATCGAACGATTTATTGAATTTCATTATAATTTGGGCGTTAATTTAGAAGGTTTAGAAGTGATTCATCATCTTTTGAAACAAATCGAAACGCTACAAAAACAATTAAAATAAACGAATTCAAAAACAACCTTTGCAGAAAACTGCAAAGGTTGTCTTATTTTTGCATAAATATTTTTGTATGGATACTCCCGAAAAGAAGAGTAAATTAAAAAAATTACATTCGCGCAATCGTCATTTAGCGCCTTATAATTTCGAAAAATTGTGTGCGATTTATTCGCCACTTTCCAAATATATCAAACCCAATAAAGAGAACGAACCAACGATTAATTTCTCGGATAGAGAAGCTGTAAAAGCGTTGAACAAAGCGTTGTTGAAAACATATTATGACATCGATTATTGGGAATTGCCAAAAGATAATTTGTGTCCGCCGATTCCTGGTCGCGCCGATTATATTCATTACGTTGCCGATATTTTGGGCGAAAGTTTTGATGGAGTAATTCCGCGTGGAAAAGATGTAAAAGTCTTGGACGTTGGTGTTGGTGCGAATTGTATTTATCCGATTATTGGAAATTACGAATACGATTGGAACTTTGTTGGTGCAGAGTTGGATTATGCTTCTTTCAAAAATGCGGAAGAAATTGTCAAGAAAAATGCTCGATTACGTAACAAAGTTGAGATTAGAATGCAATTTAATCCAAACAATATTTTCAAAAATATCATCAAACAAGGCGAAAAATTTGATATTACAATTTGCAATCCTCCATTTTTTAGATCAAATCAAGAAGTGATGGAGCAAACAATGCGCAAACTGAAAAACTTGGGTCAAAAATCTGATCAAAAACCAATTCAAAACTTTGGAGGAAATAATTCTGAGCTATGGTGTAGAGGAGGAGAGCGTCTGTTTATCACGAAAATGATAAAAGAAAGTGCAGACTATAAACATCAAGTAAAATGGTTTACAACATTGGTTTCTAAGAAAGAAAATGTTCGAATTTTAGAAGGAATTTTAAAACGTGAAAAAGTAAGAGATTACCGAATTGTAAATATGCAACAAGGGAATAAAATTTCGCGTTTATTAGTTTGGAGATTTTAATTGATTTATTTTTAATTCATTAAAGGTTTTATTTAAAATTATTCCAAATTTTTCTGAAGGGTTTATTCGGTTTAAGATTTGTTTTACCTTGTATAAACAAAATTATTACAAATGAAAACAAATAGAATAATGGCTTCTTTGGGAGTTTTAGCGTTGATGTTTAGTATCTTTTCGTTTACAAATTCTCGCCAAATTGACACAGGAAAAGCAATTTCAAGTTCAGAATGGAAAAACCTAAAAGTGTTACCACAAAACATTTCAGAAGATAGTTTGAAAGGTTTGATGCGCGGATATAATGCTGCTTTAGGTGTGAAATGTAATTTTTGCCACGCCGAAAATCCAGATACGAAAAAGATGGATTTTGCAAGTGATGCAAAAAAAGAAAAGGAATTTGCACGTCATATGATTGTGATGACACGTGATATAAACGCAAAAAATTTCAACTGGGAAAACTCAAAAAATCCAGAAATGATCAATGTTGTAACATGTGTAATGTGCCACAGAGGTAACGAAAGTCCTACAAAATCATTGATTGAGCCTGTAAACGTTGAGTTGAAAAACGTGAAAGATGTTGCAAAAGAAAAATTAGCTCCAGCATCTGGTTCAGCGAAAGTTGAGAAAAAATAAAGAATAGAAATATAAGCTCCATTTTTGGAGCTTTTTTTATAAATTTAAGCTTGTTAACATTATTGGTATGATTAAATTTTTATGCATTCTTGTTGCTTTATCGATATTTAGTTGTAATAAAACAGAAAGAAATATTCAAAATAACTCGGTTACAAAATCCGGTTCTAAAGACTTAATCGTAAAAAAATATTATCGTGGTTTTGGAAAGTATTCTCATCCATTAGATTTATATGATGAGTTTGAAATGAAAGATTCAACTAATGTTAAAAATGCTTATTATATTGGATATTATAGAGATAATAGATTAGTCAAAATTGAAAAATATCTTCATCAAAATTTTGAATATGGATTTATTTATAATTACAATGAAAATGGAGATCTAGAAAAAGTTATTAATTTACCAATAGAAGATAAAAAGTGAGATGTATAAAATTTAAAAAAGCCATTCGTAAGAATGGCTTTTTTAAATTTATTTCGAAGTAATAATCTACTCTTTAACCTCCGATTTATTCGAAATTAGCGACCAAATAATTGTTGTTAATAGAACTCCACCAATGATTGATAATGAAACTGTCGATTCGAAATGATAGAATGGCATAATAATCATTTTAATTCCGATAAAACTTAAAATAATCGCTAAACCGTAATGTAGTTTATTGAATTTATCCATTGAATTTGCCAACAAGAAATACAATGAACGTAGTCCTAAAATGGCAAAAATATTAGATGAATATAGAATAAATGGATCGTCTGGAGCAACGGCAAAAATAGCAGGAATACTATCTACAGCGAAAACTAAATCAGTTACTTCAATTACCATTAAAGCTACAAAAAGAGGTGTTGCCATTTTAATTCCGTTTTGTACAGAAAAGAATTTATCTCCATCAAAATTTGGTGTAACCTTAAAGAATTTGTGTACTAATTTAACACCAAAATTCTGCGATAAATCTTGATTTTCATCATCGTCACTTGATTTCCAAGATTTGATTCCAGCAACGATTAAGAAGAATCCGAACAGTGTTAAAACGACATTTGGACGGAAGAATTGTTTTGCTGCAAAATTTGCATGAGTCGCTTCATCACCAAGATTAAAGTGCCAATCTCCAATTGAAAAAGCTGGTAAATAAGTCATTTTAATTAATTCAACTCCTGCAAAAATAAAGATTGCTCTAAAAAGAAGAGCACCTAAAATTCCCCAAAAAAGGACTTTATGTTGATATTCTTTTGGAATTTTAAAGAATCCAAAAACGAGGATGAAGACGAATAAATTATCCACGGATAAGGCTTTTTCTATCCAATATGCTGCCTGAAATTGCGAAAATTTATTGATGGCAAATGCATGTCCATCTGCTTCTTTAAAAACGAAATAAATTACACCACTAAAAATCATCGCCAAGGAAATCCAAACGACAGTCCAAGTAAGCGCTTCTTTGTTCGAAACTGCGTGCGCATTTTTATTAAAAACACCCAAATCAAGCAGCAACATAATAATTACTGCAACCCCAAAAACAGTTATTAGTCCAGGATGATTCAACATGCTATCCTGTACAACACTGAAAATACTCATATAAATTTATTTAATTTGACAATTTACTATAAATTTACCAATCCTAACTCGATTGGCCTTTAAAAAATGTTTCTAAAAAAGAAAAAACAAGCAAAATTAATTTATTCCGGAATGAAAAGAGTAATCGCATACGTATTCTTAACAATTATTTTACCTATAGCTTCGAAAGCGCAACACGTTTCGCCATTGTACAAAGATTCTATTCAGATGAAATGGGTGGATGAAAAGTACAATTCTATGTCGTTGGAAGAGAAAGTAGGTCAGTTATTTATCGTTGCAGCCTATACAAACAGAGATGCGGTGCATGAGAATGATATTCAAAAATTAATTGAAGAAGAACATATCGGAGGATTAATTTTTATGCAAGATCAAGCGGCTCATCAAATTGAGTTGTCAAATAAATTTCAATCGATTTCTAAAATTCCATTGTTAATTGGTATGGATGCAGAATGGGGGTTGGCAATGAGATTGAAAGGAGTGGAGCGTTTTCCTTGGAATATGACGCTTGGTGCTTTGCGTGATAATAAATTGGTGTATCAAGTTGGGAAACAAATTGGTGTACAAGCGAACAGAATGGGCGTTCAATTTAATTTTTCGCCTTCGGTTGATGTCAATGTTAATCCAAATAATCCAATCATTGGGAATCGTTCTTTTGGTTCAAATCCTAATCGCGTTGCAGAAAAAGGAATTGCTTATATGGATGGAATGCGTGAGCAAAATGTGTTATCGTCTGCAAAACATTTTCCTGGACATGGAAATACGGATCAAGATTCGCACAAGGTTTTGCCTTTGATTCCAGATAACAAAGCAGATTTAGAGAAATATCACATTGCACCTTTTAAGAAAATGATTGAGGCAGGTGTGCAGTCAATTATGGTGGCGCATCTAAATGTTCCAGCTTTAGAACCAGATCCAAAAATGCCTTCGACGTTGTCAAAAAATATCATTACAGATTATTTGAAAGGCGAGTTACAATTCAAAGGAATTGTGATTACAGATGCCTTGAATATGGATGGTGTAGCAAAAATGTTTCCTGCTGGTGATGTAGATTACAGAGCGTTTGTGGCTGGAAATGATATTTTGTTGTTTTCTCAAAATGTACACGTTGGGAAACAAAAAATTATTGATGCAATAAATAAAGGTCAGATTTCTGAAGCACGTTTAGAAGAAAGTGTGAAGAAAATTTTGATGGCGAAATATATCACAGGATTAAATGAAATTAAAACGTTAAATCCTACAAATGTGTTAGAAGATTTAAATTCTGCCGAAAATTTAGCATTAACAACTAAAATTTTTGAGAAAGCTTCAACTGTGGTTAAAAATCAACACAATGTTTTACCAATCAAAAAAATAAATCAAAAAATAGCGTTTGTCTCATTGGAACAAACTGATTATGATCAATTTTTGACACATTTACAAAAATATACAAATGTTGAGTTAGTAAAAATTTCAAATCCAAATCAAATCAATTTACTAAATGATTATGATGTTGTTATTGCTGGGGCATTTTTGTCAAACGAAACAGTTTACAAACCTTATAAATTGTCTGCAAATTCGAAAGCTATATTGAATGCATTGCCAAAAGACAAAAAGAAAATCTTTTCATTGTTTACAAGTCCTTATGGATTGAAAGATCTTGATTTATCAAATTTAGATGCCGTTACGGTTCATTATCAAAATACGAAAGATGCGCAAGCAGCAGCAGCACAAATTATTTTTGGAGCAATTGATGCTGAAGGTACTTTTCCTGTAGATATCAATCAAAATTTGAAAGAAGGTCAAGGAATTGTAACAAAACATATCAATCGTTTAGGGTTTACAGCGCCTGAAAATGTAAGTTTAGGAAAAAAAAACTCTCAGAAATAGATAGACTTGCCGAAGAAGCAATAGCAAATCGTTACACGCCTGGAATGCAAATTTTAGTTGCGAAAGATGGAAAAATCGTGTACGACAAAAGCTTTGGAACACAAGATAAAAATTCTTCAAAAAAAGTGAAGTGGACAGATTTGTATGATGTTGCTTCTGTAACAAAGGTGACGGCAACGTTGCCTTTGTTGATGTTGGGGGTCGGCGAAGGAAAGTTAAACCTCGATCAAACAATTGGTGAAATTGATACCGATGCTAAGAATACGAACAAATCTTCTTTAAAAGTTCGTGAAATTTTAGCACATCAAGCTGGTCTTAAACCTTGGATTGGCTTTTACAACGAAACGGTTAATGTGAAAAACGCGCGTCTTTATTTGGATTTCTATTCACGTAAACAAGATGAGGAACATCAAATAAAAGTAACGGATAATATTTACATCATCAATTCGATAAAAGATACGATTTATGAAGATATTTATAAATCTTCTTTAAGTCGTAAATCATATGAATATTCAGATTTGGGTTATTATATTTTCAAAAAGAAATTAGAAAAAGATTTTGGGAAAGATCTGAATCAACTGACACAAGAGAAATTTTATCAATCATTGGGAATGTATCGCACAACGTTCAATCCAAAAGAAAAATTTAGTTTAGAAGATATTATTCCAACCGAATACGACAAAACATATAGAAATCAATTGATACATGGTTTTGTACACGATCAAGGCGCTGCGATGATGGGCGGAATTGCTGGTCATGCTGGTTTATTTTCCAATTCGATTGATTTAGCAAAATTGATGCAAATGTATTTGAATGGAGGCGAATATGGTGATGAGGTTTATTTGAAGCCAGAAACGGTGGCGGAATTTACCAAACAACAATTCAAAGGCAATCATCGTGGAGCTGGTTTTGATAAAATGCAAACAACGTCTAAAATAGGTCCATCAGTCGAAAGTTTTGGTCATACAGGTTTTACAGGAACAATGGTTTGGGCTGATCCTAAATATAATATAGTGTATATTTTTCTTTCGAATCGTGTGAATGAAACAGTCGAGCCAAATTATCTTTCCATTAAAAAAGTGCGAGAAAATATTCGACAAGTAATTTATGAAGCAATTTTACCTTAAATTTGTCTAAATAAAAATCGCGAATGAAAATAGGAATTGTATGCTACCCAACTTACGGAGGAAGTGGAATTGTGGCAACAGAACTGGGAATGGATTTAGCAGAAAAAGGTCATGAAGTACATTTTTTTAGCACAAATGTTCCTGCGAGATTAAACATCAAATTACCAAATATATACTTTCATCGAATTCATGTCGAAACGTATCCATTGTTCCAATATCAGCCATACGATTTGGCATTGAGCACAATTTTGTATGATAAAGTTTTGCATTACGAATTAGATTTGGTGCATGTACATTATGCGATTCCGCATGCGTATGCAGCGTATTTTACGAAGCAAATGTTGGCGCGAAAAGGGTATAAATTACCAATTGTAACAACATTGCACGGAACGGATATTACGTTGGTAGGGAAACATCCTGTGTATAAAACGGCTGTTGAATTTTCGATCAACGAATCGGATGCCGTAACATCGGTTTCCGAAAGTTTGAAACAAGATACTTTATGTGCATTTGACATTACAAATGAGATAGAAGTTGTCCCAAACTTTATTGATAACGATCAATATTTACCAGAGAAATGTGTGTGTTGTCGTGATAATTTTGCGCAACCAAAAGAGAAAGTGATTTTACACACTTCAAACTTGAGAAAGGTAAAACGCATTGAAGATGTAATTGGAACGTTTAATTTGATTCAGAAACAAATACCATCTAAATTGATTATTGCTGGAGAAGGACCTGAGTGGGATATGGCAGATCAAATGATTCAAGAATTTGGAATTCAAGATAAAGTGAAAAGTCTTGGAATGGTAAGTGATTTGAATGATGTTTTGAAAGCCGCAGATTTATTTCTTTTACCATCCGAACAAGAAAGTTTTGGTTTGGCAGCGCTTGAAGCTATGGCAGCAAGTGTTCCGGTTATTTCGTCGAATGCAGGCGGAATTCCAGAAGTAAATGTTGATGGACTTACTGGTTTTGTTTGTCCTGTAGGAGATATCGAAATGATGGCAGAAAAGGCAATCTATATCTTAGAAGACGATAAGCGTTTGGCAGAGTTTAGTCATCAAGCAAAAGAACAAGCGATACGATTTGATAAAACGAATATTCTTCCACAATACGAAGAACTTTATCGCAAAGTCATCGCAAAATCTAAAATCGGGTAAATCCCGATTTTTTTTATATTTTTAAGTTTTAAACCAACTCAATCTATGTTGTCAAAAGTCACTTTTCCTAATCCATTTGGATTTTCAAAACCTACAAAAGAAGAAATTCAATCATTGCAAAAGAAGTATAATTTTTCTGATGAATATGCGACTTTTTTATTAGAACAAAATGGATTTAATGATTTACTCTTTTTTGATGCCGATTATAACAATTTTACCGCGAATTATACTGGCGAAGAACCTTGGCAAATGTTTGGAGGCTTATATGGCTTGAATTCTAATTCAGATTATTATGATTTGATAGAAGCGCAAGCCTATACTATTTTCGAATCTATATTTTTCAAAATTGGAACAGATCCTGGAGGAAACGAATTTGTTGAGGTTTTACAAGGCGATAAAAAAGGTTGGATTGGTTGCATCGATCACGATTTATATATCACGCATGAAACGTTAAATTCATTTCTAGAAAAAGTTGAAGAAGAAACAGATTACAAAGATTTGAACCAATTATCGCTTGAAGAATTGACCGAAATTTTAATTTCTGAAGATTTTGGAATGATGAATTTTCATGCAAAATCAATGAACGAATTTCTTGCAAATTGTTTTATAATTAAAGATCAAACTATCTTGATAAAAGATTTAGAAGCAAAATAATTATTTATCCTCATTATAAACCTTTATTGAAAAACTGACAATATATTTTATTGGCACAACGTTTGTCTTATTAATACTCGCTTTTCTAAACGCTTCAAACAAGAACTATATCGTAGTTTTTTTTGAAATTATGAAAAGCTTTCGTCAGTTAAAAATAGTTTTACTGACACTTTGAACGTACAAAAAAATTATGAACATAGACAATTTGTCATTAGCACAAGTAATGGAAGAAGAAATCGAATTAATTCCTTTGATGAGTAAAGACGAAGAAAGTAAGCTAAATAAGCAAGATATTTCTTCGGTATTGCCTATTTTATCGTTAAGAAATACTGTCTTATTTCCGGGTGTGGTTGCGCCAATTACCGCGGGTAGAGATAAATCTATACAACTTTTAACACAAGCTTACAAAGAAGATCGCATTATTGGTGTGCTTTCACAAAAAGAAATTGCTGTGGAAGATCCTACACAAGACGATTTGTATACAGTTGGTACAGTTGCGAAAATCATGCGAATGATAAAGTTGCCAGATGGAAACATTACGGTGATTTTACAAGGTATGAAACGCTTCAAAGTCAAAGAATTTGTTTCAAATGATCCTTATTTCAAGGCAGAAGTAGAAATTTTGACAGAAAAAGTTCCGACATCACGCAACAAAGAATATCCAATTATTATTGAATCAATTCGTGATTTAGCTTTTCAGATTGTAGAAGAAAATCCAATGTTGCCTTCGGAAGCTGCAGGAGCTATAAAAAGTATTGAAAGTAATACGTTTTTAATCAACTTTGTCGCGTCTAATTTGACGTTGAGTTTAGATGAAAAACAGTTATTGTTAGAGATTTCTGATATGAAACTTCGCGCAATGGAAGTGATGCGTTTTATGAATGTTGAACTTCAGAAATTGGAGTTGAAAAATACGATTCAGAATAAAGTTCGCAAAGAATTAGATCAACAACAAAAAGAATATTTCTTAAATCAACAAATCAAATCGATTCAAGAAGAGTTAGGAGGAAATTCGACTGAAGAAGAAATCAATGAAATGCGCAAACGTGCTTTAACGAAAAGTTGGAGCGAAGAAGTAGCGAATCATTTTGATAAAGAAATCAACCGTCTTTCTCGTCTAAATCCGCAAATGCCAGAACATAATATTCAGCGCAATTACCTTGAATTTATGTTGGATTTACCTTGGAATACCTTAACGAAAGATAACTTTGATATCAAGAATGCAAAGAAAATTTTAGATCATGATCATTATGGTTTAGAAGATGTGAAAGAACGTATTTTGGAGCATCTTGCAGTCTTGAAATTGAAAGGAGATATGCGTTCGCCAATTCTTTGTTTATATGGACCTCCGGGTGTTGGTAAAACATCGTTAGGGAAATCTATTTCAGAAGCGATTGGACGCAAATATGTGCGTATGTCGTTGGGTGGTTTACATGATGAATCAGAAATTCGCGGTCACCGTAAAACCTATATAGGAGCGATGCCAGGACGTATTTTACAATCAATCAAAAAATCAGAATCTTCGAATCCAGTTTTTGTTTTAGATGAGATTGATAAAATGACAGCGAGTGCGCATGGAGATCCTTCATCAGCAATGTTAGAGGTTTTAGATCCTGAGCAAAATTCAACTTTTTATGACAATTTCTTAGAAATTGGTTATGATTTGTCGAAAGTATTTTTCATTGCGACAGCCAATAATATAGGAGATATTCCAAGTCCGTTGCGCGATCGTATGGAGATGATTAATATTGCAGGTTATACAATCGAGGAAAAATCTGAAATCGTAAAACGTCACCTTTTACCAAAACAATTAACAGAACATGGCTTGAAAGAGAAAGATGTTGTGTTAGGTAAAAAAGAAATAGAATATTTAATTACGGGTTATACACGCGAATCTGGTGTTCGTAAATTGAATCAGAAAGTTGCGAAATTAGTTCGTTCGGCTGCAAAACATATTGCGTTGGAAGAAGAATTTAATACTAAATATTCAATCGAAGATATTTCGAAAATCTTAGGACCTTCTATTACACCAGATCAATATGAGAACAACGAAGTTCCGGGTGTTGTGGTTGGTTTAGCTTGGACAAGTGTTGGAGGAGATATTTTATTTATCGAATCTATTTTATCAAAAGCGAAAAATGGTGGACTTTCGATTACAGGAAACCTTGGAACTGTGATGAAAGAATCTGCGACAATTGCGTTAGAATATATCAAAGCGCATGCGGACGAATTAGGTATCAAACCAGAAGTTTTCGAGAATTATAAAGTTCATATTCACGTGCCAGAAGGTGCAACACCAAAAGATGGACCATCTGCCGGAATTACAATGTTGACATCCTTGGTTTCGTCTTTTACACAACGTAAAGTGAAAGCAAAATTGGCGATGACAGGTGAAATCACACTTCGTGGAAAAGTATTGCCAGTTGGTGGAATTAAAGAGAAAATTTTGGCAGCAAAACGTGCAAATATCAAAGAGATTATTTTGTGCGAAGATAACCGAAAAGATATCGAAGAAATTAAAGCAGAATATGTAAAAGGAATGACTTTCCATTTTGTAAAAGAAATGAAAGAAGTTTTGGAAATCGCTTTAACAAATCAAAAAGTAAAAGGAGCAAAGGTTTTGGATTAATCTGAAATCTTCTCAAAACAAAAAAAAGGAACTCAATTAGAGTTCCTTTTTTTATTGTATATTAATCAAAGAATTAATACTTCGAATATGCGTGTAGCTTTATTATTTATCTTAATATTCTTATCTGAACTTTGTTTGTCTCAAGTACAAAATAAAACGGAGATTTATTCAAGAATTTCTGAAAATGATTATTGGGGTTATGTTGATAACAGAACAAAAGAAATAAAAATTCCACTTGGTAAATATAAATTTATGAATCCTCTAGATCAAGAAAATATGATTCTTGCTAAGAAAGATGATAAAGAAGGTTATATTGATATTAATGATAATATTTTAATACCTTTTATTTACAATGATCTAAGTGTTTTTTCTGATAATGGTTTAGCAATTGCTCAAATTAAAGATAAGTTTGGTGCAATAAATAGAAAAGGAGAGGTTTTAATTCCATTTATTTATGATCGATTAAATTATTTTTACAAATCAGGTTTATCGAAAATTGTTAAAAATGGAAAATATGGATTTGTAGACAAAACAGGAAAAGAAGTTGTTTCTCCTATTTATAATTCTGTTGATCAATCTATGAATGATAGTATTTTATTTGTAAAGAATAAGGAAGAATGGGCAATTTTTAATAATGAAGGAAAACAATTAACTGATTATATATTTGATAATCATGCAGAGGAGGTTATTGTGAAACCTAAGAATAGTTTTGGAAATGGAACTACATATTTTATAGATGGTTCTATGAAATTATCGAAGAATGGTAAAATTGGGTTTTTAGATAAGAATTTAAAAGAAGTATTAGAGTTTGGAAAATATGATAATGTTTTAATTTTCAATCAAAAAGGTTTAGCAATAGTTGAAGATAAATCTAAATATGGAATTATAAATTCTAAAGGACAAATTGCTTTAGATATTATTTATGATTCAATTTCAAATGATGGACTTTATGGAAATAAATTAGAAACTTTTGTTATCAAAAAGGATGGTAAATTAAAATTACTTTCCGAAGATTTAATTTCAATTTCTGGTGACAAATGGTTGAAAAGTATAAATTTTCGAGAAGCTGTTGTAGAAAATGATCAATATATTTTATTGTTTGAAGTCGAAGACTTTAATAAGAAAAAAGGAATATTAACTTCTGATGGACGAGAATTGGTGAAAATAGAAAACGAAGACGTTTTTTTAGTAAATGAAAATAAAATTGCTGTAATAAAAAAGAATAAAAAGATTTATTTGTTCAATATTATTCAAAAAACACTTTCAAATACTGAGTTTACAAATTACTATCATTCAACTGATGAGGGATTTATTATTTTAAAAAAGAATAAATTATTTGGAGTTGTTGATACTTTGGGAATTACTAAAATTCCACCAATTTATGGAGCAATAGAAGCTGTCTATAATAGACAAAATAATTTTATCGTTAAAAAAAATAAGAAATTTGGAATTATAGATATTAATCAAAAAATAATTGTTCCAATAGAATATTCTTCTATTTCTAATTGGGTAGAATATGGACCTAAAGAACATATTGTTACTAAAAATGGTTTATCTGGTTTGATAACGCGAGAAGGTCAGATTTCAATACCTTGTATTTACAAAGATTTTAGTTATGCAAACGGCTACTTTTTTGTGAGCCAAAGAGGGAAATTCGGAGCTGTAGATAAGTTGAATAATCAGTTAATTCCATTTGAATATGATGAATTGAAATTTAATTGGAGTGATTTTTATTTTAATTATGAGAATAAACCAATTACTATAGCTGTTATAAAAAAAGGAGAGAGAATGTTAATTGATCTGAAAAATAATATAATTAAAACGAATTTATCTCAAGAAGAATGGGATAAGTTTGGATTGTATTAGCCAAAAAGGAACTCAATTAGAGTTCCTTTTTTAGTTTGTATATAAATCTATAACCAAACAAATTTTTTAGCCTTTTCACTTTCAGGATCAAACCATTTATCACTTATTTCTTGAAAAATTGGTTTTCTATTTTGATCTATTTTGATTTGAATCAAATCTCCAATAGGTGCTCCATGTAAATATCTTAATCGGCCTAAAGAATCGAATTTTATTTTGTTATCATGAAGTAACTTTTCATATTTTGGAAAAAGAGAAATGTTATCTTTTGTTATTCTAATTTGATTCATAACAAAGTTTTAATCTTACTTTATCTTATAAGAAATTCCCCAAAAAACGGGCATATTAAAAGGACCGCTGTATTTTCCGTAACCAGGAATGACTAAAGGATCAATTCCTTGATCTTTTTTACCACCAATATAAGCTGCAGGATGCAAGGCTAATTCACCATAAAAATTCTTGAAAATCTCTACACGTCCACCAACCACAGCTTCTATCCAATAACTGCTTACATTCGCTTTTGGCAAACTTCCTGTTCCTGTAATCTCATTAGATTGTAAATCTCTAATCGGATAACTATTAATGGTTTGCGAATATTTAGAATACGCAATTCGTCCACCAATGTAAATTCCGTTCGATTGATTTTCTACATCTTGCGTTATAAACCAGTTTGCACCAAGTTTTGCAAAAACGCCGTCAACATCAACATTCCAATTGATTTCATCGAACTTATTTTTCTCGAAACCAGCTTCTACAACAGCATGCCACTTATTATTGATTTGATAAGAAGCATAAGCACTAACACCTTTTTTATCGTTGAAAGCAGAAACAATCGGATTGAAAACATCTACACCGATAAAAATATCATGGTGTTTTTTCTTTGGAATAGAATCTGTAACGGAAACTTTTGTCGAATCAGTTTTATTTTCTTGACCAAATGCAAAACTAATTGCGCTCGTTAGCAAAAAGCTTAATAACAGTTGTCGAACCATCTTTAATTTCAGTATTTACAGTTTCTATTTTCTTTATCCAATTTCCAGCTCCATTTGCAGTTTTCGTCACCAATTTTACATCAACTCCTTTAAAAGTTAATCCAAAACCACAAGCTTTAGAAGTATAGCCATTTCCAAGTGTATCGTATTTTAAAATCAATCGATCACGTTTTGCAAGGATTGTTCTGATGACTTTACCCGTTATAGAATCTTTTACATCTATATCTGGACCTTGCGCTATAGTATAATAAATTTCTTTTTTTGAATTATTACGCAAAGCAATTCCGAAACTCGTTTTTCCTAAAGCAGAATTTTTTTCGATTAAGACAGTATCTTTACTCGTTCCTGTAGCTTCTCTAATTCCTTTCGTAATCGAATCATTATATACATACGCCCAATAATAAATCGAATCTTCTAAAGGAACATTTGTTCCATCATAATACATATCAGCAACCATGCGAGGAACATCACCTTCGTCGGTACAAATATCATCGTCTTCGCAACTATAAAATGCTAAAGAAATTATAGAAGCGAAAATTGAATAAGCCAGAAAACGTTGAATATTTTTCATTTTTTTTTGATTGAATTTTAAATTCGCTCTAAAAGTACAATATTTTCGACATGATGCGTTTGTGGAAACATATCAACTGGCTGAACTTTAACAATTTTATAGTGATCTTTCATCAATTCTAAATCGCGCGCTTGTGTAGCAGAGTTACACGAAACGTAAACAACACGTTTAGGATTCATGAACAAAATATTTTCAACTACTTTTTTATGCATTCCATCACGTGGAGGATCAGTAATAATTACATCTGGAATTCCGTGTTCGTTGATAAAATCTTGATTCAATACATCTTTCATATCACCACAATAGAAATCACAATTATCAATTCCATTGAATTTTGCTGCCGCTTTTGCCGCATCAATAGCTTCTTGAACAGATTCTACACCAACTACTTTTTTCGCTTTTTTCGAAACGAATTGCGCAATTGTTCCAGTTCCTGTATATAAATCGTACACTAATTCATTTCCAGTTAAACCTGCAAAATCACGTGTTAATTTATATAATTCGTACGCTTGTTCTGGATTGGTTTGATAGAAAGATTTTGGACCAATTTTAAAGTTCAAATCTTCCATCTTTTCCATAATATGATCATCTCCAGCAAAAATTTCGATATCTAAATCATAAACAGAATCGTTTTGTTTTGGATTGATTGCATACAATAATGAAGTGATTTCTGGGAATTTATCTTTCAAGTTTTGTAAGAAAGCCTCACGATTTTCTTTTTCTTCACGGAAAAATTGAACCAAAACCATTACTTGTCCATTCTGAGAAGTACGAATCATTAATGTTCTTAATAAACCTTCTTGATTTTTTAAATCGAAGAAATCTAAGTTATGTTCTAATGCAAAACGTTTTGCTTCAACACGAATCGCATTCGAAGGATCACGTTGTAAGTGACATTTTGTAACATCCAAAACTTTAGACCAAGCACCAGGAATATGGAATCCAACTACGTCACGGTCGTCAAATTCTTTCCCAGACTGAATTTCTTCTAACGTTAACCAACGTGCATTAGAAAAAGTAAATTCTAATTTATTACGGTAAAAATATTGTTCTTTAGAACCTAAAATTGGAACAATTTCAGCATCTAGATCTTTGAAACCTCCGATACGAACCAAATTGTTAACCACTTCGTCGTGTTTAAATTTAAGTTGAGCATCATAGCTCATATCTTGCCATTTACAACCACCGCAAACACCAAAATGCTCACATTCTGGCTGAACACGATAAGGAGATTTTGTGTGAATTTCGATTGCTTGTCCCTCTAAATAGCTGCTTTTTTTCTTCAAAATGTGTACATCTACAACGTCTCCTGGAATCGCACCTTTTATCAGAACCGTTTTTCCTTCCTCTGTTTTACCAACTGATACACCTTTTGCACCAGCACGTAAAACTTCTATATTATTTAATATGATTTTTTGTTTCGCTTTTCTTGACATTTTGCAAAGGTAAGGAAGTCGTCGAAATATTCAATTTTTTATCTTTTTTTGGAATCAATCTTTGTATTTTAAATAATATTTTTATTTTTACAATATAAAATCTATCGGTTTTATAGGTTATTATTTTGTTTGATAAATTTATTTAGAATAATTTTCATAAAATAGTTTAAAAAATAGGTTTGTTATTTAAATTATTCTCTTAATTATATTTGTTTAGAAAAATAATATAATTTTGAAATCAGAAATAAAACAAGAAAAAATGAAAAATTTAGTATTTAATATGTCAATGTATATGTGCCACTCGTTAAAAGAGGAGGAATATATTGTGACGTATTAATTACGAAAATAATAATTCATGAACTCCTCCAAAATTTTGAGGAGTTTTTTATTGTCAAAAAATAAGTTAGAAAGTTAGAAAGAATGTCAAGTCAAGAAAAAAATTATTTAAATCAACTAGAAGACGAAGCAATCTACATTTTGAGAGAAACAGCTGCTCAATTTGAGCGTCCAGCATTGTTATTTTCAGGAGGAAAAGATTCTATTGTTTTGATTCATTTAGCTTTGAAAGCCTTTCGTCCAGGGAAATTTCCTTTTCCTTTGGTACACGTAGATACAGGACACAATTTTCCTGAAGCGATAAAATTTAGAGATTATTTGGTCAATAAAATTGGCGAAAAATTGATTGTTGCTTCTGTAGAAGATGCTATAAAAAAGTATAATCTGAAAGAAACTGCTGGCCGTTTTCCTTCTCGTAATGCCTTGCAAACGTATGCGTTGTTAGATGTAATCGAAGAAAATGAATTTGATGCATGTATTGGAGGAGCACGTCGTGATGAAGAAAAAGCACGTGCAAAAGAACGTATTTTCTCGGTTCGTGATGATTTTGGTCAATGGGATCCTAAACTTCAGCGTCCAGAATTGTGGAATATTTTGAATGGAAGAATTGAAAAAGGACATAATGTACGTGTTTTTCCGATTAGCAATTGGACAGAATTAGATGTTTGGAATTACATAAAACAAAATAACATCGAATTACCAAATTTATACTTTGCCCACGAGCGCGAATGTATTGTTTACAATGATAAATTAATTGCGACTTCAGATTTTATTCAGCCAAATGCAGACGATGAGGTTGTCGTAGAAAAAGTACGTTACAGAACGGTTGGTGATATGACGTGTACAGCGGCTGTACCTTCGGATTCTTCTACGATTGACGATATCATTACTGATATTATTAATACAAGAATTAGCGAAAGAGGACAAACTCGTTTGGATGATCAATTGTCAGAATCTGCGATGGAAGACCGTAAAAAACAAGGTTATTTCTAAGTCAAAATTTTTTTAAACAAAACTCTATAATATCTATAGGAATTAAGTAAAATGAATACATTAAAATTTATAACAGCAGGAAACGTAGACGATGGTAAAAGTACTTTAATAGGGCGTTTACTTTACGATTCGAATAGTATTCACACCGATCAATTGGGTGTTTTAGAAAAACGTAAATCAAATGAAGACGACGAAATTGATTTGTCTTTGATCACAGATGGTTTACGTGCCGAGCGCGAACAAGGAATTACAATAGACGTTGCATATAAATATTTTTCGACTGCAAAACGAAAATTTATTATTGCAGATGCGCCTGGACATGAGCAATATACTCGAAATATGATTACAGGTGCTTCAAATTCAGAGTTGATTATTATTCTGGTTGATGCACGAAAAGGAATTACTTCTCAAACAAAACGTCATGCAAGTATTGGTTCGTTGATGGGAATTAAAAAAGCAATTATTGCGATTAACAAAATTGATTTGGTTGATTATTCGCAAGATATTTTCGAAACGATAAAAAATGATTTTCAACAAATTCAAGATCAATTGAATTATGATGAAGTAACTTTTATTCCAGTTTCTGCTTTGGTTGGCGATAATATTGTCGAAAAATCTGCGAAAACGCCTTGGTATAATGGTGAAACATTATTGCATCAGTTGGAAACAGTTTCGATTGAAACAGATAAAAATTTAGCAGCGCGTTTTCAGGTTCAATGGGTAATTCGCCCAAAAGATGAAGAACATCACGATTATAGAGGTTATGCGGGACAAATTTTGAGTGGAGTTTACAAAGTTGGGGATTCTATTAAAGTTTATCCATCAAATATCGAATCAAAAATTGTTAAAATAGAACGTCATTTGGAAGAAGTACAACATGCTGAAGCAGGAGAAAATGTTGTGATTCATCTCGAAAATAATATAGATATCAGTAGAGGAGACACAATTGTAAAAACTTCCGAAGAACCGCAAACGACAAACGAACCAAAGGCTTGGATTTGTTGGTTAGACAATAATGCATTGCAACAAGGAAAAACGTATGTTTTACAACACCGTTTTCATTCGGTTCGTGCAAAAATCAAAACAATCGATCAACATTGGGATATTAATAATTGGGAATTTATTCCATCTGAAGAAATCAAGTTAAATGATATTGGACAAGTGGTTTTAAAAACGAATCAACCTTTATTTTTTGATTCTTTCAAAGAAAATATTCATACAGGAAATGCCATTTTGATTGACGAAACAACGAAAAATACAGTCGCAGCTTTGATGTTTATTGATTAAAACATCAATTAAATCTTATCAATCAACTAATTTATTACAAACATGCAAACAACAATAGGAAAAGTAATTTTGGCTGGCGCTGGTCCTGGAGATCCAGAATTGGTGACGCTCAAAACATTAAATTATATCAAAAAAGCAGATGTTATTTTGACAGATCGCTTGGTTTCTCCAGTGTTAATAGACGAATATGCGTCGAAAGATGCGTTAGTTATTTATGTCGGAAAACAATGTTCGAAAGGCATTCATACGCCTCAAAAAGATATCAACGATTTGATGATTGAGTTTGCAATGCAAGGAAAATTAGTGGTTCGATTGAAAGGAGGTGACGCTTCACTTTTTTCTAATATTTTGGACGAATTAGTAACCTTGAAAAAAAATCATGTTCCGTACGAAATAATTCCAGGAATTTCGGCTGCTTTTGGTGCTGCTGCTTACACAGGAATTCCGTTGACAGCACGCAATCATTCGAAAGGAGTTCGCATGTTGACGTTGTGCGATTTGAAATCTATTGAAGATAAACAATGGAAAGATTGGGCAAAAACGTCTGATACATTGGTTTTTTATATGAGTGGACAACGTTTACAAACTTTGGCCAATCAGTTAATTTTGAATGGAATTGATACCGAAAAAGGTTTAGCAGTTATTCAACAAGCGACAACTCCAGATCAGAAAACACAAGTTTTTACTTTTGAAAATATTGTAGAAAATCATTTACCAACCTTCGATTTTGTACCAACTTTAATTATCGTTGGTCATGTTGTCAATTTGCATCAATCATTCGCTTGGTTCGATGAACAGCCAACTTCCAACTCTTATTTTGATAACCATAAAACAACAATTTCTTATGCTAGCTAACGAAAAATTGAACTTAGTAAAAAGTTTAGTCAAAGAATTATCACGTGACGAAATTATTTGGACAAATGGTTATTTGGCTGGATTAGTTGCAAATCAGACACAAGATGAGCCGAAAGAACAAAGGGTTTTAACCTCAATCAAACCTACAATAATCTATGGAACTGAAACAGGAAATGTGAAGAAATTAGCCAATCAATTGCTTGGAATTTTTAAGAAGAATAAAATTCAAGCTAAAGCGATTGATGCGTTTCAATATCCACTCGAAAAAATTGAAAAAGAAGAATTTTTAATTTTAATTTTTAGTACGCAGGGAGATGGAGATTTACCTCAAAATGCTCAAAAATTCTATGATAATTTGAGTAACTCTGATCTAAAATTAAATCAAACTAAGTTTGCTGTTTTTGGTTTGGGCGATACGTCTTATCCGTTTTTCTGTAAATCAGGAGAAGAAATTGATGAATTATTTGGAAAACTAGGCGCACAACGCGTTTTCGATTTGGTAAAAGTAGATTTAGATTATCAAGAAATTGCCGAAAATTGGTTTGCGGATATTTTAAAAACTATTCAATCAGAAGGAAGTTCAACGGTTGTACAACCTCAAAAATTGCAAAGTTCTTCAACGCAGAAAAAATCGTATGAAGGAATTGTAAAGCATAAAATCGTTTTGAACGACAGAGGTTCAAACAAAGAAACCTATCATGTCGAAATAGCAGTTGATGAGCAAGTCGATTACGAACCTGGTGATGCTTTGGGTGTTTATCCAAAAAATAATCAAACCGAAATTTTAGCAATAGCAAAGCTTTTTAATGAAGAAAATCGCGCGAAAGAACTTGAAGAAAAAAATATTAGAGCACTTTCTAAAAAATCAATCGATCAATTTGCAACGATTTTGAATGTAGAAATTCTCGAAACTAAAATTGATTTAATTGATTTGTTGACAAAATATTTTTCGTCAGAATCTACAATAAAATTTGATGATATTTTAAATCTTTTGCATCCAATTGCACCACGTTTATATTCGATTTCATCATCGAATGAAGCACATGATAATGAAATTCATTTAACGGTTAGTCTGAATACTTTTTCAGTTTCAGATCAACAAAAAACTGGATTATGTTCTCAGTTTTTAGCAGATTTTGAGCAAGGTAAATCCATAGAATTTTACATTCATAAAAATAAAAACTTCAAACTTCCAGATGAAAATCAATCGGTAATTATGATTGGTCCAGGAACAGGAATTGCACCTTTTCGTAGTTTTTTGACACATCGTGATGCAATTGGCGCAGAAGGTAAAAACTGGTTGTTTTTTGGTGAACAACATTTTGTTTCGGATTTCTATTATCAAACTGAAATTCAGGAATGGCTTTCGACAGGAGTTTTGAGCAAATTAGATACAGCTTTTTCTAGAGATCAAAAACATAAAATTTATGTACAAGATCGAGTGAAAGAACAAGGAAAAGAGCTTTACAATTGGTTAAATGAAGGTGCTTATTTGTATGTCTGTGGACAAAAAGATGGAATGAGTACAGATGTAGAAAGTGCTTTGATCGAATTAATTGCAAAAGAATCAAATCAAGATGAGGTTTCAGCGAAAAATTTTCTGGAACAATTACAAGAAGAAGGTCGTTACCAAAAAGATGTCTACTAATCAACCAATAACTAACAAAATGAGTATAGAAAAACAATCTCCTATTGAAGGAATTAAAATAAAAAGTGACGGACTTCGCGGTACGTTAAAAGAGAGTATAGAGCTGGATAATCACACCGGAAATGTGCGTGCAGATGACGAAGCTTTGGTGAAATTTCACGGAATGTATGTGCAAGATGATCGCGATAGACGAGAAGAACGCGCAGAAAAAAAGTTAGACAAATTGTATTCTTTTATGATTCGTTTACGTATTCCGGGTGGAATTATTGACGCTGATAAATGGTTGGCAATTCACGAAACTTCTGAACAATATGGAACAGGCGTTTTGAAAATTACAACGCGTCAAACCATTCAATTGCACGGAATTTTGAAACATCAATTGCGTCCAACTTTACAATCGTTTGACCAAGCAAAGTTAGATTCTATCGCGGCTTGTGGTGATGTGAACCGAAATGTAATTGCGAGTTCTCATCCGTTGGTTTCGTCTATTCATGCTCAAATTCATGCATATGCAGATAAATTATCAAAACATTTGTTGCCTAAAACACAAGCTTATTATGAGATTTTTGTGGATAATGAAAAGATTTACGAACGCGAAACAGAGAAAGATGATTTGTACGAAGACCGCTATTTACCCCGAAAATTTAAAATTGCAATTGCTATTCCGCCAACTAATGATGTAGATGTTTTTGCAAATGATTTGGGACTGATTGCGATTATCGAAAATAATGAATTGAAAGGTTTCAATATCGCTGTTGGTGGAGGTTTGTCTACAACTCACGGAAATCCAAATACATATTCGCGTTTAGCAACCGAAATTGGTTTTGTTGATTCTGAAGAAAAAGTGTTGAAACTGGCTTATGAAGTGTTGACAATTCAGCGTGATTTTGGGAATCGTGGAGATCGAAAATTAGCGCGATTAAAATATACAGTTGATAAATTAACGGTTGATGGTTTCAAGTCTGAATTAGAAAAACGTGTTGGTTTTAAATTAGAGCCTTCTCAGTCCTATCAATTTACGGAGCGTTCTGATATTTATGATTGGCGACAAGTGAATAACGGAATGTGGTATTACACTTTGTTTGTGGAGAATGGAGTTGTTCAGCCAAATCAGAAAGCATTTTTACATGAATTGGCTTTATTAAATATCAATAATTTCATTTGTACAGCGAATCAAAATTTATTGTTAGGTGAAATTTCAACTAAAAATAAAGCTAAAGTTGAACAGCTTTTAGAAAAATATTCTATCCACAAAGATATTAGTGAGCTTCGAAAAAATTCGATGGCATGCGTAGCTTTACCAACTTGTCCATTGGCTTTGGCGGAAGCACAGCGTTATTTACCAGAATTAGTGACTAAAATAGAGCCTTTGCTAGAAAAACATCAACTTCAAAATGATGATATCTCGATTCGTATGACGGGCTGTCCAAATGGTTGTGGTCGTTCGTATGTTTCGGAGATTGGTTTTGTCGGAACTTCTGCTGGACATTATAATTTGATGTTGGGAGGCGATCGATATGGTGTTCGTTTGAACAAAATTTACAAAGAAAAAGTCAATGAGACTGAGATTTTGAATGAGTTAGACCAAGTTTTCGAAAGTTATACAAAAGAAAAAATAGACAATGAAACATTCGGAGATTTTACCTATCGAAAATATTTTTCGGTTAATTAGTTAAATCGCTTTAAGAACAATGAAAAATAATTTATTCCCGATATTTTTAAAAACAGAACATTTGCGCTTCCTGATTGTTGGAGGAGGAAATGTAGGATTAGAAAAGGTTTCGACGCTAATCAAACAAAATCCTTCAGTCAATTTGAAAGTTGTAGCAAAGGAATTTAAACAAGAATTGAAAGATGTTTTTTTGCAATATCCATCAATTCAACATGAAACTCATGCGTTCGAATCGAGTGATTTGGAAGATGTAGATTTAGTGATTGTCGCAACCGATAATAATGAAACTTCGAGAGAAGTGAAGCAAAAAGCAAATGCAAAAGGAATTTTGGTTAATGCAGCTGATCAGCCCGATTTGTGCGATTTTTATTTAGGTTCGATTGTGAATAAAGGTCATCTTAAAATTGCGATTTCCACAAATGGACAATCTCCTGTTATGGCAAAACGTTTGAGAGAATATTTTTCTGATGTTATTCCAGATTCAATTGATGAAAACATTGAAAGTTTAAATAAAATTAGAAATAATCACAAAGGAGATTTTAATCAAAAACTAACCGATTTGAATCATTTAACTTCTTCATTTGAAGGAAAAAAATCGACTAAAAAATACAAACGTTTAGTAACCGAAATTACATTGATATTTTTTGCATTATTCTTAGGATATGCTTTGTCATCAATCGTAAGTTTTTCGGAAGCGAAAGATTTTGTGATTCACATTCCAAATGTTTTTTACATTATGTTGGCTGTTGGTTTTTTCGCTCAAATGGTCGACGGAGCCGTTGGTTTGGGATATGGTGTAACGTGTTCCACAAGTATGATGTTGTTTGGCGTTAATCTGCCTTCAATAAGTGGTAGTATTCATACTGCCGAAATGTTTTCGAGCGGAATTAGTGGTTTTTCGCATTATAGATTTGGAAATGTAAACAAAAAATTATTGGTTGCTTTGGCTATTCCAGGCGTTATTGGAGCAGTTTCGGGATCATTATTATTGGTTTATTTGGGAAACAAATACGAAACCATTACTTACGGAATATTGGCTTCGTACACCTTAATCATCGGAATTCGATTAATTATTTTAGCATTCAGAAAAAAAATCGAACGCAAAAAAGTAAAACGAGTTGGGTTTTTAGGATTTGCCGGAGGTTTTTTAGATGCTTTTGGTGGTGGAGGTTGGGGACCTGTCGTGACATCAACTTTATTAGCAAAAGGAAAAAAATCAAACTTAGTAGTAGGAACAGTTAGTTTAGCCGAGTTTTTTGTGACACTTTCTGCATCGTTGACTTTTTTTGCAGCTTTGGGCGTAAGTCATGGTTTTATCATTGCAGGTTTAATAATTGGAGGAGCTTTAGCAGCGCCAATTGCAGCGAAATTAGCAGGCAAAATACCTCAGAAAGTAGCTATTTTGGCTGTAGCTTTTTTAGTGATCACATTTAGTATTCGTATTCTTTTTAAAATTTTCTAAATTTTATATATCATTTCTAACAATCAAAACACTCTTCATCTCGTATGTTGAGTGTTTTTTATTGTTCATTATTTAAGACATATTTAGTTAAAATATATTTTGTGACAGGTTTCAATGTTTTGCCATTTTCGGGATGTAAACCGTAATTTGTATAAAATTCTACTTCACCATTTTTCTTTGTATACCAAACTTTATCAAGTGCATTTTCAAAATTTAAAGTATCAGGTTTTGTGATTTTCTTCAATTGAAAAACAGTTTCGTTATATGGAACAGCATTCATTTGAGGCGAAGTTTCTTCGCATTCTATTTCTTCATAATGATTTTCTTTCCAAATCATACAAGACGAATTTTGATTGATTGAATTAAGAAATAATCCTCCGCTAGCCAAAATAGTTGCAATGCCACTTCCAGCAATTACTTTATTTCGTTGAAGTTTTATTTTCTCAAAGAAATTATTCTTTTTTGATGGAAGATTAATTATTGATTCCTCTTCAGGAATATTATCATCTATTATTGGTTTTACCGATACGATTTCTTCTACATTAACTTCTTTTTCATCACTTTTTATCAGCTGATTTTTTTGATTAAAATCTCCAAAACTTTCATAACCGATATAATGAGCAAGAATATTTAATACATCAATAGAAATATTCTTATCATTAATTTCATTTTTCTCGAATGCTTCATAATATCTCGAAATCGTTTTTGTGCTAATCGGGAAATTATAATCATCAATAAAAATTGTATTTAGATAAGTTGATAATGCATTTTTACTTGAACTCCCACATTCATTTTTTGCTTTCTCAAAAACTTTTTCGAATAGATCTTTTTTCGTAGACATTTCACTTTTAATTCTTTTACAAAGTAGACAAATTTTGGACAAAATAAATTACGGTTTCCCGTAAAACGGGCTGTCCAATAATTGTCCAAAACTTGTCTATTGTTTGTCTAACAGCGACTTTGTGTTTTGTATTTACTTTGCAATAGAAATCAAAACAAAAACAAAACAACTTGATTTCTGAAAACGTAGTCTCGAAAATAGTTGAGGTGATTTGAAGGGAAGCATTTTTCCTGAATTGTTCTCAAGACTACAAAAAACTTCCCACTAAAGAAGCGCTTCTTTTTTTCTCGTGTACACTACTTGCAATCTGTTTTGCGAGGAAGAGCACGTATATCAAAAAATTAAAAATTTAAGCTATGTTACAATTATTATTCGCTTTATTGGGATTCTTTTTTCCAAACCAAAATGCAAACACAATTTCACAAGATCAACATCCAATTGTACAAACTTCAATCGATAGTATAGACGGTGATACAAATGGAGAAAATGGTCATAATCCACCAAAAAAATAAATTATAGACGGATAGAGTAATCTATCCGTTTTTTATTTAGCTTTAGATTGTAAATATGATGATTTGAGAAAAATTTTATTTTTTGGTTTAATAATTTTAATAGTTTCGTGTCAACAAACTAAAAACAAAGAGTTTAAGCAAAGTAACTTAGATAATAAAGCTTACGATATTGCATGGGATTTTTATGAAAAACAAAAAAACGATAGTGCTTATATTTATTTCAATAAAGCATATTCAGAGTTAATAAAAAATAATAATAAAAATAAACATCAAGCAGCAAAATGTTTGATTAATATGGCTTTTGTATCTAAAGATCAAGGAGATTGGTTTGGAAGTCAAGAATTGATTATTTCTTCAATAAAATTATTAAATCCTCGAATAAAAGATGAAAGAGAAACTCTTTCTAGTGCGTATAATATTTTAGGACAAAGTACACATGAATTAGGAATTTATAAAGAAGCTATAAATTATTATAAAAAAGCAATTGATTTTTCTACAGAAAAAGATGTTTATATTATCAATCAAAATAATATTGCAAATAGTTATCGTTACGATAAGCAGTATGATGAAGCGATAAATATTTACCAGGAATTATTAAAAGATAAGACTACAATTGAAAATCCAAAAGAATATGCGCGAATTACTGATAATTTAGCATATACCAAATGGTTAAAAGACAATAAATCGAATGTTGTAAATGAATTAAATAAAGCATTAAATATTAGATTAAAGGAAAATGATTTGTGGGGACAAAATGCAAGTTATGCGCATTTAACAGATTATTTTTCAAATTTAGATCATAAAAAAGCATTGGATTACGCTTATAAAAGAAAACAAATTGCGTTTGAGAATAAGAGTGTAGACGATAAATTAGAAGTTTATCAGCAACTTATTTTATTAGAAAATCCAACAAATGCAAAACAATATTTTGAAGCTTATCAAAAGCTAAATGATAGTATTCAGTTAGAACGTAACAGAGCGAAAAATCAATTTGCGTTGGTGCGTTATGATTCGGAGAAAAATCGTGCAGATTTTTTGAAAGCTGAAGCAGAAAACGAAAAGAAGAAAAATGATATTTTAAAACTTTATATTCTAATCGGTTTATTGATCGTTCTGTTTGTTTTTGGATATTTTTTGTACAGAAAAAGAAAGCAAAAATTAGAGCAAGAAAAGGTTTTGGAAGTTAAGAAAACGGAACTGAAATATTCTAAAAAAGTACACGATAAAGTGGCGAACGGAATTTATCATGTGATGTCTGATATTGAGAATAAATCAGAATTTAATCGTGATGAAATCCTAGATAAATTGGAAGTTGTTTATGAAATTTCGCGCGATATTTCTTATGACAAAATCGATGAAAATCAACAAGAAAATTTTGCCGAAAAATTAGCACAGTTGATAAGTTCTTATGATTCGGAACAAGTCAAAATATATTTGATTGGAAATGATAAAGAACTTTGGAGGAATGTACAAGATTATGCTAAAACAGAGGTTTTTTTGGTGATGCAAGAATTGTTGACGAACATGAAAAAACATAGCGAAGCTTCACGAGTTATATTAAATTTTAAAGAAGAAAATCAGCAAATTATTATCAATTATTCGGATGACGGAATTGGAATTTCGGATTTAAAACCTAAAAATGGTTTGCAAAATACGGTTTCACGTATTTCTAATCTAAACGGAGATGTTATTTTTGAAACTGAAAATGTGAATGGTCTAAAAATTAAGATCATATTTCCAATTCAATAACCTAAATAAAAAGTATGTTTAAAAAAGTATTAATTGCAGAAGATTTTGAGAGTTTTAATATTTCGGTTCAGAAAGTTTTAAAAGATTTACAAGTTGAAAATCCTGATTATGCTTTTTATTGTGATGATGCATTCTTGAAAGTGAAAAAAGCACTGCACGACGATCAACCTTATGATTTATTGATTTCTGATTTGTCTTTTGAAGAAGATCATCGCGAGCAAAACTTGAAAGGGGGAAGAGATTTAATTGAAGCAGTAAAAGCGATTCAGCCAAATTTGAAAGTGATTGTTTTTTCGGTAGAAAAGAAAGCGGATATGGTGGATAATCTTTTCAAAGAATACCATATAGATGGGTTTGTGGCGAAAGGAAGAGAAGACTCGAAAGAATTGAAAAAAGCGATACAAACTGTTTTTGCGGATGGAATGCATTTGGAATTGGACATGAAACGTAGTATAAAACAAAAAAATACGTATGAAATTACTTCATATGATGTCACATTAGTTTCGTTACTTTCGAATGGAATTTTGTTAAAAGATATTCCAAATCACTTAAAACAAAATAATATCAAGCCAGCAAGTCAAAGCAGTGTAGAAAAGAGATTGGGCTCATTAAAAGAGTCGCTACAAATTACAAGTAATCATCAATTGGTTGCATTTTTTAAAGATTTGGGAAGCATTTAACCCAAATCTTTACACCATTTATTCTCGAAAATCTGTTGTAATTGCGCAATTTCTTTTTCGTAAATCGTATTTTTTCGGGAACCAAAATAGAGTGTATTTTCCAATGGTTTTTCACCTTGCCAAACCAATTTTATTTTACCAGAATTTATTGCTTCTTGGCATAAAAAATCAGGAACAATAGAAAAACCATTTCCATCACTCAAACAACGAATAATAGAACTGATATTTGGAACGATATAATTTGGTTTGAAATCTGGATGCTCCTTAAAGTTTTCTAACCAAAAATGTTTTAAATGTTCCATATCAGCGGCTGTGCTATACCAAAGATTATTTTTTAATTCATTTTTTAAAGCTTTATAATCTTTATGGTTTAAACTTTTTTCGATTGAAGTTAAATCTGTATTGTTTCCTGCAATCAAAACGATTTTTTCTTTCGAAAAAGGATGATAACAAAGATTTTTGTGAGTACTTTTTTGAGGAGTAATAACCAAATCCAATAAACCATTATCCAAATCTTGGTGCATGATTTTATAATCTCCAAATTTGATAATTAAGTTAAAATCTAAATCAGAAACATGTTCCTCTAATGTATATTGAAAAGTTTCAAAACACATTCCTATGCTGATTGTTGCACGATCTTTATCAGCTCGTTTATGAAAATGTTGCTCTGCAGCAGCTAATTTTTGAATCGGTTCTAAAATAAAATTATACAAAATTTTTCCTTTTTCAGTCGGTACCATTTTTCGCGCCGATCGATCAAATAATTTGTAACCCGTATAGGCTTCCAACGAATTGAGATGTAAGCTAACACCAGGTTGTGAAATAAATAATTGTTGCGCTGCGGCTGATAAAGTTCCTGTTTCGTAAATTGCTTTAAACGTTCTGAACCATTCAAAATTTGATTGCATAATTTCTAAATTTTAATTTTCGTCATAAGGTAAATCGTCAGGATTTACATCAATATAATCGGGTTTTGGTAAAGTCGAAAGTCGATACGCTTTTATCGTTTTCAACTCCAATAAATTTGCTTTTACAACACGATGCATTCCGTCCATCAATTTTCCATCAGGACAAACAATAATTGGATAATTTAAGTCTGAATCATTTACTAATTTTATATGTTGCGTGATAGAACGGCATGTCGGCGAATCTCCTTCTTCATTATACCAATAGGTTTCTTCAAACTCATTTATTTTAGACAAATCAATATTTTCGATTTCTAATTCCTTTGTTAGAAAAATTAAATTGTCTACATCCCATGCGTATAGTTTGTTATCAATTTTTCTGAAATGATATTGTTTTCTCATTCTATAATAATTATGATACAAATATATAATTTAAGTTATTTTAATAATAGAAAAACTTGTTGGAATTTTGTCTCATCAAAAAAGAAAATACAATGAAAAATGTTTTTATAATAAACGGCGGTCTTAAATATGCACATTCAGGCGGAAAGCTAAATCATTCTATTACAAATTGGTCAGAAGAAATTTTAAAAGATTTAGGATTAGATATTCGAATAACAGATATTAATGATGAATTTGATCCAAAAGAAGAAGTTGAGAATTTTAAATGGGCAGATTTGATTATTTATCATGTGCCAATTTGGTGGTTTCAAGTTCCTTTTCGATTAAAGTTTTACATAGATGATGTTTTTACAGCAGGACACAATAATGGAATGTACGCTAGTGATGGCCGTTCGCGAATAAATCCTGCAATTAATTACGGAAAAGGTGGATTGATGCACGGAAAAAAATATATGGTAACAAGTACTTGGAACGCGCCAGAAGAAGCTTTTACGTTAGAAGGTGAGTTTTTTGAGCAAAAATCTGTTGATGAAGGTGTTTTATTTGGATTCCATAAAATGAATGAATTTACAGGAATGACAAGATTGAATAGTTTTCACTTTCATGATATCGAGAAAAATGCAACGCCAGAGCGGATAGATGCTTATCAAAATGAATACAAATCATTTTTGAAAGCTGAAATAGAGCAAGAGTTTGCTGTGATTTAATCTTAATAATATTCCAAAATTATCCTCTTTCTTAATTATTAAGGAAGAGGATTCTTAGTTTTACGTAAAACCGTAATTTTTAATTATTTATGTTATTTAATTTTACTCAACTATATGAATGTAAATAAAAAGTTATGGAGTTAAAGTTAAAATTAGAACAATTACATCAGCGTGTAAATGGTCTGAAAGATCAAATAATGACTGAGGAAGCGACAAAAAATGCTTTTGTGATGCCTTTTATTCAGATTTTAGGTTACGATATTTTCAATCCAACAGAGGTTATTCCAGAATATATTGCTGATATCGGAACGAAAAAAGGGGAGAAAGTAGATTATTTAATCAAAAGAGATGATGAACCAATTTTGATTATAGAGTGTAAACATTGGCGTGAGAATGCAGATGCACATAATTCTCAACTTCATCGTTATTATCATGTTTCTAAAGCAAGATTTGGTGTTTTGACTAATGGAATTGTATATAATTTTTATACCGATTTGGAGCAACCAAATATTATGGATGATAAACCTTTTTTGACAATTAATCTTGAAGATCTAAAAGATAGTTCGCTCAAAGTTTTAGAAAGTTTTTCAAAGAATGATTATAATTTAGAATCAATTCTTGATTCTGCTGAAACACTAAAATATATCAAGGCAATTCGAAAAGAATTTGAAAAAGAAATCGAAAATCCTTCTGATGAATTAGTTAAATTATTGGTAAGTAAATTTTATGACAGACCATTAACAGCTAATCGAATGGCTGCATTTAAAGAATATACAAAGAGAGCTTTAAAAACAACTATTTCAGAATCTATTAGTTCAAGATTAAAATCTGCGTTAGAAATTAATGAAACAATTCAAGTTGATGATTCTAAAACGTCTACAATTGATGATAATATCGAAGTTTCTAAAATCGTAACAACAGAAGAAGAATTGGAAGCTTTTCAGATTGTAAAGGCGATTTTGAGAGAGAAGATAGAAGCTGATCGTATTGCTTATCGTGACACACAATCCTATTTTGGGGTTTTATTAGATGATAATAATAGAAAACCAATTTGTCGTTTTCATTTTGGAGCAACACGAAATTTGATTGAATTATTCCATAATGGAAAGGATTCTGGTGAAAAAATCAATATAAATTCTTTAGAAGAAATTTATCATCATCGCGATTCGTTGCATCAAACAATTGAAAACTATAATTAATGAAAAGAAATATCTATATAATTTTATTAGGATTAGGAATTGTTATTCCAACTTTATTCTTATTCGGGAAAGAAGATAAAAGTATACATAATAGAGGTTGCACAGGTTCAGCTTATTGTACAGCTTGTTCTAATTGTTCTGGATGTGGTCATTGTAATTCTGGAGGGAGTTGTGGCGTATGTAGTACAAGTTTTACAAGTAAAAAAAGTTATTCTTCTAACTCTTCAAAAAAGAAATCTAAAAAGAGTAAATCGAGTAATTCATATTCAACTAAAACAAACAAAGTTGCTGTTAAATATTATAATGGAAATTCGACTTTAAGGGAAAACAATTTTCTATATACGATTTATAAAACAGTCAATATTAGAAAAGGTCCTGGAACAAATTATTCAATTTTGGAAAGTGTAAAATTAAATACGAAATTGATTTATTTAACAGAGGAAGGAAATTGGTATAAAGTAAAAGTTTACAATACAGGAACAGAAGGTTATGTATATAAGCAGAGTGTGAAATAATGAAAAACCCCGCTTAAAAACTAGGCGGGATTTTGTTTTTATTCTGCAAGAAGTTTTTTAATATCTTCTTTTAAAAATTCTATTTCAGGATGATATTTTCCGCCCAATGAAGGTTCTTTTCCTTCAGGATCTTTGTAATTCAATCCCGAATAAAACAATATTGGAACGCCCATTTTGTCATATCGACTTCTGATATTTCCTTGTTTATCAACCAACGCAAGTTTTCCGCTGTGATTCAGACCTTCGGCAGTTGTTTCGTCTTTTCCAACATAAATATTGAATTTGTCCGAAAGTTGCTCAATATTTTCTCTATCAGCCGTCAAATAATGCCAATTCGGCGATTTTACACCAATTTGTTTCGCATATTCTAACAAACGAGCAGGATTATCACGTTTTGGATCAATCGTAACTGAAATAAAACCAAGGTTTGTATCATTTATTTCATCTTCTATCGAACGTAAATTATGGCTCATCACAGGACAAATCGTTGGACAACTTGTAAAGAAAAATTCTACAACGTACACTTTTCCTAACATATCACGATTTGTAATCGTTTGATTATTTTGATTCGTCATCGAAAATTCTGGAACTTTCATCACATTGTATAATTCATCTTTTGGCTTATTTTTTAACCAAAAAACAGTTCCTATAACGCCTAAAATGATAACAATAACGGCTATTAATTGTTTATTCATGAATATGTTTTTCTGGATTTTTTAGAAATTCTTCCTTGCACATTGTCGAACAAAAACCATACGTTTTTCCTTGGTAATTAGCTGTATCACTTAAATGTTCAGCAGTTTTCATTCCACAAATTGGATCAGCTTCGTTCACAACCGCAACATCCAATTTCGTTGCTGCTTTCATTTCTTGGTGAGAAACATGTTTTACTTCAAAATTCTCTTGTTTTGGTTGCTTTTTGTTACAAGAAAATAATGCAAATCCTACTACGATTAAAGCGAATATATTTTTTAAGTTTTTCATTTTATATTGTTTATTTGTTTTTAATTAATTGTTATCTTATTCTGTAATTCAGGTTTATAAAAGAAAAACTAAACAATTGGTGGATGAAAAATTAAACGAATAATATAGTTAGAATTAATATCTAGATAATAATCAGTTGATAATTTATTTTTTTGCGTAAAATATTTTTTTGGAGAAATAATTTGTTTTTGAGGAACAATCGCATCTAAAATTTTGACCGAATTTTTTACAAAATGATTTTCAGGTTGATTTTTTTCACTTTTCGAAACTTCTTCTTTCAAATAGCAAAAACCATTACAAAGTAATTCAGGTTTTTCTCGATTTTCACAAAGTTCATTTGCGATTTCTTCATAATTCAAAACATAATCTATCACCGGCATTAAAGGACGAAATGCGATAGAAAATATGAGTGATATGAAAAATAATATGCGCAAAAAACTAATTTAGTGACAAATTTAACCAAATTGATTGAGGTTGAATATGATAAAATTTATGATTTTAAAAGAAAGATTTATCATAATCTTCACTTTTATGTTCTGTAAAATTTTTACCTTAAAAAAGATTTTACAATCTATAAATATTTATGAAAAAAAGTAAGATTTTAGATTTTACAACAACCGAAGAATTGATGAGCTTTTTAGTTGAAAATCAAGAAGAAAATCCTTTATATAAAAATGTTCTCAAGAAATTTGAATACGAAAATGAATTATTAAAACTGCAATCAGAATTAGTAAATCTTCAAAATTGGATTTCGACAGAAAAGAAAAAAGTTGCAATTATTTTCGAAGGACGAGATGCTTCAGGGAAAGGAGGAACAATTCGCCGTTTTCGCGAGCATCTTAATCCGCGTTCTATGCGTGTTGTTGCATTGAATAAACCTACAGAAGTCGAGCAAAATCAATGGTACTTCAATCGTTATATCAAAGAATTACCAAATGCTGGGGAAATTGTTTTTTTTGATAGAAGTTGGTACAACAGGGCGGTTGTAGAGCCAGTTATGGGGTTTTGTACAGAGCAACAATATGAGCAATTTATGGTGCAAGTTTCGGAATTTGAACATATGTTGTACGAATCTGGGACATATATTATCAAATTGTGGTTTTCTGTGACGAAAGAGGAGCAGCAAGCACGTTTTGATTCGAGGTTAAATAATCCGCTTAAAAAATGGAAATATAGTCCAGTTGATGCAAAAGGACAGGAACTTTGGGACGAATTTTCGCATTATATCAATCAAATGTTTACGCGGACACACAACTCTTTTTCGCCTTGGATTATTGTCAATGCAAATGATAAAAATGCGGCAAGATTAGAATCTATTCGTTATGTGCTTTCTTTGTTTAATTATAAAGGAAAAGAGGATGCTGAAGTAAATTTGATGGTGGATCCAAATGTGATTGAGCGTTATTATCGAATGGTAAAAGAACTGAATCATTAATTTTAAATAGTAAGAAAATGGAGTTAAAACCGAAAGATTTAAAATTAATCGAAACCAAAAAAGGTCTTGTTGGACTTTTGCAATCTGATCATGGGAAATTGAATTTTGCGAAAGCCTTGCGTACTGTAAAATATGAAAATAGGATAGAGCAATTACAAGAAGAATTGATAAAATTACAAACTTGGATAGCCGAAAATAAACGGAAAGTAGTGATTGTTTTTGAAGGTCGAGATGCAGCTGGAAAAGGTGGTGCAATTCGTCGAATTGTAGAACATCTAAATCCTCGTGAGCATAGAATTATAGCGCTACCAAAACCTAATGAAGTAGAACGTGGACAATGGTATTTTCAGCGATATGTTCGTCAACTTCCTCGTGAAGGAGAAATAGTCTTTTTTGATAGAAGTTGGTACAATAGAGCTGTTGTAGAGCCTGTAAATGGCTTTTGTTCTAATGATGAATATGAAACGTTTATGAACGAAGTAAATGATGTCGAAAAAATGTGGATTAATTCAGGTATATATTTGATTAAAATTTATTTTTCGATTACAAAAGAACAACAAGCAAAACGTTTTGCAGATATTGTAAATTCACCAACCAAACGATGGAAGTATAGCTCTGTTGATCAAAAAGCGCAAGATTTATTTGATGTTTATTCCGCTTATAAAGATGTAATGTTTGAGAAAACAAATACAGATGTTGCTCCTTGGAAAATCATTGATGCCAACAAAAAGTACAAAGCTAGAGTAGAAGCGATGGAATATATTTTGTCTAAAATACCTTATGATGATAAAAATAAACGTATTTTGAAACATCAAAACTTAGAAGAAGAAAATTAATCATCAAATCTATAATTATGGCCGAATTTGATTTAAACGATTTAGAGAAAATAAATAATAAACAAGAAATCATTGATTTTTTGGTTAAACATGATATTATAAAAGAAAAGAAGTTCAAAGAACAACTTGCTTATGAGAAAGAACTGAAGGAACTTCAAGAAAAATTGTTAGAAATACAATCTAAAGTTATTCAAGGTAATAAACGTGTATTAATCATTTTAGAAGGTCGAGATGCGGCTGGAAAAGGAGGAACAATTTCTCGTGTGACAGAATTTCTAAATCCAAAAAAATATCGCGTTGAAGCATTACCAAAGCCGACCGAAATAGAACAAGGACAATGGTATTTTCAACGATATTTTAAAGAATTACCAAATGCAGGTGAAATTGTATTCTTTGATCGTTCTTGGTACAATAGGGCTGTTGTAGAGCCAGTTTTTGGGTTTTGTACGGAAGATCAGTATTCAAAATTTATGAAACAAGCTGTAGAAGTAGAACAACTTTTACAAGATGATGGAATTATTCTGATTAAAATTTTTCTTTCAATTTCGAAGGAAGAACAAGCAGAACGATTACAAGACCGAAAAGATGATGAATTGAAGCAATGGAAATTAGGTTCGTTGGATCAAAAAGCGCAAGAATTGTGGGATGTTTATACCAATTATATTGATAAAATGTTTCAACAAACAGGAACTGCAAATTCGCTTTGGATAGAAATTGAGACCGATGATAAAAAAGCGGCTCGACTTTTAGCGATGAAATCAATCATTGCTAAATTAGAAAATCAAACTTTTGAAGATGATGTAATAAAAATTCATTCATAAAAGTAAGAGAATCATTTGTATAATCAAGATTTTTGATTAATTTTGCACCCACATTGTTCAACCTCTGACGAAAGACGTTTAAGTTGCTCAATTCAAATAAATTGAAATTATAATAATGGAAAATTTAGTAAAATACGTACAAGAGAAATACGTAGCTAAAAAAGAGTTCCCAGCTTTCGCAGCAGGTGATACTATTACAGTTTATCAAGAAATTACAGAGGGTGGAAAAACTCGTGTTCAGTTCTTTAAAGGGGTTGTTATCCAAAGAAGAGGACAAGGAACTACAGAAACTTTCACAATCCGTAAAATGTCTGGAGATGTTGGTGTAGAGCGTATCTTCCCAGTTAACATGCCAGCGTTACAAAAAATTGAAGTAAACAAAAAAGGTAAAGTTCGTAGAGCTCGTATCTTCTACTTCAGAGCATTACGTGGTAAAAAAGCTCGTATCAAAGACGCTGCTTACTAAAAACTGCTTTTTTAGGAAAAATATAAAATCCGTTCGACTATCGAACGGATTTTTTTATTTTTAATAATTTTTTCAAATCTTATTTCTCAATTCCATAATAACGATGACTTTTCTTTATTGCCCATTTTTCTTTAAAATTAATCCATTTCGATTGAAATAATTTACGCATTAATTTATCGGTGTAACGCATAATAAAAACATGATAAACGGTATTCATCACTTGGAAAAATTCATTAGGGAAAGCGCGTAAAGACATCGAAAATCCAGCTTCTAAATAACGATTATAATGCCAATAACCTCGCGGAATAAATAGCGCATCACCATGATTCATTACAAAATCAAAACCTTTTGCGTGTTTCAAAGCAGGAAATTTTTCGTAATCGGGATGATCATAATCGATTTCGTAAATCGTATGTACCGAAAGAGGGACTTTATATAAAGCTTTGGATTGTTTTGGATCAAACAACAAAATTCGTTTATCTCCTTGAAACTGAAAATGAATAAAATCCGTCATATCGACATCATAATGCATCAAAACTTTAGCTTCACTTCCTCCAAAAAATAAGGTAGGCAAACGTTCAAAATATTTTAAACCAAGATCAGGATAAGCAAAATTTTTGAGTAATTCGGGAATTTTATCTTTGATAATAAAGAAAAAAATTCTCAAATCAGAAGGCTCTTTTTTGATCAAATCCACATATTCATTAAACTTCATATGTGTAGCAGGAGTGTCCGAACTTTTGTTAGCATCAGCAGGTTTACTATCGTATAAAGGCACAACTTGTTCGCCGGCTTTTTCTTTGATATAATCGAGATTCCATTTGTCAAAATCCTTCCAATTCTTTGCATAACCTTTCAATAACAAAGGTTTTCTTTTTTTGAGATAATTTTTGATGAAATCTTCTTTTGAAATTGATTCAACTGTATCAATAGCTTGAAATTGCATGCGTCTTAAAGTATTGGATTACTCAAAAATAGAGAATCTATCTGAATTAAAAATAAAAAAGCCAACATATTGTTGACTTTTCATTTATTCTATTTCTTTAACCATTCGAATCAGATGCGCCATATTCCGGATGACGCTATAATGTTTTTTAACAAATGGATTTTCTTTGTTCCATACATATCCCGCTAAAACAGCACAAATTTTTTCTTTGACATCAGGATTTTCAGGTTGATGGAAAAATAATTCTTGCAAATTTCCGGTATACCATTCTTGCACATAAGTGGTGAAAACATCTATACCTTCTTTCATATAATCTTCGTAATCTGTCTGCCAGTCTACTTTTTCACCATTTATTTCTTTAATAGCAAGTTTAGCAGCTTTTAAACCACTTTCTGTTGCGAAACAAACACCAGAAGAAAAAACGGGATCTAAAAACTCGGTACTATTTCCTGTCAAAACATAACCATCTCCAAACATTTTAGTCACCGCTGCGGAATAATTTTTTAACCAAATTGGATTAAATTCAAATGGTAAATTACCAAAACGATTGACGTAAAAATCAGATTTTTGAATTGCATTTTGCAAAGCTTCCGTTGTATCTTGATTGGTTGATAATTGATTAATATAATCTGTTGGTCCAACGATTCCGACACTTGTTTTTCCATTCGAAAAAGGAATTACCCACAACCAAACTTTCGTTTCGATAATATCAAAAGAAATCTGCGTTCCTTCTCGACCTTCAGGGCGACGAACATCATCAATATGTGTGAAAATTGCTGAATGAGGATTTAGTTTTGATGGACTATCAATATTTAATAATCGTGGTAAAACACGACCATATCCGCTTGCATCAATCAAAAATTTAGCATTGATTTGATAGGTTTCTCCATTTTGTTTTTTAACAGTTGTAATCGATTTTTTTCCTTCAAATTGAACATCAATTACTTCTTCATTAAAACGTAAATCTGCTCCTTTGTCTATAATTGCATCAGCTAAAGTCATGTCAAAATCAGCGCGCGGAACTTGCCAAGTCCAATCTTGTCCTTTCCCAAATTTTTTACTAAAATCGAAAATACAAATCTGTTCACCTCGAATAAATCTCGCACCAGGTTTTACTTCGAAATTTTGTTTCTCTAAATATGGTAACAATCCAGCTTCTTCGAAATGATCCATAGAGCGAGGGATTAAACTTTCACCTACAACAATTCTCGGAAATTGAGTTTTTTCTAAAACAATAACTTTAATGTTTTTTTCTCTTAAATAGGCTGCTGCAACCGATCCCGAAGGTCCTGCACCGATGATTAAAACATCTGTATTTTCAATCATGACTTTTTGTATAGTTTTTTAATTATTTTTGCAACTGATTGAGGGAGTAAATAACCAAAATCGATAAATCTTTTACCTAATCAATAACATGACAAAATTAACAATTGACACTATAGAAAACATACTTTTTGAGAATAAAAAATTATTGCTCGATAAATTAACACTTGATCGTGTGGAGAATAGTTTTAAATTCCTAAAAGAATTTTCAAAAAATAAAATAATTTACGGCGTAAATACAGGTTTTGGACCAATGGCACAATATCGTATTGAAGACGAAAATACAATTCAACTTCAATATAATTTAATCAGAAGTCACTGTACAGGAATTGGAGAACCGTTGACGTTAGATCAAACAAAAGCTGCTGTTATTGCACGTTTTAATACGCTTTCATTGGGATATTCTGGGATACATCCTTCAGTTTTAGTATTGATGCAAGAATTAGTGAACCGTGATATTTTACCTGTCATTTATCAACATGGAAGTGTTGGTGCGAGTGGAGATTTGGTTCAATTGGCGCATTTAGCTTTGACATTAATTGGAGAAGGTGAAGTTTTTTATAAAGGAGATATCAAATCGACGAAAGAAGTTTTTGAACTTGAAAATCTTCAACCAATAGAAGTTCATATTCGTGAAGGTTTATCAATTATGAATGGAACTTCGGTAATGACGGGTATTGGAATGGTAAATTTGATAAAGGTTAATCAATTAATCAATCTTTCGATTACGTTAAGCTCGATGATGAATGAGATTGTACAATCTTTTGATGATCATTATTCAAAACCATTGAATGAAGCTAAACAACATGCTGGTCAACGTTATATAGCGAATAAAATGACCGATTTTTTGAATGACAGTAAATTAGTCAAAAAACGTGCTGATGAACTATATCAAGAGCGTACCGAAAAAATTTTTGAAGAAAAAGTACAAGAATATTATTCGTTGCGTTGTGTTCCTCAGATTTTAGGACCAATTTATGATACATGGAATGCCGCGAAAGAAGTGTTAGAAAATGAAATAAATTCGGCAAGTGACAATCCAATTATTGATGTCGAAAATGAAACTGTTCATCATGGAGGGAATTTTCATGGCGATTATGTTTCATTAGAATTGGATAAATTGAAATTAGCTGTAACTCGTCTGTCAATGCTGAGTGAGCGTCAATTAAATTATTTAGTCAATCCAAAAATCAATAATATTTTACCTCCTTTTGTCAATTTAGGAAGGCTTGGTTTTAATTTTGGTTTGCAGGCTGCTCAATTTACAGCGACTTCTACAACGGCAGAAAATCAAACACTTTCTACGTCGATGTATGTGCATAGTATTCCAAACAATAACGATAATCAAGATATTGTGAGTATGGGAACAAATGCGGCAACGATTTGCGCAAAAGTGATTGATAATACGTTCGAAGTGTTGACGGTTCAGAGTTTGGCTGTAACGCAAGCGATAGAATTTCTACAAATACAAGATAAACTATCTTCGAAAGGAAAAGCTTTTTATGATTCGATTCGTAAAATTGTTCCTGCGTTTAAAGAAGATGAGGTGATTTATCCTTATCTTAAGGAAGTGAAAAATTGTTTACTGAAATTTTAAAAATATATTGATGAGAAAATATCTTTTATTATCATTTTTAACTGTCTTTTTTGGAATATTATCTGCACAGAAATTAGCATTAGTAAAAACAAAAAATAAAATTGGATTTATTGGTGAATACGGACAATATTTAATAGAACCTCAATATTCTGATGCAAAGGATTTTTCAGAAGGACTTGCTGCAATTAAAAAAGGAAATTTTTGGGGATTTATTAATAAAGAAAATCAGTGGGTAATAGAACCTCAATATTCCAATGCAAAGAAGTTTAATTCCGGAATAGCAATGGTTGAGATTGATAAAAAATGGACATACATTAATACAAAAGGTGAACAACAAAATTATCCTTTAACTGATAAAGTATATGACTTTAATGAAGGAGTTGCATTTATCAGAAAAGGAGATTTGGTCGGTTTAATTGACTATAATGGAAATGTACTTATTGAGCCAACATATCATGTTATCAGAACTTTTATAAATGGATATGCGAAAGTAGCTTTAAACAAAAAGTGGGGTGTAATTGATACAAAAGGAAATTTGATTGTCAACTTGGAATATGATGATGTTGGAGAATTTAATCAAGATGTTGTTTGGGCAAAAAAGGGAACTGATTTTGGAATTGTTTCTAACAATCAATTTATAGCTATTGAAGGAGTAGACTTTATTGGGAATTTTAACTCTTCTTCATACACTTTTGCTCGAAAAAATCATAAGTTTGGTTTTATAAATAAAAAAGGAGAGTGGATAATAACACCTATTTTTTCTAATGCAAAATCATTTTCTAATGGGTTAGCTCCTATTGAGGATAAAGGGAAATGGGGATTTATTAATGAACAAGGAGAAGTCGTTATTCGACCAAAATATAATAATGCAGAAGTTTTTAGTGAAATAGGATTAGCTCCAGTAAAAGAGGGTAGTAAATGGGGATTTGTCAATAAAGATGGTAAATTAGTCATTCCAGCTTTGTATGACATCTCTGTAAGTTTCGGATTTTCACAAAAAGATAAAGGGTTCAATGGTAAATTAGCTCGTGTAAAGAAGCAAGGGAAGTGGGCTTTTCTTGATGAGAATGGAAATGTATTAGCAGATCAATGGTTTGATAATGCTGAACTTTTTAATGATTAAAAAATAGATTTTATAAAGCATGAAATGTGCAATTGTAACAGGTGGTTCTCGTGGAATTGGAAAAGCAATTTGTCTTAAAATTGCCGAAGAACACGATTATCATCTTTTAATAAATTATAATTCGAATGAAGCTGCTGCGTTAGAGACTTTGAAAGAAGTGGAAGCGTTAGGTGGAACAGGAGAAATTTTAAAATTTGATGTGGCTGACGCAAATCAAACGCAACAAGTTTTAACAGAATGGTCAGAAAAAAAAACAGATGCAATTGTAGAAGTTATTGTAAACAATGCAGGGATTACGAAAGAAAATTTGTTTATGTGGATTTCGCAAGATGATTGGTCAAATGTGATTAATACGAGCTTGAATGGTTTTTACAACGTAACTCACTTTTTTATTAATCCATTATTGAGAAATAGATTCGGAAGAATTGTCAATATAGTTTCAGTTTCCGGTTTGAAAGGAACGCCAGGACAAACAAATTATTCTGCTGCAAAAGCTGCTGTAATAGGAGCGACGAAAGCATTGGCGCAAGAAATAGCAAAACGTAATGTAACGGTGAATGCTGTTGCACCAGGTTTTATCGAAACGGATATGACAGATGAATTGGATCAACAAGAATTAAAGAAGCTGATTCCAGCCAATCGTTTTGGAAAAGCCGAAGAAGTTGCCGATTTGGTAAGCTTTTTGGTTTCTAAAAAATCGAGTTATATCACGGGAGAAGTTATTAATATAAATGGAGGAATTTATTCTTAGATAAAATGAGCCAAAGAGTCGTAATAACAGGAATGGGCATCTATTCTTGCTTGGGAACATCATTAGAAGAAGTAACAGCATCTTTGCGTCAAGGAAAATCAGGGATTATTTTTGATGAAGAACGCAAAGAATTTGGCTTTAAATCTGCTTTGACGGGAGCTGTTCCAACACCAGATTTGAAACCTTTTTTGAATCGTAGACAACGAATTACAATCGGTCAAGAAACAGAGTTTGCTTATATGGCAACTTTGGAAGCGTTGAAAAATGCTAATTTGACGGAAGAATATATCAAGACTAACGAAGTCGGAATTATATATGGAAACGATAGCGTTTCGAAAGCGGTTATAGATGCAATAGATATTGTTCGCGAGAAAAAAGATACAGAATTAATTGGTTCTGGAGCTATTTTCAAATCCATGAATTCTACTGTAACGATGAATCTTGCGACAATTTTTGAGTTGACTGGAATCAATTTTACAATTAGTGCAGCTTGTGCAAGTGGTTCGCATTCGATTGGATTAGGTTATATGATGATCAAAGATGGTTTGCAAGAGATGATTATTTGTGGAGGAGCGCAAGAAATTAATAAATATGCAATGGCAAGTTTCGATGGTTTAGGTGTCTTTTCAGAAAATGAAGAGCATCCTGAAAAAGCTTGTCGTCCTTTCGACAAAAATCGTGATGGTTTGGTGCCGAGTGGAGGTGGAGCAACATTGATTTTAGAAAGTTATGAATCCGCTGTAAAACGTGGTGCACCAATTATTGCTGAGGTTTTGGGCTATGGTTTTTCATCGAATGGTGGACATATTTCTACGCCAAATGTAGATGGACCAGCAATAGCGATGAATAGAGCGCTGAAACAAGCAAAAATTTCGGCAGATGAAATTCAATATATTAATGCACATGCGACTTCTACGCCGGTTGGTGATGCAAACGAAGCAAAAGCGATTGACCAAGTTTTTGGAAAAACGAAGCCTTTTGTAAGTTCTACAAAATCGATGACGGGACACGAATGTTGGATGGCAGGAGCAAGTGAGATTATTTATTCTAACTTAATGATGATGAATAACTTTATTGCTCCAAATATTAATTTTGAAGAAGCAGACGAAGATTCAGCTAAATTAAACATTGTTAAAGAAACCTTAAATAAAGAATTTGATGTATATTTGTCGAATTCTTTTGGATTTGGTGGAACAAATTCTGCCTTAGTAATTAAAAAATTTAACTCCTAATATGGTGAAAAGTCAAATCGCTGAAAAATTAAACGCTATCTTAATTGATGAATTTGAGGTTGATCCTTCTGTGATTTCAGAGGAAAAAAATATTAAAGAATCTTTAGATTTAGATAGTTTGGACTATGTTGATTTAGTGGTAATCATTGAATCTAATTTCGGTGTGAAATTAATTAAAGAAGATTTTCAAAATATGATAACTTTTGAAGATTTCTACGCAATTGTAGAACAAAAGTTAGAAAATAAATAACAGATATGAAACAATGGGATGGTCGTTCTAAAGGAACGGTCCTGGGATACAAAATATTTGTCAATGTTATGAAAAAGCTCGGAATTAAGGCTGCTTACTCAGTCTTAATTTTTGTAGCTTTTTATTATTTTATAACGGCTTATAGCAGTAATAAATCTATTTACGAATACTTTCGTTATCGATTAAATTTTTCGGTTTTCAAATCAATTTTAAGTGTTTACAAAAGTTATTATACTTTTGGACAAACTTTGATTGATAAAACAGCAATTAATGCAGGTTTGCGTAACAAATACTCGTACGAATTTGATGGAATAGAATTATTAAAAAATCTATTGGATCAAAAACAAGGTGGAATTTTAATTAGTGCGCATGTTGGTAATTTCGAAGTTGCTGAACATTTTTTTGCAGACATCGATTTTGATTGTCAAATCAATTTAGTTACAACAGATTTAGAACGAAATGTTATCAAAGAATATTTAGAAAGTATTTCGATGAAACCTTCGGTAAAGTTTATCTTGATTCAAGAAGATTTATCACATATTTTTGAGATTAATAATGCGCTTAGTCGAAACGAATTAATTTGTTTTACTGGAGATCGTTATTTTGAAGGAAATAAAACGATGTCAGAAGAGCTTCTTGGGAAACAAGCTAATTTTCCTGCAGGACCATTTTCTATCGCTTCTCGCTTGAAAGTGCCCGTTGCTTTTGTGTATGTAATGAAGGAAAAGAATCTACATTATCATTTATATGCGCGTCAAGCAAATTTCAAACATCGTGATGCAAATGCACTTTTGAAAGAGTTTTGCGTCAATCTAGAAACCATTGTAAAAAAATATCCTTATCAATGGTTTAATTATTTCGATTTTTGGAAGTAAATTAGACCACAATATGAATTTTCAAACCACTAAAAAACCTAAACCTTTACATGAAATGCAACGTATTAGTTGTTTATTACTCGCAGTCAGGACAGTTAAAAGAAATTGTCGATCAAACAACATATGATTTAGTTCAAAACCAAGATATTAATTTAACGAAATATAAGATAGAAATGGAAGAGGAATTTCCTTTTCCGTGGGATTTTTATTCTTTTTTTAATGCTTTTCCAGATAGTTTTCTTCAAAAAGAAAAGAAGATTAAACCAATTCCGACAGAAATCTTGAATCAGAAATATGATTTGATTTTACTGTATTATCAAGTTTGGTTTTTATCGCCATCTATTCCAATAAATTCTTTTTTAAGGGATAAACAAACGCAGCAAATTTTAGAAAATTCTAAAATAATTACAATTAGCGGTTCACGAAATATGTGGTTCTTAGCACAAGAAAAAATCAAAACAATCTTGAAAGAACGCCAAGCAAAATTAGTTGGAAACATTGCATTGGTCGATCATACGCCAAATTTAGTAAGCGCCATGACAATTGTAAATTGGATGTTTTCGGGCGTTAAAAAGCGAATGTTCAATTTGTTGCCTTTGCCAGGAATTAGTGAAAAAACTATTCAGGAAAGTAGAAGATTTGGTAAAATTATTCTAAATTCAATCCAAAATAATAATTACTCTAATCTACAAGAAAATTTAATTCAATCTGGAGCCGTTGAGGTTAAACCTTTTTTAGTTTCTGTGGATACAAAAGGGAATCGAATGTTTAAAGTTTGGTCTAAAATTATTGATTCTAAACAAGGTAAACAGCGAGAAAAGTATTTGAAATTCTTTTATTATTATTTAATTTTAGCTATTTGGATAATATCTCCACTAGTAAATTTGTTATATATTATATTTTATCCGTTCAACTATTTTAAATACAAAAAACAGATAAAATATTTTCAAGGAATAGAATAATATGCAAAATGTATATATAACGAAAACGTCGAAGTTTTTGCCAAATCAACCAATTTCGAATGATGAAATGGAAGATTTTTTAGGGAAAATTAATCAAATTCCTTCAAAAGCTCGAAGAATCGTTTTAAGAAATAATGGAATCAAAACGCGTTATTACGCTCTCGATAATACTGGAAATGTTACACATTCTAATGCCGAATTGACGAGTAATGCAATTACAAATTTATTTGATGCACAGTTCTCAAAAAATGAGATAGAAGTGTTGTCGTGTGGGACTTCAACGCCAGATTTGTTGTTGCCTTCTCATGCCGCGATGGTACATGGTTTATTGCAAAATAATGTTTCGGTGGAGTTAAATTCTTCATCAGGAGTTTGTAATTCAGGAATGAATGCGTTAAAATTTGGTTATCTTTCGGTAAAATCAGGAAATTCTAAAAATGCAATTTGTTCAGGATCTGAGCGAGTTTCCACTTGGATGAAAGCCGAAAAATTTGAGCATGAAGTTGAGAATTTAAAAGAATTAGAAGAACAACCAATTATAGCATTTAAAAAAGATTTTTTACGTTGGATGTTATCAGATGGTGCTGCAGCTTTTTTATTGCAAAATCAACCAAATGAAAATACGATTTCACTTAAAATTGAGTGGATGGAATCCTATTCTTACGCACACGAATTGGAAACGTGTATGTATGCCGGAGGTGATAAATTATCAAATGGAGAAATGAAACCTTGGAGCGATTTTTCTTCAGAAGAATGGTTAAAAGAATCCGTTTTTTCATTGAAACAAGATGTCAAAATTCTGAATGATAATATTTTGATAAAAGGCGTAGAAAGCATGAAAGCTGCAATGGATAAACATCAATTATCGTCAAATGAAATTGATTATTTGTTGCCGCATGTGTCGTCAAATTATTTTGTTCAAGGTTTGTATGACGAATTTTGTAAGAAAGACATTCATATTCCGTTAGAGAAATGGTTTATGAATTTAAGCAAAGTTGGAAATGTGGGTTCAGCGTCTGTTTTTTTGATGCTTGACGAACTTTTTCAAGACGGAAACCTTAAAAAAGGAGATCGTATTATGCTTTGCGTACCAGAAAGTGGACGTTTTTCGTATTCGTACGCTTATTTAACAGTCGTTTAAAAATGGATAAAATACAATTACCCAATCATACGATAGAATTTATCAAACAATTGATTCCACAACGCGAACCAATTATAATGGTAGATGCTATTTTTGAATATGAAGAAGGAAAAGTTGTTGGAAGCTTAACAGTCAAAAACGAATCGATTTTTGTCGAAAATAATCAATTGAGAGAATCTGGAATATTAGAACACATGGCACAAACAGTTGCTTTGTATACAGGTTATCAATTTTATATTCGAAATGAATCAGCTCCAACTGGATATATTGGCTCGATGAAATCAATAGAGATTAATCGTTTGCCAAAAGTGAATGAAAATTTAACAACAACAGCAACTATTTTGCACGAAGTAATGGGAGTGACTTTGGTTTCGATTGAAACAAAGATTGAAGGAGAAGTAATTGCAAAAGGAGAGATGAAAACAGTGATTGCAGAAACATAATTTTATGAAAGTAAATCAGCAAATTGATATTCAACAATTTCTTCCGCATCGTGAACCAATGCTTTTTGTAGACACGATTTCTTGGATTGAGAAAACCTATGTTGAAGCTTTATTTACGATAAAATCGGATCAATTATTTATTCAGAACGAATATTTTACTGAAGTGGGTTTATTGGAAAATATGGCGCAAGTTTGTTCGACAATTATTGGACAAAACTATTTTATCAATTTTTCTGATGTACACAAAGGCGATGTAATCGGCTTTATTAGCACGATCAAACAAGCCGAAATTATGCAATTACCAAAAGTTAATCAAACCATTACAACAAAAGCAACGTTGTTAGAAGTTTTCGATTACGATGAATTTACAATTAGTTTGATGCAAGCAAAAGTTATTTTAAATGACGAAATAATTGCGACAGCTACAATGAATTTGATGCTTCAAAACCATAAAAAATGAAACAATCAGAAGTACCACAAGATAAAGGACATCTCAAGGATTTCAACGAAGTTTATTACGCAATTGATGAACAGGGAGAATTTTCCCAAACATTGAGTGCGGGTTGGGAAGCGAAGAATATTGTTCAGTCCGAAACTTTAAAAATTTTGGATGAACGCACAGAGGAAGCAAGACAAAAAGTAATTGATGGAAAAGCAAGTCCAATTTTATATTTCATGGAATTGAAACGTATGGATTGGGAAATTTTGTCTAATTATGTCGGAATTTGGAAGATTTTTGTCAAAAGACATGCAAAACCAACTGTTTTCTCAAAATTAAAAGAATCAACACTAAAAAAATATGCCGAAGCTTTTGAAATTTCGGTTGATGAATTAAAAAACTTTGATGGAAACCATAACTGATTTTAAACATTTTCAATCAGCACATTGCGAAAATGGAGTTGCTTCCAACTTATTAAAAAATAAAGGAATTGATATTTCAGAACCGATGATTTTTGGGATTGGTTCTGGTCTTTTCTTTGTGTTTTTACCTTTCTTAAAAGTCAATCATGCGCCTGCGATTAGTTATCGTCCAATGCCAGGAATGATTTTTAATTGTGCAGCAAAAAATCTTGGTATAATGGTTAAACGTCATAAATTTCGCTCTACAAAATCAGCCCAAACTTTCTTAGATGAGCAACTTTTAGCCAATCGACCTTGCGGTTTACAGGTTGGTGTGTACAATTTGACTTATTTTCCAGAAGAATATAAGTTTCATTTTAACGGACATAATTTAGTTGTTTTCGGAAAACAAGATCAAACGTATTTAATCAGTGACCCTGTTATGCAAGAAACGACAAAATTGACTGAAAATGAGTTAGAAAAAGTTCGTTTTTCGAAAGGAGTTTTAGCACCAAAAGGACATTTATATTATCCTGAATTTATTCCAGAAAATATTGATTTTGAGAAAGCAATAAAAAAAGGAATTAAAAAAACGTGTCGTGAAATGTTAGCGCCAGTTCCGATTGTTGGTGTTCGTGGAATTAGAATGGTTGCGAAACGAATCAAAAAAATGCCCAAGAAAATTGGGAACGCAAAGACAAATTATTTTCTGGCGCAAATGATTCGAATGCAAGAAGAAATTGGAACAGGAGGTGGTGGTTTTCGATATATTTATGCTGCTTTTTTACAAGAAGCTTCACAAAAATTGAGTCAACCAAATTTGAATGATTTTGCTATAGAAATATCTGAAATAGGAGATAAATGGCGAGATTTTGCTCTAAATGCATCAAGAGTTTATAAAAAAAGAAATAATGCGCAAGATATTTACGATGTGATTTCGAATCAATTGTTGGAATTAGCCGATTTGGAAGAATCGTTTTTTAAACGTTTAAGAAAAGCAATTTAGCAACAGATGATTGAAATTGAAAAATTATATAAAAAATATAAAAATTCTGATGTTTTTGCGTTAGAAGATTTTTCTTTGACGATAAAACAGAACGAAATTCACGGTTTACTTGGTCCAAATGGAGCAGGGAAAACAACCTTGATGTCGATACTTTCTGGATTGATTAAACCAACTTCTGGTAATGTTGTGATTCAGAATTTAAATCAAAAAATGGATTTAAAAAAGATTCAGAAAATCATTGGAATTGTTCCGCAAGAATATGCTTTGTATCCAACTTTGACGGCGCGAGAAAATTTAGAATTTTTTGGAAAAATTTATAAAGTTCCTTCAAAAGAATTACACGAAAAGATTCAACTTTTGACAGAAAAAGTAGGAATGAGTAAGTTTTTGGATAAAAAAATTGATTCTTTTTCGGGCGGAATGAAACGGCGTATTAATTTATTGGCAGGAATTCTTCATCAGCCAGAAATCCTCTTTTTAGATGAGCCAACCGTTGGTGTTGATATACAATCAAAAATTGCGTTATTGGATTATTTACAAGAATTGCATCAACAAGGAATGTCGATTGTTTACACTTCGCATCACATGGCAGAAGCCGAAGATTTTTGTACGCAAGTTACAATTATGAATCAAAGAAAATCGATTGTAACAGCCGAACCGAAAGAATTAATCAAGCAAGTGAATGCGTATAATTTGGAGGAAGCTTTTGTTAATCTAACTAAATTATCGTGATATGTTGAGCCAACTTTTAGCATGTATTAAGAAAGAAATTTTATTACTCATTCGCGATATTGGCGGATTGGTAATTCTTTTTATTATGCCTTTGATTTTGGTTATTACGGTGACTAAAATTCAGAAAAGTACTTACGATTCTTTTGCAGAAGCGAGTATTCCTGTTCTATTTATTGATCATGATCAGGATAGTATTTCCGCAATTGTAAAAAAACATATTTCACATTCAGGAAATTTAAAAATTGTAACTGAATTAAATGGAAAAAAATTAACGGAAGATGAACTGAAATCCGAAGTTTTTAAAGGTAAATATCAAGTCGGAATTGTAATACCAGTGCGATTATCAAAAGATTTGAATTATAAAATCAATCAAAATGTTGAGAAAATTCTGAACGAATTTGCTTTTGATAGCACGCAAGTGAAATATAATCAACAAGTCGATCCAAAAACGATTAAATTATACTTTGATCCTGCAACTTCGCTTGCTTTCAAAGAAAATGTATCGAATGTTTTGGATAAATTAATTACAGATACTGAGAATAAAAGTATTTACAAAGCATTTCAGCAAGAAATGGGATCAAATGATTTAGGATTTCAAAATGAGAAGTTTATTCATTTTCAAGAGGTTGTTCCTGAGGACTCTAAATCAGTTTTGAAACCAAATGTAACACAACATAATGTGCCTGCATGGACATTATTTGCGATATTTTTTATCGTAGTTCCGCTGTCAATCAATATTGTAAAAGAGAAAAGTTTAGGTACGCACATTCGATTATTAACAAGTCCAATGCCTTATTCTGTTCAAATTATCGCTAAAACGATCACGTATTTAATCATAAGTTTACTACAATTTACTATGATTTTATGTGTCGCTAAATTAGTTTTTCCATTGATTGATTTACCAGGTTTCAAAACGGATGGCATATTATTTTCGATTTACGGATTGACTTTATTCGCTTCTTTAGCAGCAATTGGATTAGGACTTTTAATTGGTACAATTGCGAAAACCCAAGAACAATCTGCACCTTTTGGAGCGACTTTGGTCGTGATTTTAGCCGCAATTGGCGGTGTTTGGATTCCAGTTTTTGCGATGTCAGATTTTATGCAACATTTCGCGAAAATATCACCGATGAATTGGGCACTCGATGGCTATTATAGTTTAATCCTGAGAAATCAATCTTTTCTTCAGATTGTTCCGAATATTATTTTGTTAACTTTGTTCTATATTATTACCTTGTTTGCCGCTATATATTATGATAAGTTCAGAAGAGAAGATTAAAACATTAGTACATAATTCCAATTTCGCAGTACGATTCAATGAAACCGATCCGTTGGGAATTGTGTGGCATGGGAATTATATTACGTATTTTGAAGATGGAAGGGAAGCTTTTGGACGTCATTTTGGGATTAGTTATTTGGATATTCAGAAAAGTGGATTTGTAACACCAATTATTAAGTCGGTTTGTGAACACAAATTTCCGTTGAAATATGGTGATATATGTAGAATAGAAACGATTTTTGAAAATACTTTGGCGGCTAAAATGATATATAAATTCAAGATTTTTAATCAAGATGAAAAGTTAGTTTGTATTGGAGAAACGATTCAAGTTTTTTTAGACAACGAAGGAGATTTAATGTTAACATTACCGCCATTTTTTGAAGAATGGAAGAAAAAAGTAGGATTGTTGTAATGGAAAAAGTTTACATTAATCGTACAAATATTTTCACGCCTTTCGGAAATTCTATTCAAGCGAATTGGAATGAATTAGTGAAAGGAAATTCTGCTGTTTCTAAAATTGATTCTTTTGGACATTTAAAGAATTTTTATGCTGGAAAAATTGATGATGAAATTTTCTTAAATTTAAAAGATCAAGTTGAAGATAATCAGATTTATACGCGATTAGAATTATTTGGGATTTTAGCTCTTCAATCTATTATTGATAAATCGAAAATTTCACAACGTACTGCTTTTATAATTTCAACAACAAAAGGTAATATTGATCAACTTTCTAATTCGTTAGAAAAAGCTTCAATTCCAAATTTTGCAAAGAAGATTGCAAACTATTTTGAGTTTAAAACAGAACCAATTATTGTTTCAAATGCTTGTGTTTCGGGAGTTTTAGCAGTTAATGTTGCAAAACGTTTCATCGAAATGGATGAATTTGATGATGCTTATGTTTTGGCTTTGGATGAATTGACAGATTTTGTTTTAACAGGTTTCAATTCTTTTCAGGCAATGGATTTTGAGTTGTGTAAACCATTTGACAAAGATAGAAAAGGTGTAAATTTAGGCGAAGCTGCGGCTTGTGTTTATCTTTCAAAAAATAAAGACGAAAATAGTTTTCTGATTTTAGGTGAAGCTTCAATCAACGATGCAAATCATATTTCTGGACCATCTCGAACGGGTGAAGGCTTGGTATCGAGTATAGAATCGGCAATGAAAGAGGCAAATATTTCATCAAATGAAATAGATTATATTTCGGCTCATGGAACGGCTACATTGTATAATGATGAAATGGAGGCAATTGCTTTTAATCGTTTACAATTGGAATCGATTCCGACAAATAGTTTGAAAGCTTTTTACGGACATACATTGGGAGCTTCTGGATTGTTAGAATTGATTATTTCGATGAAGCAAGCACAAGAAAATTTGCTTTTGAAAAGTCATAATTTCGATGAAATAGGAACATCAGTTCCATTAAATATTTTGAAAAAAAATCTTCAAAAAGAAGTCAATATTATTTTGAAAACTTCTTCTGGTTTTGGAGGAAGTAATGCAGTAATTATTCTAAAAAAAGTTCAAAATGACTAAAGTTGAGATTAAAAACGAACAAGTTTGGTTGAATGATGAACTTTATTTTGAAGATTCTTCAGGAGATTTTGGTATATTTTCGAAAAATTTCTTCAAATCTTTCCAGATTGATTATCCAAAATTTTATAAAATGGATCATCAGAGTAAATTAGCTTTTTTAGCTGCCGAAATTTTGTTGAAAGATGAAAATACATTGAACGAAAATCAAGATATTGCATTGGTTTTTGCGAATCGAAATTCGAGCTTAGAATCAGATTTGAAACATCAACAAAGTATTCAATCTGCTGATGAAATTTTTCCGAGTCCAGCAGTTTTTGTTTACACATTAGCAAATATTTGTTTGGGTGAGGTGAGTATTCGTCATCGATTGAAGACTGAAAATGCTTTTTTTATTTCGGAAAATTTTAATGAAGAACAATTAAAAAAGTATGCGAATTATTTAATTCAAAAAAATAAAGCAAAGAAAGTTGTTTTGGCTTGGGTAGATTATTTAAAAGGTGATTACGAAGCGAAAATGTACTTAATAGATTAAAAACAATATTAGTTAACAATAAAAAATACTATGGAAAATTTAATTAACGATTTGAAAGTTAAAATCATTGAAATTTTAAATCTTGAAGATGTATCAGTAGAGGATATCAGAAATGATGATCCTTTATTTGGAGATGGTTTGGGATTAGATTCAATCGATGCTTTGGAGTTGATTGTTTTATTGGATAAAGAATATGGAATCAAAATTACAGATCCGAAAGAAGGAAAAACGATCTTTCAATCGGTTGAAGTAATGGCAGATTATATTGAGAAAAATAGAACAAAATAATGCATAAAAAAGTTGCAATAACAGGAATGGGAATTATTTCGGCAATTGGTAAAAATGTCGAAGAGAATTTCGATTCATTAATTCATCAAAAGCATGGTTTGTCACGCCTCGAAAATTTTGATTCTATTCATAAAAACGAAATTTTTGTAGGAGAAATTAAATTATCGAACGATGAATTAGCAACTTTTTTAAATTTATCTCCGGATAATAATTTCTCTCGAACAGCGATGTTAGGACTAATTGCTGTGAAAGAAGCTCTGCAAAATGCAGGAATCGAAAATGTAAATGAAGTCAGAACAGGACTGATTTCTTCAACAAGTGTAGGAGGAATGGATAGGACAGAAAATTACTTTTTGGATTATGAAAATCTGCCTGAAAAACAAAAGTATATTTCGAGTCATGATGCTGGTGCTTCTTCTAATCAAATTGCAAATGAAATTGGTTTGAAAGGCTTTGTATCGACTATTAGTACGGCTTGTTCTTCAGCTGCAAATGCGATTATGTATGGCGCGCGCTTGATTAATTCAGGAAAATTGGATCGAGTGATTGTTGGCGGAACGGATGCTTTGTCAAAATTTACCATTAATGGATTCAAAAGTTTGATGATTTTGAGTGATGAATTTAATCAACCATTTGATAAAAATCGAAAAGGTTTGAATCTTGGAGAAGCAGCTGCTTATTTGGTTTTAGAGTCGGAAGAATCTGTTCAAAAATCAAACAAAAAAGTCCATGGTTATTTGATTGGTGTAGGAAATTCGAACGATGCATTTCATCAAACAGCTTCTTCTGAAAATGGAGAAGGAGCGTATTTGGCGATGAGAAAAGCATTAGAAACAGCAGCTATTCAACCAACCGAAATTGATTATATCAATGTTCATGGAACTGCTACGAACAATAATGATTTAACAGAAGGTCGATCTTTGAAGAGGATTTACGGAGAAAATGTTCCTAATTTCAGTTCTACGAAACCATTTACTGGTCATACGTTGGCTGCTGCTGCGAGTGTAGAAGCGGTTTTTAGCTTGTTGAGTCTTCAACATAATCTTGTATATCCAAATCTTAATTTTCAATCTCCGATTGAAGAGTTGAATATCTTTCCGACTACTAAATTGGAAAAGAAAAATATTGAATATGTGTTATCAAATTCGTTTGGTTTTGGAGGAAATTGTTCAACTTTAATTTTTTCTAAATCATGAAAGAAGTATTTGTAAACGGATTAGGTTTTGTAAATGCGCAATTTATAGATGAAATTACAAATGATTTTCTTCCTTTAGAAACTTCAATAACAAAGGCAAAATCTCCTTCTCTTAAAGATATGATTTCGGCAGCGATGAGTCGTAGAATGGCTTCGGGAGTTAAAATGGGAATTTATTCTTCTCTAAAAGCTTTAAATGATGCAGGAATTAAACAATTAGAGGCAATAATTACAGGAACGGCTTTAGGTTGTTTGGTAGATTCTGAAAAGTTTTTGACGAATATTATTCAAAATAAAGAAGAGTTTTTAACACCAACAGCTTTTATTCAATCTACACATAATACGGTTGGCTCTCAAATAGCTTTGCATCTTGGTTGTAATGCATACAATTTTACGTATACAAATGGTTTTAATTCCTTTGAAAATGCGCTTTTAGATGGGTTTTTACAAGTAGAAAATCAAGAAGTAAACAACGTTTTGGTTGGTGGAATTGATGAAATTGGAGAAAGAACATATCAGTTGTTACAATTAATTGGTGAGATTGAATCAAAAGATAATCAAGGAATTAAATATAGTGAAGGCGCACATTTTTGTGTTTTATCGAATGAGAGAAAAGAAAACTCTTACGCGAAAGTTTTAGATGTTTTTATTTTAAATTACTATGAAGATTTATATTCCGAAATTCTAAAATTTATTCAATTGAATCATATAAATTTAACCGATATTGATGCAATTATTTCTGGTGAAAATTCATTGAATATTAATAACTTAAATGAAATTGAGTTATTTGAATACAAAGATTTTATTGGAGAATTTGGAACTTATTCTGCTTTCGGATTTGTGTTAGGATGTGAATTGCTGAAAAATCAAACTTTACCAAATCAATTCAAAATGAATGATGTAAAAGCTGAAAGTTATAAAAACGTACTTTTGGTGAATGAGCATAAAGGCAAGGATTTAAGTTTAGTATTGCTTCAATCGATATGAAATTCAGAGTTGCTACAATCCTTTTTGTAATTATACTAATCTGCTTATCAATTGGTTGTTTTACAAAAGGTTTGTCTTTTTTTTATTTATTGAAACCTTTTTTTGTATGGTTAACATTGACGATTTTTGGTGCTTTTGAAATTCGATTTAACTATTTTTTGAAAGCTTATCATCGAGGAAATAATCATACAGAGAAAATAATTTCTCTAACTTTTGATGATGGACCTACAGAATTTACGCCAAGAATTTTATCTATATTAGAAAAAAATAATGCAAAAGCAACTTTTTTTTGCATTGGAAAACAAATCGAAAAGTATCCTGAAATTCTTCAAAAAACTCATCAGTCAGGGCATTTGATAGGAAATCATACATTTCATCATTCTTCTAAAAATGGATTTTATTCTGCTGAAAAAATTGTTGAAGAAATTGTTTCTACCAATCAACTTATTAAAGAAAAAATAAACGTTACAACTAAAATTTTTAGACCACCTTTTGGTGTAACGAATCCACATATAGCAAAGGCTTTAAATAAAACTCAACATAATGTAATTGGTTGGAGCATTCGTTCTTTGGATACAGTTATCAATGATGAAAAAAAATTATTGAATCGAATTACTGGTCAAATAAAGCCTGGTTCGATTATTTTGATGCATGATACTTCGGACAAAACGGTGAATGTTTTAGAGCAATTATTCGTATTTTTACAAAAGGAAAATTATAAAGTAGTTCCGTTAAATGAACTCTTGAAAATTGATGTATATGAAAACTAAAATCTTCATTTTATTTACTTTTTTTCACTTGACAATATTTGCGCAAGAAAGTAAAATGAGTAATGTTGAAATTGAAAATTTCAAAAAAGATATTATAGCTGATTCTAAGAAAATACAGACGTTGACGGCTGATTTTACGCAATATAAAGTAATGAGTTTCTTGGATAAACCAATTGTTTCGAAAGGAAAATTGTACTTGCAAAATCCGAAAGCGATGCGTTGGAATTATACTCAACCAATTGATTATAATGTGATTTTTAACAATGGAAAAATCTATATTAATGATGAAGGAAAAAAATCGAGTGTAGATTTACAAGGAAATAAAAAATTTGAAAAATTAAATCAATTAATCGTAGGAAGTGTAAGTGGAAATTTGTTTGATACAAACGATTTTGTAATAACTTATGTAAAAACAGATAAATCTCGAATTGCGAAATTACAACCAAAAATAAAGGATGTAAAAAAGTACATTAAAGAAATTCAGTTGACGTTTTATTCAGGTCAATCGACAGTTACGGAAGTCAAATTAATTGAACCTTCGGATGATTACACAAAAATTTTATTTACCAACAAATCTTTAAATAAAACAATAAATGCGTCTGTTTTTAATCCTTAGTTTTTTCATTTTAACCTCTTGTGGAACGACTTACAAAATTGCTGATATACAAGAACAACAAAAGGATGAAAGAGAGTTTTTGAATCCATATTTTAGTTCAATTGATAAAGAATATAGTTACCGTTTCAAGATTACGTTCATGAAAAAGGAAATGAAAGGTAATTTTGTTGTGAAAAAATTGGGTTACAACTCGCATCGTGTGGTGATGACGTCTGATTTTGGGAATACGTTATTCGATTTGTCAGTCACGGACCACGATTATACATTGAATTATGCGATGCCAGATTTGAATAAAAAAGTGGTTGTAAAAACTCTTGCAGAAGATTTACAAGCTATTTTTAAAAATGATTTTCCAGTTGATGAGTGTATAAAAACGACAAATCAAACGATTTTAAAATCAAAAGAAGTGAGTTTAATTTTTGCTAAGAAAGAATCAAATTATTTCAATGAATTGGTTCATTTAAAGAATAATAAAATAAAAACAATTAACCAATTTTCGACAGATTTAACAGATTTTCCAAAACAGATTTCAATTAAACATAATCACTTCAATTTAAGTATTACACTTACAAAAGTAAATATACAATTAGAGGAAGAGTAAACTAACGTACAAATCATCTTTTTTTAGATTATATTTGTAATTCAAAACTATTACAAATGCTTATTCCTAATCTATATACCATTAAAAATACTGAGAAAATTGATGAAAATAATTTTAAAGTTCAAATTGAATTGAATCCAAATCATCAAGTTTTCGAAGGTCATTTTCCAAATAATCCAATTACACCTGGTGTTTGCATGATGCAGATTATAAAGGAAGTAACAGAAGGTTTTGTTTTAAAAGATTTGTTTTTGTCCAAAGTTTCGAATGTGAAATTTATGGCGACAATAAATCCGTTTATCAATCCTATTTTGGATTTGAGTTTGAATGTTGTTTGTGAAAATAATGAAGTGAAAGTGAAAAATTCTTCATTTTTTGAAACGACAAATGCGTTGAAATTTAGTGCAATTTATAAAGTTCTGGATTAATGAAAACTCTATTATCTATCTTTTTATCGGCTTCATTTTTTTTTGGATTAACTTTATCCGAATTGAGAACAGATTTTGAAAACGCTTCGAAATCATCAAATAATGTATCTATTTTGTATAATAAATTAGATGATTATTCAGGTGATAATCAAACAATTATTGCCTATAAAGGAGCGTCTAAAATTCTGAAAGCAAGGTATATAAAAGATAAGGAAACGAAGAAACAATATTTTACAGATGGTGCAACTTTGATCAATAATTCGATAAAAAAAGACTCGAAAGATGTTGAAAATCGTTTAATTCGATTGATTGTGCAAGAGAATATTCCAAAATTTATCAAATACAATCAAAATATACAAGAAGATAAAACATTTATTGTCGAAAATTATAGTTCTGCGCCAAAAGAAGTAAAAACTTTGGTGAAATCTTACGCCAAAAAATACAATACTTTTACAGCGCAACAGCTGAAAAAACTAAATTAATCAATGGATTTTTCGATTATTCGACATAAAATAGACGAACAAAAAGTTTGTGTACTTATTCCGACTTACAACAATCATAAAACATTGAAGCGTGTGATTGATGGAGTTTTGGAGTACGCGAATCAAATTATAGTTATAAATGACGGATCGACGGATTCTACTTCCGAAATTTTAAAAGATTACCATAATCAGTTTATTGTAGTTGAACTTCCCGAAAACAAAGGAAAAGGAAATGCATTGCGTACTGGTTTCAAAACTGCGCGAGAAAAAGGCTACCATTATGCATTGACAATCGATTCGGATGGTCAACATTTTCCGCATGATATTCCAAATTTTATTACAGAATTAGAGCAAAAAAATAAGCCTGTTTTAATTATTGGAAGTCGTCAAATGGAGCAAGATGGCATTCCGAAGAAAAGTAGTTTTGGAAATAAGTTTTCTAATTTTTGGTTTTGGTTTGAGACAGGAATTAAGCTGAATGATACGCAATCTGGTTATCGTTTGTATCCGTTGAAATTTATTCCGAAAAAGTTTTGGACAAATAAATTTGAATTTGAAATTGAAATCATTGTGCGAACAGCTTGGAAAGGAATTGAGGTGACGAATATTCCAATTGATATTTTGTACGATCCAAACGAACGCGTATCTCATTTTCGTCCATTTCAAGATTTTACACGAATTAGTATTTTGAATACTTTTCTGGTTTTTTTGACGATTTTTTACATTAAACCTCGTAATTTTTTCTTCAGTTTCAAAAAAAAAAATATTCGAACATTCATTAAAGAGGATATCTTAGGAAGTAATGATAGTAATAAAGTAAAAGCGCTTTCAATTGCTTTGGGGATTTTCCTTGGAATTGCACCATTTTGGGGCTTTCAAACTTTTTTATCCATTTTTTTAGCATCAATGTTTCGCCTAAATAAAGTGATCAGTTTCTTTTGTTCCAATATTAGTATTCCGCCAATGATTCCGATAATTATTTATCTTTCTTTGTTGACAGGTGGATTTATTTTGCAGGACAATTTTCATTTAGATTTGAGTTTAGTTTCTTTCGAAATTATTAAAAAAAATCTGCTTCGTTATATTGTCGGAAGCCTAGTTTTAGCAACTTTTTGTAGTATTGTTAGTGGAATTGTAAGTTATTTTTTGTTAACTTATTTCAGTCAAAAGAAGGTTAAGAATGCATAAATTTTTCTATAACATATTTTTACAAATCAAAGCGAATAAATGGTTGAGTGTATTGTTTTTTATTCTCTTTTTAGTTGCTTGTGCATTTTTTGCAAATCGACTAAAATTTGAAGAAGATATTACGCGAATCATTCCGAAAGATGAGAAAAATGATGCAATGGCAAAGGTTATTGCTCAATTAAAATTTACGGATAAAGTTGCGGTGATTATCGAAAAAGATAAAGCTGGAACGCTTGATGATATGACGGCACAGGCAACTGATTTTTTAGATAGTATTCAACCGTTAAATAACTATTATAATGATATTCAGGGGCAATATGATTTAGATAATTTTGCTTCTACTTTTGATTTTGTTCATCAAAATTTACCGCTTTTTTTAGAGAAAGAAGATTATAAAACGTTAGAGCAAAAATTGTCTAAAGATTCGATAGCTTCTATTGTTGAAAGTAATTACAAAAGCTTAATTACGCCGACTGGAATAGTTTCGAAAGAGTTTATGTTGAAAGATCCGCTTGGATTGACTTTTGTTGCGTTAAATCGTTTAAAAGAAAAGAATTTGACGGATGATTTCGAGGTTTACAATGGATTTATTGTAACGAAAGATCATTCGAAATTATTTCTTTTTATCAATCCTAAATTTTCAGGAAGTGAAACAGAACATAATACCGAATTTGTCAATCGATTAGAGGAAATTCAACAGCATTTAAATCCTGAATATAGCGGAAAATCAACATTAAGTTATTTCGGTTCAAGTTTTATTGCGGTAGCAAATGCAGAGCAAATTAAACAAGATATTATTACAACTGTTTTGATTTCGATGATTACATTAATGGTCATTTTAATTGTATTTTATCGAAAAATTTACATTCCGATAATTATTTTTATTCCTTCCGTTTTTGGTTTTTTCTTTGCTTTGGCACTTTTGTATTTTATTCAAGGTACAATTTCTGCAATTTCTTTGAGTATTGGAGCAGTTTTATTAGGAATAACGATTGATTATTCGTTGCATATCATGACGCATTATAAGCACAATAGCGATTCTAAAACATTGTTTAGAGAGATTACGAAACCGCTTATTATGAGCTGTACAACTACAGCGATTGCATTTTTGTGTTTACTTTTTGTGAAATCGGATGTGTTGAAAGATTTAGGGATTTTTGCTGGAATAACAGTTATTGTTTCTGGTGTTTTTTCATTATTGATTATTCCACATTTGTATCATCCGAAAGAAGATGCTGTTGAAAATAATTCTTCAATAATCGAGAAGTTAGCGTTCTTTTCATTTCATAATAACAAGATATTGATTGGTGCTTGTGTTCTTTTGATTTTAGTAAGTTGTTTTACGTTTAATAATGTGAATTTTGATAAAGATTTATCTAAATTAAATTACGTTCCAACCGATCAAAAAATAGCGGAACAAAAGTTAGAAACTTCTTCAAATTCTATCTCAAAATCGTTGTATGTAGTCAATTATGGAAATAATGTAGAAGATGTTTTGAGTCAAAATATTGCGTTAACAAATAAGCTCGAGCAAGCAGAAAATAAGGATGAAATTTTAAGTTATAATTCCATTCAATCGTTGGTTTTGCCAACTTCTGTTCAACTAGAAAAAATAAAAGATTGGGAAAATTTCTGGAATTCAGAAAAAGTGAATTTTGTAAAGAATGAATTTATCAAGGATGGAAAAAAATATGGTTTTAAAGAAGAAATTTATAATCATTTTTTTTCAATTTTTGATAAAGCATATCAACCTTTAAAATTAGAAGATTATCGCGCATTTAATCCATCGCTTTTTGAAGAATTTGTTTCGCAAAAAAATGGTTTTTATACGATTTCGACTTTAGTAAAATTAAAGGAAGAAAGCCGAGAAAACTTTATCAAACAATATCATAATAAAGAAACAATTGTAATTGATCGAAAACAGTTAAACGAAAATTTTTTAGGAAATTTAGTTACTGATTTTAATAATCTTGTCAACTATTCGTTTATTGCTGTTTTATTGATATTGTGGTATTTCTTTCGTCGTATCGAATTGGTTATTATTAGTGCGATTCCTATCGCATTATCAGGTTTGGTGACAGCTGGATTGATGGGACTTTTTGATATTAAATTCAATATTTTTAGTAGTATTGTTTGTACGTTGGTTTTTGGTCATGGTGTAGATTTTAGTATTTTTATGACGAGTGCTTTACAAAAAGAATATACGACTGGAAAAGATGAAATGCCTACTTATCGAACTTCGATTTTGTTAGCAGTTATCACGACAATTTTAGCTATTGGAGCACTTATTTTTGCTAAACATCCAGCGTTGAAATCAATTGCATCAGTTTCTTTGGTTGGAGTTGTAGCAGCACTAGTGATTACATTTATTTTCTACCCAATTTTATTTCGATTTTTCATCTCGAATCGACCAAAACAAGGTAAAAGTCCAATGACGTTGTGGTTGGCAATACAAAGTGGGATTTTCTTCATTTATTTTGGATTATTTGGTACAATAACTTCATTAATCCTTCGATTTTTGATGCTTATTTTACCAATCTCGAAAGAAAAAAAATATAAACTTTTTGGTTGGGGAATGTCAACTTTTATGAAATCTGTGTTGATGTTAAAGCCAACGGTTGTCAAGAAAATTATTAATCCAAATCAAGAAGATTTCAAGAAACAGTCAATCATAATCGCGAATCACACTTCGTTCTTGGATACGTTAGCGATTGGAATGTGTACGCCTAAAATTGTGTTCTTAGTGAACGATTGGGTTTACAAATCGCCGATTTTTGGTCGTGCTGTGAAAATAGCTGGTTTTTATCCTGTTTCGAATGGTGTTGAAAATAATATTAAAGAGATTAAAACTCGAATTGGGAATGAGTTTTCGTTGATGATTTTTCCTGAAGGAACGCGTTCTCGAACAAATAATATCAATCGTTTTCACAAAGGTGCATTTTATTTGGCGGAGAAATTGGAACTTGATATTTTACCAATTTATATTCATGGAAATTCTGAAATTATTCCGAAAGGAGAATTTTTAATTTTTGATGGACATATTTATTCAATAATAGGTAAAAGAATTGCTTGGAACGATGAAAATTATGGTTTGAATTATTCTGAGCGAACGAAAAAAATTAGTAAAGAATTTAAAGCTAATTTTCAAGAAATTCGAAATCAATATGAAGATGAAAATTATTGGAAACAGAAATTATTTTTAAGCTTTTTATACAAAGAATCTGAAATTATTCAAGCTGTAAAAAAGGATTTTAGGTTGAATAAATTTGTTTATCATCAACTTAATAATGCATTTACAAAAGATGAAAAAATTGTTCATTTTTCGAATGATTTTGGACAAATTGATTTTTTATTATTGATGCAACAAGTCAACCGAAAAATAATAACGTTTGTAAAAGAGGAGGAAAAGCGAGAGGTTGCTGGAACAAATTACATTACAAAAATCCGTTCGTTAGAATATCGTCCTAACTTTGACGTTATAGATGAATATAAGACGCTTTTAATTTCAACTGATATTGAAAATATTTATCAAGAAACAATAAATCAATTTGAGAAAATTGTTGTTTTAAAGAATAGAAATATTGACGAATCACTTTTTACAAGTTTTGCCCAACAAACAGAAACGAATGAATACACAGTTTACACAAAATAATTCAGAACCTCATTACGATGTAGTCGTGATTGGTAGCGGTTTGGGTGGACTTGTTTCTGCGCTTATTTTGGCAAAAGAAGGAAAAAAAGTTGTGGTGTTGGAAAAGAACAATCAGTTTGGAGGAAACTTACAAACTTTTGTTCGAAATAAAACTATTTTTGATACTGGTGTTCATTATATTGGAGGTTTAGATAAAGGAGAAAATTTGTATAACTATTTCAGTTATTTGAATATATCCGACAAATTGAAGTTGCGTCAGTTGGATAAAAATGGTTTTGATATGATTTCGTTTGATGATGATTCTCAAGAATATCCAATAGCGCAAACGTATCAGAATTTTGTTGATCAACTAGCTGTTTTTTTTCCTAAAGAACGAGAAAATTTAATCCAATATAGCAAAAAATTAGAGGAAATTTGTTCTGCTTTTCCAATGTATAATTTGAATATTGGAACCTTTGCTGATGAAGAAGATTTTTTGTCGATTAATGCGAAAGAATACATCGATTCTGTTTTCGCAGATGAGCGTTTGAAAGCGGTTTTGGTGGGAAATAATTTTCTTTATGTAGGGCAATCAGAGAAAACACCTTTGTATATTCATGCGCTTTCGGTTAACTCTTATATACATTCGGCTTGGCGATGTGTAAATGGAGGAAGTCAAATTGCAAAACTTTTGATCAAAGAATTGAAGAAATATGGCGGTGAAATTTATAAATACCAAGAAATAAAATCATTTGTTCAGAACGAAAATGAAGAATTAATTGGTTGTGAAACAATAAAAGGAAAACGTTTCTTTGGTGATTTATTCATTTCGAATATTGACATAAAAAAAACAATAGACATGTTAGGCGAGCGTAAGTTTGGTAAACCATTTTCTCGACGTGTCAAAAGCTTAGAAGTAACGCCATCTGCATTTACTATTTATATTGTTTTTAAGCCAAAAAGTTTTTCCTATATCAATCATAATATTTATCATTTTAACTCAATAAATGATGTGTGGGATAGCTACGAAAAACCTACAAATGATTGGCCAAATACATATATTGCAACATTTAGTATGGATCAAAAAGATGAAGAATATTCAGAAAGTATGACGGTTATGACGTATATGACGTTTGATGAAGTACAAAAATGGGAAGAATCGTATAATGTTGAGGCTAACGATAATTATGGGAAAAGAGGAGAGGAATATGAAGAATTTAAACGTCAGAAAACGGAATTAATCATTCGTAAATTAGAGAGAAAATTTCCTAATTTTAGAGAAAAAATTTCTTCAATTCATACTTCTACGCCTTTATCTTATCGCGATTTTATAGGTTCTGAAAAAGGAAATATGTATGGGTATTTGAAAGATAGTAATCATCCGATGAAAACATTTATTTCACCAAGATCTAAAGTGAAAAATGTGTTTTTTACTGGCCAAAATGTCCGTGTTCATGGAGTTTTGGGTGTAACGGTTGGTGCATTTGTAACCTGTTGTGAAATCCTTGGCGCTGACTATCTAATGAACAAAGTTCATCGTGAAATAAAACTAAATGCGAATGAATAAAACCATTTACTTTTTTACGCTTATTTTTTTTACGCTTATATCTTGTGGTGTTAGAAAAAGTTTAGAAAATCGTCCTGATTTGTCTACTTTTCGATCAAAACAGTACAGTAGATATGAAATCAATGATTCACTTTTTTACATTGATAATAATTTTTTAAAGAAAACTAAAACCCAGAATTGGGAACTTTTTGTTTCTGGAGATCCGTTAGAAATTGGTCAAAAAACAGGTGTTTTAACGAAAGAATTATATGCTTTTCAAGAGCAATCTTTTATGAATTTGATAACTGATTTTATTCCTTCCGAAAAGCGTAGAAAATTTCTTTTTAAAGTACTCAAATATTATAATCGAGATTTACATAAATATGTCAACAATGAATATAAAGCACAAATTTATGGACTTTCTGAGTCTGCAAATAGTCGCTACGATTCGTTAATAGACAAATATAATCGTAATCTTTTTTTACATGGTGCGCACGATATAGGACATGCTATGCATGATTTGATGTTGGTTGGTTGTTCATCTTTGGCTGTTTGGGATAATAAATCTGAAGATGGAGGCTTGTTGATTGGTCGCAATTTTGATTTTTATGCAAATGATGATTTTGCCAAGAATAAAATAATTTCGTTTGTCAAGCCAAATTCTGGTTATCCATACATGTCTGTAACTTGGGGCGGAATGATTGGTGTTTCGTCTGGAATGAATCTGGAAGGTCTTACAGTAACGATAAATGCGGGAAAATCTTCTATTCCACTTAAAGCAAAAACGCCCATTTCTCTCGTTGCTTTAGAGGTTTTACAATATGCCTCAACGATTGATAAAGCGATTGAAATAGCAAAAACTAAAAAGGTTTTCGTTTCTGAGAGTATGATGATTGGTAGTGCAAAAGATCATCGTGTGGTGTTGATAGAAATTTCTCCTAAAAAGTTTGGTGTTTATGAGGTTCAAAATCAGCCTTATTTAGCTTGCACGAATCATTTTCAGAGTGATGTTTATTCGGATGATAAGCGAAATAATACGCAGAAAGAGGAAAGTCATTCAGTTTATCGTTTTGAAAAAATTGAAGAGCATCTTTCGAATGAAAATAAACTGAATCCAACTAAAATGGTTGAATTATTACGAGATACAAATGGTTTGAAAAATACCAAATTAGGTTACGGAAATGAAAAGGCTTTGAATCAATTATTAGCGCATCACGCAGTTGTTTTTCAACCAGATAAACGATTGGTTTGGGTTTCGTCAAATCCATATCAATTAGGCGAATTTACAGCTTATGATTTGAATAAAATTTTTAATGATTCTATTTCAAATTATACGTTAAATGTAGATAGTTTGAGAATTGAAAAAGATGCGTTTGTCTTATCTGATAATTATTCTAATTATGAAAAATATCGTAAGCAAACACATGAAATTAACAAGTTGATAAAAGAAAATAAGAAGATTGAGGAAACTTTTTTAACAAGTTATATTCAGAATAATCCTGATTTTTGGTTGGTTTATGACAAAGTTGGTGATTATTATTTTCAGCAGAAAGATTATCAACAAGCGAGTTTTTATTATAAATTAGCATTGACAAAGGAGGTGACTACAGTTCCTGATCGAAATAAAATTCAGAAAAAATTATCCAAATGTTCTCGAAAAACGCGTTAACATCCATAGAACTTCAATCTATAGAAGAGATTAAAGAATTTCAAAATCAGAAACTTCAAGAACAGATTAAATATCTTGCGACGCATTCCAAATTTTATCAAGATTTATTCAAAAAATATCAAATTGATTGGCAATCTATTCAAACAACAGAAGATTTAAAATTAATTCCTGTTACAACAAAGAATGATTTGCAGCAATGTAATTTTGATTTTTTATGTGTTCCGCCAACTGAAATCATTGATTATTCCACAACTTCTGGAACGTTAGGTGATCCTGTAACCTTTGGTTTGACGGATAAGGATTTGGATCGTTTAGCAACAAATGAAATGAATTCTTTTCAACGAATTGGTGTTCAAAAAGGTGATGTTGTACAATTGATGACAACGATTGATCGTCGTTTTATGGCTGGTTTGGCGTATTTTCTTGGTTTGAGAAAAATAGGCGCGGGCATTATTCGTGTTGGCGCTGGTGTTCCGCAATTGCAATGGGATTCTATTCTAAAATATCAACCTAAATTTTTGGTTGCTGTTCCATCTTTTTTGCTAAAAATGTTAGATTACGCAGAGAAAAATAACATCGATTATCAAAATTCATCCGTAAAATCGGTTTTGTGTATTGGTGAATCTTTGCGTGATAAAGATTTGAATCCGTCTTTGTTAACTCAAAAAATAAAATCGAAATGGGATATTCAACTTTTTTCGACTTATGCTTCAACCGAGATGGGAACTGCGTTTACAGAATGTAATGAATCGGTTGGAGGGCATCATCAGCCAGATTTGATTATCACAGAAATTTTAGATGAGAATAATGAAGTTGTACAAGATGGTGAATTAGGAGAATTGACAATTACAACTTTAGGAATAGAAGGAATGCCTTTATTGCGTTTCAAAACAGGTGATTTGTTAAGAAAACATTCCGATAAATGTAAATGCGGGAGTAATTCGTATCGATTAGGACCAGTTGAAGGACGAAAACAACATATGATAAAGTACAAAGGGACAACTTTGTATCCGCCAGCTTTACATGATATTTTGAATCATTTTGATGAAATCAAATTACATTTAATCGAAATTTATTCGAACGAATTTGGTACAGATGAAATCTTAATTCGATTAGTTTCGACAGACGAAACCGATGATTTTTTAGCGAAAATAAAAGATTATTTCAGAGCAAAATTACGCGTAACGCCTTCTATAAAATTTGAAACTTTCGAAGAATTACAATCAATTGTTTTCAAACCAGAAAGTAGAAAGCCAATTACATTTGTTGATTATAGAGAATAATTATTTTAATATATTTCTAATAATTAAAACACTACATGAATAAATTACTAAAATTAACTTTGTTGATTGTTTTATCGATAAAGATAAATGCTCAACAAATTATTACAACTGATATTGATAATTTTTGGAACGCTTATGATAGTATCAATAAAATGAGTAATGAAAAAGCTTCAACGTTTAAAAAAATGTATTTAGATAATGGTACAATAGGATTGAAAGATTTTGCGAAAAACAAAGATTTTAATGAAACTAATTATGTAACAGCTTTTGAGAAATATCCTGAATTTTGGAAAAGTATTCGAAAAAATACACTTGTTTCAAGTGAACAAATTCAAAAAACGAAGAAAGCTCTAAAAGAATTTAGAAAACTTTATCCTAACGAATCGAAAGGAAATATTTATTATACAATTGGAGCTTTACGTTCTGGAGGAATGCCAAATGGAGAGGATTTAATTGTAGGCTTAGAGAAAGTCGTTGGAGATAAAACAACTAATACATCTGAATTTGAGAATAAGACTTTACAGAATATGTTTCAGTTTTCTAATCCTTCGTTGTTAGGTTTTGTAAGTGTACACGAGTTTATCCATACTTTTCAGAAAGGTAGTGAAGTAAATGTGCTTGCGAAAGCTGTAAAAGAAGGTTCGGCAGATTTTATAGCAGAATTAGCTCTTAAAGAAAAGTATAATTCACATTATTTAGATTATGGTTTTAAGAATTATGATTTAGTAAGAAATCAATTCAAAAATCAACTATTCAGTCAAAATTTTCAAAATTGGTTTTATAATAGCGAAACAAACGAACATCCTGATTTGGGATATTTTGTAGGTTATGCAATTTCTAAGAATTATTATGCGAATTCGAAGAATAAGAAACAGGCGATAAAAGACTTGATTGAACTGAATTATGAAGATGAAAAAGCTGTATTTGAAGTATTAAATCAATCAAAATATTATTCAGAAGTACTGAATATAGAAGAATTGAAATCAAACTATGAAAAGAATCAACCTCGCATAGTAAAAATTATTGAGTTTGAAAATGGAGCGCAAAATGTTGATACAACATTAAAGCAAATACAAATTGTTTTCTCAAAGCCTTTGAATGATAAAGTTTCAATCAATTTTTCTAAAAATGGTAAGGACCATTTTCCATTAAATAAAATTGTTGGATTAAATGCTGATAAGACAATTTTAATATTAGAAACGGTTAATTTACAAGAAAATACTTTATATGATTTTTATATCACTAATCGTTCGACTAGATCATTAGATGGTTATCCTTTTATAGAAGAAGAATATAAAATAGAGTTTAAAACAAAAGAATAAATTTAGAGTAAAATCAAAAAAGTCCACTTTCAGTGGACTTTTTATTTTGAAAAATATCTTATTTCATGTAAGCATCAGAATTTCTTGCAGGGCTTTTAACCTCTGGCCATTCTTGCTGTTTTCCATCTCTACCAGTAGGTAAAACACGGCGCTCACGACTTACTAAATCTTTTTCTTGATCTGCCATCATCGTTAAAGTTGCACTCAAAATTGCATTTGTTTGTACTTCTTCAAAAACGATTTTATCATACGTATCTTTGTTTGTGTGCCAAGTATACGTACCGTAACCCCAATTTAACGAACTAAGTCCGAAAGCTGGCGCTCCTGCAGCGATAAAAGATGCATGATCCGAACCTCCACCACTTGGCATTCCAGGGAAATCTGTCTTGATTTCTTTCGTAATAAAATTAGGAACAGCTTGTAACCAACGCGTCATATATTCGTATGATTTTTCGTATCCAGAACCGTTGATGTTTACTACACGTCCAGTTCCATTATCTTGATTAAATACAGCTTGAGTGTTTTTAATAATTTCTGGATGATCTTCTACAAAAGCACGAGAACCATTCAATCCTTGTTCTTCACTTCCCCATAAACAAATCAAAATTGTACGTTTGTTATTTGGATATAATTTTTTGATTGTACGAATCGTTTCCATCATTGTGATAGTACCAGTTCCGTTGTCTGTCGCACCTTGCGCACCATCCCAAGAATCGAAGTGAGCAGAAAGAATAATGTACTCGTTTGGTTTTTCTTTTCCTTTAATTTCTCCAATAATATTGAATGTTTTCGCAACTCCATTGTGTTTAGATTGTGCATTAACAGTCAATTTCGGAGCAGTTCCATTTTCAGCTAAACGATATAACATTCCGTAATCTTCATTAGAAATATCTAACATTGGGATCGTTTTCGTTTTTGCACCAAAAATTCTATTTGCACCCATAATTCCTGTCCAATAAGAAATTGCAACTGCTGCAGCTCCATTTTTCTCAAAAACTTCTGGAAGTGTATTGTTGTTGTAACCTGTTACTTTGATAGAATTTGCCCAAGCTTCAGCTTCAGCTTTTCTTGTTTCAGTAACTTTTTTATACAAATCCTCTAAACCAAAATCTTTGTATTGATAATCAGAACGTCCATATGATTGGTTTTGAGACATCAAAACAACTTTTCCTTTTACAGAAGGTAACCACGCATCAAATTCGGCTTTTGTTTTGAAAACTGGCATTGCAATAGCATCTGCATTCACAGCTTTTTTAGTTGATGGTGACCATGCTAATTGCGTAGCTTCGATAGATTTTGCTCTTGGATACGTCATATCAACATGCGTTATTCCGCGCTCCCATGCTTTCCATGTTCCATAATCTTCACGGCGTGCATCAATTCCCCAAGATTTCAACGTTTTAATTGCCCATTCTCCTGCTTGATCCATTTGCGGAGTTCCTACTAAACGAGGTCCGATTCCATCTAATAATTCGTGCGAAATTTTCTTCAACTGCGAATTATTTTGAATTTCGGTTACAAAACTTTGTACAGTTGGATCTAATTTCTCTTGTGCTTGCGCATGCACTGCAATAGACGATAATACGATTGTAGAGTAGGTTAATGTGTTAATCAATTTCATAACTAAAGTAATTTCGTGTGATAAATTTTACAAATTAGGTCTAAAATAGAATATTTTGTGAAATAAAAAAAGACATCCGTAGATGTCTTTCATGTATTTGTGTTTTTTTGAAAATATAATATTGTTTTTTAATTATCTTTCATCTTAATGAATCGATTATTTTGCAGTACAAATATTTTATCAGGGTTATACGCATGACTCTTTTTTGATTCTTCATTTAATGGAAAAACCGTAATTGCTAAAACAGGAAAATCATTGAAACTAAATATTTGTAAATTAATATTTTTATACAAATATTCGTCCTGAGAAAAATTTGCATCAAGTAAATTGTAATAATTAATTAATTCGATATCGCTCATAATACTTTCGGTTAAATTTTCTGGATGATAACCAACAAATAATAAACCTCCCTGACCATGCAGCATTGCATAAATATTTTTTTCAATTTCTTTCGGACAATTCTTTTCTAAAAACTGAACATAATCAAAATCTTGATAATGAAAAAGATGATCGTAAAGACAATCTAGAATAAATTCGCGGTTCGAAATATTATTTATAAAAAATTGTCTTGTTGGGTTATTCCACAAAAAAGGTGTGTCTAAAATTTCAAAATGATTATCTTCAATATCAAAATTTGAGAATAGATATTTATTTAATTTTATTGCATCTATTTGTTCTTCAAAACCTAAGTTTTTCAGTAATTTATATTCGATTATTAAATGATTAAGTTGTTCAGAATAATTAATTTGTTCAAAATTTTTTAAAGAATAAATTTCATATTCGTTGTCTTTTTTTAAAGTATCGAAATCTTCATTTAAAACAAAAGACAAACTAATTCCGTAAGGAAAAATAGTTTCATTTGGAGTGATAAAAATAGCTTCTTGATTAACTAGTTTTAAACGTTTGTAATTATTTCCGTTAGGATAATTGATTTCAGTATTTATTCGATCAATTGCTTTTGGTTGAATAAAATTACTTTCAATTTGTAGCAAACCTTCATTTGAAATAATTTCGATGTAATTTTCAAGAAAACTAAAAGCATCCAACCTGTTTTTTAATCCATTATCCGAATTAAATTCAGTTATTTGAAATTCTTTTGAGCTTGTGCAAAAACGTGTTTTTACAACATAAGTTATTGTAGATAAAATGTTTTTGTGCATAGTTGAATTTTAGTCTTTTGTAAATGTAAAAGATTAGTTTTTAATAATTTTCACTAAAAAGCACTTTTTTCTAAAAATTATTAAGTGTTTTTGTTAAGAACTTTTTCATTCCGTTTTCGATAAAATAGTTACTTTTTTGAACATTGTTTTTGAGGAAATGATAAAATTATAAATTTGATTTAAACAAAAATCCTCAACTCCGAAGAATTGAGGATTTAATAACCAACTAAAATTAACTATATCTATGAAATTTGTATGCTACGTTTTTCTTTTGGTAAAGCTTCTTCTTTTTTAGGTAAAACTAATTGTAAAATTCCGTTTACATAAGAAGCTTCTATTTTGTCTTCGTTTATGGTTTCTGGCAATGTAAATGCTCTTTTGAAACTTGAAAAATTAAATTCTCTTCTCGAAAATTTTTCATCTTTTACTTCTTCATTTTGTTTAAATTCTGATGAAATTTTCAAAATATTTTCATCAATTTCAATTGAAAAGTCTTCTTTGTTTAAACCTGGTGCAGCTAATAAAATCTCGAAACTATCTTCGTTTTCTTTGATATTTACTGCTGGAAATTGATTTTGAGAATTTACAAAAGTTTCAAATTTTGGACGCATTGCATTTTCAAATCCAAAAGGAAAATAATTTGCTCTGTTTTTTCTAACTGTATTCATGTCTTGTATGTTTAAATTTTTGATTTCATTGTTCATGCTTACTTCTTTTCAAATTACATGCAAAATGATTTTACCGGACAAAATGACTTGTTTTGTAGTTTGCTTAATGTCAAAAAGTCCGAAGTATTAAATTTAACGCATAAAAAATCCTGAAAAATTGACTTTTCAGGATTTGAATTTATTTTAGAATGATCTAAAAATCTATTTTATTTGAATACATCGTCTAAAACTTTTGCTAAACGAATTCCTCCTTTTAACAGTTGATCTTCGATGATAAATTTATTATCAAAATGGTAACGATAACCTAATTTATCGTCCATTTTTACTCCTGCATAGATATTGTTTGCAAGAATGTACGAACCATAAATCCAATCAGCATAAGTCCCTTCTTTCATTGCTTTTTGACGTTCTTTTGACGCAATATCCAATAAATTAGAATATTCTGTGTACGAATAGTTTTCGTAATCTACCAATTTAGAATCCCAAACGGTGTGGATATTTACTTTATCACGGAACCATTCAACTTTGATACGATTTCCTCCCAAATCATCTGGACGACCAACGTGAAGTGGTTGATGTGCATCTCCAAGAATGTGAATCAAGAAATATAAATCGTGTTGTTTTTGCTCGATTGTAAGGTTTTTATTGTTTTTTAATTCATTCATTAAAAACAAACCTTTTTTGTACATGTTTTCATCTGAAGTTTGCTCTAAAGCAGCATCAAATTGTTGACGATTTAAATCTCCAGGAATGTTAACATAGTGATAAGAATCTGCATGTTTCCAAGAATCATCAGACTTGATAAAATCTGGCCAGTTTGCCCAATAAGCTAACTTTTGTGGACCAATAATTTTTGTAATTTCTTTACGAGTTTTCTTGCTAATGTGTTGTTCTGCAATCTGAGAAACCACTCGGTGACCTGTTAATCCCCAAGCTAAAGCACTTTCTGAAGCTAAAAATGCACCTAAAAGCATTGCACTTCCTATAATTTTTTTCATTGTGTGAGCTCGATTTTTGACAAAGGTAATAAAACTAATTCAAGTAGAATGAGTGATTTTTGAAGGTGATTTTTAAATGATAGTTAATAATTTTCAAAATAAAATAAGGCTCTTTTTCATCAAAAAAATATCGATTTTAAAAGATTCTTAAAAAACTTTTAAAAAATATTAATTCAACAACCTTGATAAACAGACCGATTGTTGTGTTTTTTATTTATAATACTAAAAATAATTCAGTACTTTGTTTTACATAATACTAAAACTTTTATATATATTTGTATAACAAAATAAAACAAGCCGTTCTTATGAATATAGAGAAAACAAAAGTTCAGATGCGAAAAGGTGTACTGGAATATTGTATTCTCAGCATTATCAAAAAAGGAGATGCGTATGCATCTGATATCATAGACGAATTGAAAAAAGCAGAGATGATTGTTGTTGAAGGAACATTATATCCGCTTTTGACAAGACTTAAAAATGATGACCTTTTACAGTATCGCTGGGAAGAATCAACGTCAGGACCACCTCGCAAATATTATGCACTTACAGAGTTAGGTGAAAATTTTTTAAAAGAATTAGCTGAAACTTGGGAACAGTTAATTGAAGCCGTGAATAAAGTAACCACAGAAACGCACAAAAATGGATAAAACAGTATCAATAAGTATAGGAGGATTTTCTTTCGTGTTAGACGAAATCGCCTATAATAAATTAAAGACCTATTTACAAGATGTAAAAACTTCGTTGAGAGGAACGGAAGGTGTAGAAGATATTATTGAAGATGTAGAAATCCGTATTTCTGAATTATTTCGTGAGCGATTAAAATTTAGAGAAGTCGTAAACGAAGATGATATCAATTTTGTAATTGCTACGATGGGACATCCAGATCAATACAAAGTTGAAGAAGATGAAGAGAACGAAAAAACGTCTACAAATTCATCGTACAATTATTCGTCAAATAATCAATCGTATGGAGGACAACAAACTGGTGCGAAACGTTTGTACCGCGATCCAGATGATACAATTGTAACAGGATTGTCCTCTGGTTTGGCGCATTACATAGGTGTAGATCCTTGGTTTGTACGTTCTATTTGGTTAGTTCTGGGAATTTTAGGAATTTTCACAGCTGGTGTATCATTTTTATTGGTTTTGTTTTGCTACTTTATCTTGTTAATTTTTGTTCCAAAAGCAAAAACTACATCAGAGAAGTTACAGATGTACGGACAACCAGCAAACATTGATACATTAAAAAAAAACGTAGAACAAGCCAGTGAAGCTGTAGTAAGCGGAAGCAAAGAATTAAGTAATAAATTAGGTGGAGCCTTTGGCGTTTTTGGTCGAATTTTACTTTGGTTCATCGGATTTATCATTTTAAGTTCAGGAATTGGATTAATCATTGGAGGATTCTTTTTCTTCTTTACAACTTGGACAGAAATGCCAACAGAATTATTCGGTTACCTTGTTGAAGAAGAATGGATGAGTATGGCAGCCAAAATATTTGGAGGAATATTAATGGTAATTCCAGGTGTTTTATTGACAATTTTAGGTGTAAAATGTTTCTGGAATAAAGTTAAAGTAAGCAAAGCAGTTATCTTTGGATCAATCGCTCTTTGGTTTGTTGCATTATTTGCAATCATTGGAATTTCGGTAAGTACAGCAAGTAAATTTAGAAGTAATGTTGAAATGACTGAGGATAAAATTTTAAATATTCCATCAGATACACTTCAAATTCAATTTGTAAATAACGAAGACGGTAATTACAAATACAGCGGTTTTAATAAATTAGAACAATTGATTGATGAAAATGGAAATTTAGTTATTCCGATTTATAAAACTTTTGATATCGAAGAAAGCAATGATAATAACATTCATTTAGAAATTCGTTACTCATCAAAAGGAGGAAGCAAGGAAGAAGCGAAGCGTAATTTAGAGTCGATTAAATACAATTATCAATTGAATGGAAACAAGTTAAATTTAGATAATTTCGTTAAAATTCCTAAAGATGGTAAGTTTAGAGAGCAAACAGTTGATATCAAAATTTATGTTCCTAAAAATAAAGTAGTATTTGTTAAAAAATCTAACTCAGTAAATCTGCGTTCTGGACAATATGATACAGATTATATTAACGATGTGAATAACAATTATTTTGGATATAATGGAAAAAAATTCGTATGTTTGAATTGTCAAAAAGATTCAGATTCTGAGGACGATATCAATCTTGATTCAGAGGATCTAAACATAAATGTAAATGACGGAAACGATTCGGCGAGAGTTAGAATTGATAAAAATGGTATTCGTGTCGAAAGTAAAGACGGTTCAGTAGGACTAAATTTACCAAGAACTGAAAACAAAAAAGAAAAATCAAACCAAGAAATACACTATAAAGATGATACAGATTCTATTAACATTAACTACAGAAATCATTCAAATAATCGTTGATTTCTTTGCATAGACTTAAGAAGTATTTTAATTAATAATATTCAAAAAGAGACATTTCATTTCGGAATGTCTCTTTTTATTTTTGGTTACATTCGCTAATATCCGTTTCGAGTTTTGTATGTTTGCAAATGCATAAAGCATCATTTTATGAAAAAAATTTTAGGTAAACTTTTGTACTCATTAGGAGGTTGGAAATTAGATAATCATCTCGATTTATCGAAAGTAGATAAATGCGTTTTGGTCTGCGCTCCGCACACTTCCAATTGGGATTTTTACTACACTATTTTGGCTTTTTGGCAAATGGGAATTCCAATGAAAATGTTTATCAAAGATGCTTGGACAAAGCCTTGGTATGGATATTTTATTAAGAAAATGGGCGGAATCGGAATTGATCGTTCTCAACGACATAATATGGTTGATTTTGCTTCGGATATTTTAAAAAAATCAGATAAATTATATTTAATCAATACACCAGAAGGAACACGTTCTCGTGCAGAAAAATGGAAAAATGGATTTTTCTATATCGCTCAAAAAGCAGATGTTCCGATTGTTTTGGCTTATTGTGATTTCAAGAAAAAACGAGCTGGAATTTCAAAAATTGTGGATACAGAAAACAGAACTTTAGAAGATGTGATGGATGAAATTCAAGATTTTTACAAAGATGTTACGGCGAAACATCCAGCACTTTATAACCCAAAAATACATTAAATCATGAACGAACAAGATATTTTACAGAAATTCAACGAAATGTCGAAAAATACATTACTTGAAACTTTAGATATAGAATTTACGGCAGTTGGAGAAGATTTTTTATCAGGAAAAATGCCTGTAACGCCTAAAGTTCATCAGCCTTTTGGTTTGTTGCACGGCGGCGCTTCTATCGTTTTGGCAGAAACGTTGGGAAGCACATTGTCTAATATTATTCTAAATTCGGATGATTTTGTGGCGGTTGGTCAACATGTTGACGCAAATCATCTTCGTCCAAAGAAGGAAGGAATAATTTTTGGGCATGCAACAGTTGTAAAACAAGGTCGCACTTCGCATTTGATTAAGATTGAAATCAAAGATGAAAACGATAAATTAATCTGTTATACACATTTAACAAACGCCATTATTTCTAAAAAACATGTTTAAAAAATTTCAAGATAAACTTGAAAGATTAATTCAGAATCAAAAACCATTTCTACTTTTTAGAAAACCAAATTCTACACAAGTGGAGTTGTGGGAAAATAAAAGTTTAGAATCGGCTAACAAGTTTATTTGTAATAGTTTCGATAATACAAAATTGGTTGAATTTAATGACGGTGAGGTTATAGAAATTTCGATTGATGAATTACCAAATTTCGATCTTTCTTTACCAGAATCTGATCAAAATGAAGCGATTTCGTATGAAAATTATATTGATTTAATTCAAAAAACAGTTCAAGAATTACAAAGTGATTCACCAACTAAAAAAATTGTAATTAGTCGAATCAATTCACTTTCAGAAACGAATATTAATTTGGTTGAAACTTTCAAAAATTTACATCAACATTATCCAAATGCCTATGTGTATTTGCGATTTGATATAGAAGAAGGTTGTTGGATTGGAGCTTCGCCAGAGCTTTTATTGAAAGAAAATAACCAATTTATACAAACTGTTTCTTTGGCTGGAACAAAAGCAAAAGAAGATGAATGGACGGAAAAAGAATATTACGAACAAGAAGTGGTAACCGATTATATTTCGTCAACTTTAGAACCTTATACATCTTATATCGATGTTGATGGTCCATTTTCTGTAAATGCTGGCTTTTTTGAACATTTGAAATCATTTATTTCAGCTCAATTAAAAGACAAATCGCAGCTATATGATTTGTTGAAAGCCTTGCATCCAACACCTGCTGTAGGAGGAATGCCAAAAGATCTTTCAAAAGATTTTATCTTAAAAAATGAAGGATATGATCGTACTTTTTATGCTGGTTTTATGGGCTTTCAAAATAAAACAGAATCAGAGTATTTTGTGAATCTTCGATGTGCGAAAATCTTTTCTAATAAAGTCAATTTATATGTTGGAGGAGGTATAATGCCTGATTCTATTCCTGAAAATGAATGGAGAGAAACAGAGCTGAAGTCAAAAACAATAGGAGAGTTGTTGGTGAAATCAAATTAAAAAATAACCTATAGTTTTATTAACTTTATTCTTAATTAATAGAAAAGCCTTAATTTCGAAAAGTTAAATTTTTAATCAAAAAACAAAATATATAATGGCAACAATCAATTGGCAAACGGTAAAGGAATACGAAGATATCACGTTCAAGAAATGTGATGGTGTAATGCGTATTGCATTTAATCGTCCTGAAGTTCGTAATGCATTTCGTCCGAAAACTGTTTTCGAATTATTAGATGCTTTTCAATTAGCAGAAGAAGATCGTGAAGTTGGTGTAATTTTATTAACAGGAGAAGGACCATCTGTAAAAGACGGTGGTTGGGCTTTCTGTTCAGGAGGAGATCAACGCGTTCGTGGAGCAAAAGGTTATGAAGGACAAGATGGTGTTGGACGTTTGAATATTTTAGAAGTTCAGCGTTTGATTCGTTTTTCGACTAAAGTTGTTGTGGCTGTGGTAAACGGTTGGGCAGTAGGCGGAGGACATTCTTTGCACGTGGTTTGTGATATGACGTTGGCTTCTAAAGAGCACGCAATTTTCAAACAAACTGATGCTGATGTAGCTTCTTTTGATGGTGGTTACGGTTCGGCTTATTTGGCGAAACAGGTTGGTCAAAAACGTGCGCGTGAAATCTTTTTCTTAGGATTGAATTACTCTGCACAAGAGGCTTACGATATGGGAATGGTAAATTTAGTTGTTCCGCATGATGAGTTAGAACAAGTTGCTTTTGATTGGGCACAAGAGATTTTAACAAAATCGCCAACAGCAATTAAAATGTTGAAATTTGCTTTCAATTTAGTGGACGATGGTTTAGTTGGACAACAAATTTTTGCTGGTGAAACTACGCGTTTTGCATATGGAACAGAAGAGGCTGTAGAAGGTCGTAATGCGTTCTTAGAAAAACGTCCGAGAGATTTTTCTAAATTTAGATAAGAAAATTTTCAAAATATAAACTAAAAGCGATGTTTAACATCGCTTTTTTTATTTCTATAAAATCAATTACATTTACTCAAAACCTAATTAATCTGTGACAATAGATTTTCCTGTATCCATCGAAATTTTTGGACATTCGGTCTTAATTCATCCTATTCTCGAATCGGTCGGAATTTTTATTGCGATGCGTTATTATGCATTTCTAAGAAAACGCAACAAATCAAGTTTGTCTACAATTCAATCTTTCGGGATTATTATTGGCGCTTTAATTGGAGCACTTTTGGGGTCTAAAATAATTGGAACATTAGAAAATCTACAAGCTTTTTTAGAGGCAAAAAATCCCTTTCTTTATTTTTGGACGAGTAATACAATCATAGGCGGATTAACCTTTGGTTTAATCGGTGTTGAGTTAACCAAAAAAATAATTAAACATAAAGAAAGTACGGGCGATTTGATTGTTTTTCCATTAATTTTAGCAATGATAATTGGTCGAATTGGTTGCTTTTTAACAGGTGTTTACGAACAAACGTATGGTATAGAAACAACTTCAATTTTTGGAATGAATTTAGGCGATGGATTGATGCGTCATCCCGTTGCGTTGTACGAAATTGTTTACCTTCTTTTGCTTTGGATAGTTTTGAAGATTATTCAGAAAAAATATATTTATCCTTCCGGATATCTATTTCAAGTCTTTATGTTGGCTTATTTTTTATTTCGTTTTTGTTTAGATTTTATCAAACCAATTCATCCATTATTTTTAGGTTTAAGTTCTATACAATTAACATGCGTTTGTGTCATAATTTATTATATCTTTAAGTTATTACAAACTAAACCTAAATACATAAAATGATCTACGCAGTTATTTTTGCAGAAGGCGGTCTTGGAAGTGATTTTATTTATATTATCATTGCGATTTTGTTAGTGATTGCGATTATTGGTGGTGCTGTTGGTACATTAATTTCACTAATTATTAACTCAATTTCTGGACATAAAAAAGAAACAAAATATTATTTAATGGTTTTCGGAATGTGTGCTTTGATAATACTTATTATTTCGGGAATGGTTTGTGGTTCAATGTAAATCTTAGCCAATGTTAGCAGTTATTTTTGCGCAACAATTTATTCATACAGATGATATTGTTATGTTTTTATTATTTGTAGCATTTATTGGAGCAAGTCTTATTGCTCTTATTAGTTTAATTTATCAATCAATTCAAAAGAAAATTAATATACAACGATTAGTGATATTATTTTTTGGATCACTTATAGGATTGTTTTTATTATTTATAGCTTTAATCTATCTCATTTTTGATGGATTTTAAGTACTTAAAACTCATACTATGCCAGTTAGAAATTACACCTATTACGATTATACAATAAGTCTTTGCCCAGAATGTTTGAAACGAGTTGGTGCAAAAATTATTATTGAAGACGAAAATGTTTTTATGACAAAACGTTGTCCAGATCATGGTTTCTTCAAAACTAAAATTGCAACAGATGTCGATTATTACAAAAACATCAGAAATTATAACAAAGCTTCTGAAATGCCTTTGCATTTTGGGACGGATGTAGAATATGGTTGCCCGTACGATTGCGGTTTGTGTGTAGATCACGAGCAACATTCGTGTTTATCAATTGTTGAGGTGACGGATCGATGCAATTTGACATGTCCAACTTGTTATGCTATGTCATCGCCTCATTATGGTTCTCATCGTAGCTTGGAGCAGATTGAAGCGATGTTCGATACAATTGTAAAAAATGAAGGCGAGCCAGATGTGGTGCAAATTAGTGGCGGTGAGCCGACGATTCATCCGCAGTTTTTTGAGATTATGGAAATTGCCAAATCAAAACCGATTAAACATTTGATGTTGAATACAAACGGAATTAGAATTGCAAATGATCCTGGTTTTGCCGAAAAATTAGCAACTTATGCGCCCGAATTTGAAGTTTATTTACAATTTGATTCGTTCAAAAAAGAAGTTTTAGAAGATTTTCGAGGAAAAGATTTGACAGATGTTCGAATGAAAGCTTTAGAAAAATTGAATGAATTAAATCTTTCTACAACTTTGGTTGTTGTGTTGCAAAAAGATAAAAATATTGATGAAATTGGGAAGATTATTGATTTTGCGCTCAAACAAAAATGTGTACGTGGCGTGACGTTTCAACCTGTTGAAATTGCGGGAAGAAATAGAGATGATTCGGCTCACGAAAAAATTACATTGACAGAAGTTCGTCAAGAAATTATTGATCAATATCCACTTTTTAATTCAGATGATATTATTCCAGTTCCGTGTAATCCAGATGCTTTGGCAATGGGTTATATGCTGAAATTAAATGATGAAGTAATTCCGCTTACACGTTATATTAATCCTGCGGATTTGTTGAATAACGAATCGAAAAATACAATTGTATACGAACAAGATGAACAATTGAAAGTACAATTATTAGACATTTTTAGTACAGGAATTTCGGTTGATAAAGTACAACCAAAAGTGAATCAATTACTTTGTTGTTTACCAGAAGTTTGTGCGCCCGAATTGGATTTAGATTACGATAATTTGTTCCGAATAATCATTATGAATTTTATGGATGCACATGATTTTGATGTTCGCGCTGTCAAAAAATCTTGCGTACATATCGTCAACAAAGATTTGAAATTAATTCCATTCGAAACAATGAATTTATTTTATCGCGACGAAAAAGCTGCTTATTTAGAAGAGTTGAGAAAAGAGGATAAAGTATTGTTTTAGTGATGATGACAAACTGCTTATTTTTTGGTGATAGTATTACCTACGGCGAATATGACGGAATTTTGGGAGGTTATGTAGAAATTTTGAAACGTTATTGTCATGCAGAATTTTATAACAACAACGCAAATGAAGTCAATTGTTTTAATCTCGGAATAGGAGGTGAGACAACAGAAGGTTTGATGAATCGATTTGAAGTTGAGACAAAAGCGCGCCTTTCTCCTGACGAAAATCTAATTTTCTTTTTTTATGGCGCAAATGATTTAGCTGAAAAAAATGATGTAGAATTGGTTTCACTCGCTAATTTTGAATCTAATCTTTTTGAAATAATTTCTCAAGCAAAAGAATTTACACCTAACATTTATGTCATAAGTATTTTACCAATTTCTAAAACGGTTGATGGAATAAAAGTACCTGAACGTAAATTCCGTACAACTCAAAAAATTGAATTATTCAATCAAAAAATAAAAGATTTAGCGCTTCAAAATCAAATAGAATTTATTGATATTTTCTCTCGTTTCAATTCAACTAAAGAAGAATTTCTCTCAAAAGATGGTATTCATCCAAATGAAAAAGGATATCAATTTATCGCAAATCAAATCAAACCGATTGTTGAGAAATATTTGTAAATCTATTTTTGTTGAATCTGACTTCTATAATATGGAATCAAATAATCTTTAAAAAATAGAAATGAAATCGACCCAAATAAACACGTAGTTGGTGCGTTTTGGCTTGTTCCAGTTGGTGAGATATAAGAAATTAATAATCCAACTAAATATCCGCATAAAGTGTAATAACTGAATTTTAGAATTGCATTTAATACTTTGTTTTTCATTCAATTAGTGTTTTAATAAAGATATGGTTTTAATTGATAGTAAACAAAATAATCTTTATTCATTATAAATAACTCATTTTGGTTTTGTAACTTTGTTCGCAAAAGTTTATGGTAATTTTTCAAATAAAAAATTAGTATTAACAAACGAAATTTTCTTCGGGGCAAGGCGAAATTCCTTACCGGCGGTTATAGTCCGCGACTCCTTTAACTTTGTTATGGGACTGATTTGGTGAAACTCCAAAACCGACAGTATAGTCTGGATGAGAGAAGAAAATTGAACACAATTAAAAGTTTTGAGTTATTGGTTTTAAGTTCTGAGTAAAAAACTCATGACTCACAACTTTGAACTTATTACTTAACAATGTGTTTCGCCCTGAAGTGATGTTTCATGATAAAAACAAAAATCAAATGAAAACAATCACACAATTTGGCTCAACAGCCAACGAAAGAATTGCAAATGCAATTAAAGATCTACAAAACGGAAAAGGAATTTTATTAATTGATGATGAAAACCGCGAAAACGAAGGTGATATCATTTTTCCTGCTTCCACCATTACAGCACCAGATATGGCTTTGATGATTCGCGAGTGTAGCGGAATTGTTTGTCTGTGTATTTCACAAGAAAAAGCCAATGAATTGGAGTTAAATCCGATGGTTGAGAACAACAATTCACGCTTTCATACAGCATTTACAGTTACAATCGAAGCAAAAGAAGGTGTAACAACTGGTGTTTCTGCTGCAGATCGTGTACAAACGATAAAAACGGCAATTCATCCTCAAGCAAAACCGACTGATCTTAATCGTCCTGGACATGTTTTTCCTTTAATTGCTCGTCCAAAAGGCGTTATGGAGCGACGTGGACATACAGAAGGAAGTATCGATATTGTAAAATTGGCAGGTTTGGGAAATGAAGCAGTTTTGTGCGAATTGACAAATGTTGATGGTACAATGGCGAAAGTTCCGCAAATTATAGATTTTGCAGAAAAACATGAAATGACAGTTTTGACAATTGAGGATATTTATGAATATCGTCTTCAATTAGAGGAGAAAAAACATTTAGAATTCGCTTAAATTAAACAATAAAATACATCATAAACTTTCAAAAATCTTCGGTAGAAATACGCGAAGATTTTTTTTGATTTTATACAAATTTATTAACTCAAATCAAGTGGGTTTTGAATAAAATCAATGTACATTTAAAAACTTAAAATTCAAATTCAAAATGACATCAGAGGAGAAAATTCCATCCGTTTGGAAAAATAAAGAATTTATTCCATTCATATTTTTAAGGTTTTCCTTAATCTTTGCTTTATTCATTCAGAGCACATCTGTTGCGTACGAAATTTTTAAAGTCACTCAGAAAGAAATTTTTCTTGGATTAATTGGTTTAGCCGAGTTTTTACCAATTCTTTTAACTGCTTTTTACGCTGGACAATTGGTTGATAAATTGGATAAACGAATGATTTTGGTTCGAAGTATTGGTTGTTTTATGACCGCTTCTTTTGTATTGATGATTGTTAATTTTCCATCAGTTCGTCAAGCAATCGGAATTCCTGTTTATTTGGGAATTTGTTATTTTGCTTTTTTCATTTTAGGATTGACAAGATCTTTTAGTGGACCAGCTTTATTTGCACTTTTAGCCTTAGTTGTCCGCAAAGAAAATTACACAAAAGCAATTCCAGTTTCTTCGTCTGCATTTATGATTGGATCTGTTTTAGGACCTTTGGCAGGAGGAGTTATTTTAGCAAAATTTGGTATTGAAGCCGCTTTGATAACTGCTTTTACAATTATGTGTATTTCGATGGTGATGATATTGTTGATCTCTAAAAAACCAGCAGAAATATCTGAATCTGAATCGACAGAATCGCCAATGACACGTATCAAAGAAGGCTTGAGATTTATTTGGGAAACGCCAATTATTTTAGCCGTTTTGAGTTTGGATATGTTCGCAGTTTTCTTTGGTGGAGCAGAATCGTTGCTGCCAGCTTTCGTAGAAAAAGTATTGAATCAAGGTTCTGAAGCTTTTGGTTTATTACGTTCAGCACACGGAATTGGATCTATTATCATGATGTTTTTCTTGTCGATGATTCCAAGTTTATTGAAAGGAAATGTTGGACCAAAATTATTGGGAGCAGTCGCAATGTTTGGAGTTTGTATTATCTCTTTCGGATTTAGTCAAAATCTGTATTTATGTTTTGTGATTTTGATGTTTGGAGGAGCTTTTGATGCAATTTCGATGGTAATTCGTCAAAGTATTTTACAAATCAAAACGCCCGAAAATTTGAAAGGTCGTGTTTCATCTGTTAATTCAATATTTGTGAGTTCTTCTAACGAATTAGGAGCTTTAGAAAGTGGAATTGCTGCAACATTTTTAGGATTAGTTCCTGGAATTATTTTTGGAGGAACAATGACAATTTTAACTGTAATTTTTATCGCTTTTTTCATCAAACCAATTAGAAAAGTAACCTTAGAATAAAATATTAAGATTGAAAGAAATAAAGGTTTTAAAATAAAGGAAAGCGAATCAAACGATTCGTTTTTTTGTTATCTTTAAGAAAATAATTATCAATGAAATCTATTGTTTACTTTTTACTTTTAGGATTTGTTTTGTTGAGTTGTAAGCGAGAATTATCGCAAGATGAACGCGATAAATTGTATCAAGATTCTATTCATCAAAAGATTTTAGCAATGGGAATGAATGCAGATTCTTCGTTTTCTTATAGAAAGTATAACAAAGCTTTAAATGATTATTATAGTAAAGATTCTTTAATACCAGAACCTCCTTTTGATTTTGCCGAAGATCAATTTATATTTTATAATGATACTTTAATCTACTATTATAATAATGAGTTTCCTTATGATGATTTTTGTGGAACTCCTTCTTTTCAAGCTGAACGGAATAAAGAAATTTATGAAGAATTTAAAGTTAAAAAGAAGGATCTAATTCTAATAAAATCAGATACAATAATTGATTTTATTAAAAGAATAGAACAGAAAACTGAAAAAGATAAAAGAATTTCAAAATCTATTATTATAGGAATAAATAAAGATTCAATTAAAAGCAAAGAGCTTCAAAAATTAAGAAAATATTTGATCAATACTGATTTTAGATATGTTTTTCGTCCACTTTCAACGCGCGAACGTTTGGTAGCCAATGAGAAGTTTAAAAATACTTCCGAAGATTTTTCTAAAATAAATTGGGATAGTGCTTATCACGAAGATTATAAGAAATTTTATCCAGAGAACTAAAAGTTTAATTATTATAAAATAAAGAAAAGCGAATCAAGCGATTCGCCTTTTTGTTATCTTTAAGAAAATAATTATCAATGAAATCTATTGTTTACTTTTTACTTTTAGGATTTGGTTTGTTGAGTTGTAAGCGAGAATTATCGCAAGATGAACGCGATAAATTGCGTCAAGATTCGATTGATCAAAAGATTTTGTCAATGGGAATGAATGCAGATTCTTCGTTTTCTTATAGAAAGTACGAGAAAGATTTAGAAAAAAAATTTGAAGAGGATTCTGTAAAACCTGAGTTGATCTTTATCTCTTTTTCTGATTATCAATTTATTTTTTACAACGATTCAGTTACATATTTTTATTATAATAAGTTTCCTTACGATAAAATCTGTGGAACTGAAGCGTTACAGAATTCTAATGATAAAAAAATAACGGAGTTATTTAAAGTGACTAAGAAAGATTTGGTAAAATTAAATGATAAATCAATATTAGATTTGGTAAAGAATTTAGAAAATGATATTGTAAAATCTGATAAAAGAGTAACAATTGTTTTAGGCGTAAATAAAGATTCAATTAAAAATAAAGAACTTCAAAAATTAAGAGAATATTTAGTTAACACAGATTTCGGATATCAATATCGTCCAATTTCAACTCGCGAACGTTTGGTAGCCGATGCGAAATTCAATAATACTTCCGAAGATTTTTCTAAAATAAATTGGGATAGTGCTTATCATGTAGATTTTAAGAAATTTTATCCAAAGAATTAAAGCGTCAATCCTTCCAAATCATCAATGGTTCCGTTGTAGATATTCACATCAACTTTATAACGTTTTACGCCATCTATGGTTGCTTTTTCGGTAAATTGCCAAAAATCCCAATGACCTTTCATTTCTTGCACCCAAAAATTGTAATTGGCAATCCAAATAATGTAACCATCAAAATGGTTTTGTAAATAATCTTCGAAATATTTGTCTGACGTATAAATAATCGGTTTGATATCGTAATGCTCCTCAACAATTTTACACCAATTCTTGATTCCTTCTACCAAACGATCCATAGATTGCGTTTTTGGTAAAGTTTCAATATCCAAAACTGGAGGCAAATCACCATTTTCTAATTTTACTTTTGTGATAAAATTTTGTGCTTGTAAAGTCGAATTTTCGTCTGGACGATAAAAATGATAAGCACCACGTAAAATATTATTTTCTTTTGCACCTTCCCAATTATCCTCAAAAGTCTCATCAATAGACGAAGTTCCCATTGTAGAACGGATAAAAGCAAAATTTATCGGATACAAATTGTAAATCGTATGCATTTTCGTCCAATCAATTTTTCCTTGATAATGCGAAACATCAACACCAAAAGTTTTGAGATAATATTTATCCATCACCTCAATATTTCGGATATCAAATTTTGTGACTTTATCATCAACCAATTTTTCGCCTTTCAACGATTTTTCTACAACCGAAAAATAGTAATGAATACCATGGCGATAACGATACGCAAAATAAACAACGCACAAAATCAGCAAACTAATTACATAAGTCGAAAGTTTGATTTTTTTTAATGTATTAAAAATAGATTGTTGTGTTTTCTTTTTACGAGGCATTTTAGTAGTTGAAATAGATAAATTCTATGCAATATTACTTCAATTTTCGATGATAAAAAAAGTAAAATCTTCATTATCTTTGTTCAGTATGAAAAAATGGATATTAGCCGCAAGGCTTCGCACATTACCACTTTCTTTGAGTGGATTATTATTGGCTGGATTTATTGCAAAATCAGAAGGAATCTTTCGAAATGATATATTTTTCTTATCACTTTTAACAACTTTGGCTTTCCAAATTTTATCAAATTTCGCGAACGATTATGGCGATGCGGTAAAAGGAACAGACGCAAATAGAGTAGGAGAACAGCGTGCTGTTGCATCTGGACTGATTACACAAAACCAAATGAAAGTTGCCATCGGAATTATGGTTGCGATTTCTTTAGCTTGCGTTGTAGCATTGTTGTATGTATCTTTTTATCCAAATGATATGAAATACATTTACATTTTTCTTGGTTTGGGTGTTGCGTCTATTTTTGCAGCAATGGCTTATACAATGGGTAAAAAACCATACGGATATATTGGTTTAGGAGATATTTTTGTGTTCTTATTCTTTGGAATTTTAGCAGTTGCAGGTGGAGAATTTTTATATTCTAAAGTTTTTCAATGGCAAATTTTATTACCTGCAGCTTCGATGGGATGTTGGAGTGTAGCAGTGTTAAATTTGAACAATATGCGAGATGTGAAAAATGATGTCAAAAACAATAAAATTACGGTTGCATCAAAATTAGGTTTTCAAAAAAGTAAATATTATCAAATAGCTTTAATGACGATTCCGTTCGCATTAAGCGCATTATATGTAACGATGTCACCACTTAAACAAGGTAAATTATCTGGTTTTGTATTTTTAATTTTAATCTTTTTTGCAAACGCCATTCGTCGTCAAATTTTTGCAGTAAAAGATCCAAAAGATTTCGATCCATTCTTGAAACAAGTAGCAATGTTAGCTCTATTTTTCGCTGTATTGTTGGGATATAGCTTAATCGGTTTCGATTTTATTGATACTTTAATTCGTTAATCACAAAAAAATATATAATGAAAATTCAATACTTAGGACATGCCTCGCTTGCGATTGAAGCAAACGGCAAACACATTGTTGTTGATCCATTTATTACACCAAATGAATTAGCAAAAAATATCGATTTTGAAACTTTAAAAGCAGATTATATTGTCATTACTCATGCGCATCAAGATCATGTGTATGATGTGGAAGAATTGGCAAAACGTACAGGAGCTTTGATTATTTCGAATGCAGAAATTGCTTCTTATTATTCGGAAAGAGGTTTGAAAGCACACGGAATGAATACGGGCGGTAAATTTAGTTTTGATTTTGGTTCGATTCAATCGACGATTGCATTTCATTCGAGTTCATTTGCTGATGGAACGTATGGAGGAGATCCGAATGGTTACATTATCGAAAGCGAAGGAAAACGTGTTTACATCGCTGGAGATACAGCTTTAACCTATGAAATGAAGTTGATCCCAGATACAATTGGACAACTTGATTTAGCAATTTTACCAATCGGAGATAACTTTACGATGGGTGCAAAAAGTGCTTCTATTGCGGCAGAATATGTACAAGCAACTAAGGTTTTGGGTTATCATTACGATACATTTCCGCCAATTAAAATTGATAAAGCAGAAGCAAAATCTATTTTCTTTTCGCGCCATATTCAATTGATTTTATTAGAAATTGGTGAAGATTTAACAGTTTAATAAATTCTTTCCAACATATAAAAGCTCGAGATTATCTCGAGCTTTTTTTATTATTCTCCAATGTGAATATTATTTTTTTTCAAAATTTCCATAAATTTTTCTTCTTGATTATTCTTTTTCATCGCTTGATATGCAACCGAAATTACCGTTTCTGCATCCGATCTGTATGGCGAATTATTCTCAATGTATTTATTATAAGCTTTGCACATGTAATCTAACCCTTTTTCATATTCTTTAAGATCAACGATATACAAATGACCTAAACCGTAAAAAGTTTCAGGATTGTTTGGATAAATATCTGCAAACTTTTCATAGGCTTCTATTGCCGCAGTATAATTTTTTTGATGTATATAAGCCACTGCAATATTTTGTAATGGCATAGCGCCATAAGGATTGATTTGCAAAGATTTTTGATAAGCTTCTATTGCCTCATCATATCGTTCCAATCTTCTCAAATTTACCCCAAGATTATCCCACGCATAATAAAACTTCGGATCTTCTTTAACCGCATTTGCAAAAAATTCTGCTGCAGATTTCCAATTACTTTCCTTTACAGCTTTCAAACCTTCAGAATAATAATCCAAAGCTTTTCTATTTTCAGAAGGAATTTCATTTTCTAATCCAATTTCACTTGAAGCGATAATATCTCTAAAATTATCGCAATTATCGAATAAATCTGACTCGATTGCTCTGTAATATTTTAGATATTCTCCACTTTTTTCGTTTGTATCAATATTAATTTTGATTTCTTTTTTATCCTTTTTCTTTTTCTCGTTTGTTTCAATTGGAATAGCACTTAATTTATCAATCATCTGAAAAGCCAGCACTTCTTCATCAATACAAGATTTGATTTTGTCATAAAGCTCTTTTCGATTATATAATTGGTTTTGTTCTATTTTATGAAAACATTCGCAACTATTTTTAACAGCATTTGCCTTAAATTTATCAAAATCCGATTTTTTTTCTTGTGCAATAACATTGCTTGCAGAGATTAAACTTATAATTAAAATGTAAAATTTATTCATAATGAGTATTAATGTTTAGATAAATATACAATTTAATCGATTCAGTGGTAAAATAATACGATTCTAAATCCTATTGATAATAATTAATCTTTCTCATTCGATTATCTTTGCCGCAATTATTCGATAAAATTTATGATTACAGTTAATGATATTGCCGTTCAATTCGGTTCTTCAACGTTGTTTAGTGGAGTTAGTTTTGTGATAAACGAAAATGACAAAATTGCCTTAATGGGTAAAAATGGTGCAGGAAAATCTACTTTACTTAAGATTGTTGCAGGAATCAATAAACCTTCTTTGGGAAATATTTCAGCACCAAAAGATGCGGTAATTGCTTATTTGCCACAACATTTGTTGACAGAAGATAATTGTACTGTTCGTGAAGAAACGTCAAAAGCTTTTGCCGAATATTTATCAATGAAAAATGAAATTGATGAATTAAATGAGCAATTAACTGTACGAACTGATTATGAAAGTGATGATTATATGAAGCTAATCGAGCGTGTTTCAGAAGTTAGTGAAAAGTTTTATTCGATAGAAGAAGTGAATTACGAAGCCGAAGTGGAAAAGGTTTTGAAAGGAATGGGATTTGCGCAAGAAGATTTGGATCGATCAACTTCTGAGTTTTCGGGAGGTTGGCGTATGCGAATCGAATTGGCTAAAATTCTTTTACGTAAACCAGATTTAATTTTATTAGATGAGCCAACAAACCACTTGGATATCGAATCAATTCAATGGTTAGAAGATTTCTTGAAAAATCAAGCCAAAGCTGTTATGGTGATTTCGCACGACCGTACATTTGTCGATAATATTACGAATCGTACTATTGAAGTGACAATGGGACGAATTTATGATTACAAAGCCAAATATTCTGACTATTTAGTGTTGCGTCAAGATCGTAGAATTCATCAGCAAAAAGCCTATGATGAGCAACAAAAATTCATTGCTGAAAATAAATTATTTATCGAACGTTTTCGTGGAACTTTCTCTAAAACTGAACAAGTTCAATCGCGCGTTCGAATGTTAGAAAAGTTAGATATTATCGAAGTTGATGAAGTTGATACTTCAGCTTTGAAATTGAAGTTTCCAGCAGCAGCACGTTCTGGACAATATCCTGTTGTAGTCGAAAATTTAGATAAATCATATGGCGATCATATTGTGTTTAAAGATGCGAATATGGTCATCGAGCGAGGACAAAAAGTAGCGTTGGTTGGAAAAAATGGTGAAGGAAAATCAACAATGATTAAAGCAATTATGAATGAAATTGATTTCGATGGAAAATTAGAAATCGGTCATAATGCCCAAATCGGATATTTCGCTCAAAATCAAGCCGCTTTACTAGATGAAGATTTAACTATTTTCGAAACTGTAGACCGAATTGCTGAAGGTGATATCAGAACGCAAATCAAAAGTATTTTAGGCGCATTTATGTTCAAAGGTGATGATATCGATAAGAAAGTAAAAGTGCTTTCTGGTGGAGAAAAAACACGTTTGGCAATGGTAAAATTACTGTTGGAGCCTTATAATGTCTTGATTTTAGATGAGCCAACAAATCACTTGGACATGAAAACAAAAGATATTATAAAAGATGCATTGAAAGAATTTGAAGGAACGGTAATTTTAGTTTCCCACGATCGTGATTTCTTAGATGGGTTGGCAGAAAAAGTTTTCGAATTTGGGAACAAACGTGTCAAAGAACATTTCGAAGATATCAAAGGTTTTCTTGCAACAAAGAAAATGGAAAACTTGAAAGAAATAGAAAAATAAATTCAATTTTAGATATACAAAAAATCCTTTAAATGAGTTTTAAGGATTTTTTTAATGTTTCAAATTACCTTTACATTTAAAGAGATTACGGACTTTCTATTATGAATATTGAATATTACAAGCCGAAAAATAAAATTTTGCAGAAATATGTAGATGGGTATTATTTTATACAAGAGGATAAACAATCTGGAAGTGTAGAATATGAGACATTTCCGAATAATAATATCTTTTATACAATCAATAAAAATACCATTGTGAAAGAGGAAAAAGAGAATATTTTTCTTAGTTCATCTAACGATAATACAATTATTGGTTCTTTGGTTTTGAGTTATTCGAAGCCGATGAGAATTTTTTATACACATTTGTTCGACGAAATCACGATTTGTTTTAAACCATTAGGAATATTTCATTTTGATGTAACTGATTTTAATTCAGAAAGTAAAAAGACATTAATTGATTATAATTTGTTTGAAGATATAACAGAGTTTTCTGCCAAATTATTTGATTTAACGATGAATGAAAAGGCAATTGGATTAGAAAAATATTTGATTTCAAAGTTGATAGAAGTTGATTTATCTTTTATGGAAAATATAATTAGAGATGTTGAAAATGAAATTAAAATCGAAGATATTTCAACTAAATATTCAATTTCAAGGCAATATTTGAATCGAATTTTCAAGAAACATTTAGGGAAATCTCCTTCTGAATATAGAAAAGTATATCGATTCAGAAATTCTTTACTCAATAAAAAAGAAAGTAAAAATTTAACTGAATTGTCATCGAATGATTATTACGATCAATCACATTTTATCAAAGATTTCAAATCAATCACAAAACTAAAACCAAATCAATTTTTTAAGGAAGTTGATTTAGAAAAGGACACACTTTTGAAATTTTTTGATTAGTTTACATTCTTACAATTTTGAATCTTTTTATTAAAATATTTTAGCCAATAAATTATTTTTACATGATCAATAGGAAAAAGATTCACTATTTTACTTATACATTTTGTCGCTATTTTTTAGCAACCATGATTATTTCTTACGCTTTTGCAAAAATTTTTGAAACTCAATTTATATCGCAACCAAGCGTCTATGACAAACCAATAGGAAATCTTTCAGGATTTGAGCTTACGTGGTTTTATTATGGTTATTCATATTGGTATGGTTTAATCATCGCCTCAACCCAAATTATCAGTTCTTTGCTTTTATTTTTTAGGCAAACAACAAGAATTGGAATCATTATTTTCTTAACCTTTATGATTAATATTTTGTTGATGGATTTTGCTTATGATATTGATGGAGCAAAAGGAATGGCAGTCGTTTTAACGATAATGGCGTTATTTGTTTTTCTGTCAGATTATAAGGAATTGATTAAATATTTTATAAAAACTCCTCCTTTGTTTGAAGAAGAAAGAACGACTAAAATCAATAAAATAAGTAAACTGAAATTTATTTATATACCTCTAGTTTTTATTGGATTCTTTGTTTTGATTATAACGTTAAAAGATAAATTTTTAAGCCAAAATCAGTTTTTTGGAGCTTGGGAAAATGTAGAAAATAATGAAAGAATTTATTTTGAATCTGCAAATACATTTCAAAAAGTGAATAATTCTACATTTAAACCAATTAATTCAGGAATGTATGATTTTGAAAAAGATTCAATTTATTTAAAAGGAATACAAGAGGAAAATCAAACTCCTGAAATTATTCTTAAAGGAAAGTTTAATATCCATAATAATGTATTGAAAATAGAGACTGCTAAAGGAGTTGAAATTTATAAAAGAATTAGATAAAAAACAAAAAATCCACTCAACTGAGTGGATTTTTTTATGCTTGTTTCTTCACGAACTTCGTTAAAATAACGATTAATTGTCCGTCAACTTTTCCTTCAATTTGTTCGGTATTATCATGAACTAAACGAATATTTCGTACAGCAGTTCCAATTTTTGCATTGATAGAAGAACCTTTTACATCCAAGTCTTTAATCAATGTTACCGTATCTCCATTCACCAAAATATTTCCGTTGCTATCTTTGTGCAAATCCACACTTCCGTCACCTTCGTGATCGCCAGAAGCTTTTGCCCACTCCATATTTTTGTCATCTAAATACATCATATCCAAAGCATCAGCAGCCCAAGATTCGTTTCTAAAACGATTTAGCATTCGCCAAGAAAGCACTTGTACGGCAGGAACTTCGCTCCACATAGAAGAAAGTAAAAATGATTCCCAAAACGAAGCATCTAATTCCTCTTTCTTTTCAATTTGGTTGATACATTTTTGTGTAATGTAGACATTTCGATCAGGATTGCTACTCGCATCAGGATTTACTTCATAAATAGCCAAATTTTCTGTAACTCCCGTCAATTCGCATTGGTTACCACTTCTTTCTTGTAAAAATGTATCTAATTTCATGTATTGATTTTAAAACTTTTGCAAAGATAACCTTTATTTAGAATTTAAACTTTTGAGGTATTTTAATCAGAATTATTTAAATTCGTTAAGAATAAAATTCAACCTTAAAATATGTTAGTAAAGAAAAACTCGGGCGAGTTAATCCCATATGATCCAAAAGCTTTAAAACGTTCGTTAACGAAATCTGGTGCAAAAAAAGAGGAAGTTGAAGAAGTTTTCGAATTAGTTTCGAAAGATCTTTACGACGGAATTCCGACCAGAGAATTGTATCGTATAGCTTTTGCTCATCTCAAAAATTATAGAAATTCGTATGCGGCGCGTTATAGCTTGAAAAGAGCTTTAAGAGATTTGGGGCCAGAAGGATATTATTTCGAAAAATGGATTGGAAGAGTGATGCAAGCAGCAGGATATCAATCGTTGCATTCGGAAATTGTACAAGGAAATGCAGTGACGCACGAAATAGATGTGGTGGCTTCTAAGGGAGATCAATTGCTTTTCTGCGAATGTAAATTTAGAAATGATGAGGATGCCAAAATTTCGGTGACAACGCCGATGTATTTTTTATCGCGAATGAAAGATGTAGAAAGCCATACGTATCATTTTTTTGGACGAGATATGAAACCAACAAAAGGTTTCTTGGTAACGAATGCGTATTTAACGACGGATAGCATAGATTTTGCAAATTATTATGGAATTGGATTGATTTCTTGGGATTATCCAGAAACAAATAGTATCAAATATTTGGTTGATAATGCAGCTTTATATCCAATTACATGTTTAACGACTTTGACGCCAGAGCAAGAAAAAGTTCTTTTATCGAAAGAATGTATTTTGGTGAAAGATTTACAACAAAATAATAAGTTTTTAGATTCATTAAACTTATCCAAAGAACAACGAAATGAAGTTTTGGAAGAAACGAATGAATTATTAGAAATCGAGAATTTTACCTGCGAAATTGCTTAAACTGAAATAAAAAAGAAGCTCTATATTGAGCTTCTTTTGCTTTATAATTCTTTGAAAATTTCAAAACTATCTTTGTGATCGCACCAAAATTCATCCAAATTAATCATTCGATCTTTTAGGAACGGAATAATCTGCGACCAATCAGTTTCTCTAAAAATACTAATGTTTTCTAAACGCATTTTTATCGTCGAAATCATTTTTCCATCTTCATCATAATCTTCTTTTGTCCAAATCCATTTTTCGCCAAGATAACTTTCCAAAACATTTTCATATTCCTCAAACTGTTCATAAATCATCAGTTGAACGGACGGATCTGGATGCGAAATTTCAATCGAAACCTCTGCAAATTTACGCTCGACATCCGTTCTAAAATAAACACCTTTTACATCCGTTTTGTAATTTATCCAATTAATACGCGTTCCTTCGGCATTCATTTGCAATTTCATATACGTTCCATACGAAATCCAAAAATCCTTTTTTATGCGATAAGCATCTTCTTTTGAAAACAAATTGATTATTTTTTTACAAAAATCGGTTTAATATTCTATTCAACAAAATTTAGAGAAAAATAGCTTGGATTGATTCTTGTTCTATTACATTTGAATAAATATTTTTAAAAAATAAATATGAAACTATTTTCTTTCCTAGGTTTAATGGGAATTTTGGCTTTTTCTACTGTAAATGCACAATCTGTAGAAACGGTAAAATATGAAGCTTTACACGAAAAAATAGCAAATTATAAAGATCAAGTTGTGGTGGTTAATTTTTGGGCAACATGGTGCGCGCCTTGTGTAGAGGAGATTCCAGCGTTTATGGAAATTAATGAAAAATATAAAGACAATCCTAATTTCAAGATGTTGTTGGTTTCGTTAGATCGACCAAAAATTATCGATAAAGTAAAGAAATTTATGCTTGACAATAAGACAAATGCAGAAGTTGTTTTGTTGGATGATACCAAACGAATGAATGAATGGATTCCGTCATTTGATCCGAAATGGGCAGGAAATATTCCTGTAACAATCATTTATAATAAAGGCGAGAAAAAGGTTTTCCATGATCAAGCCATGACAAAATTTGAATTAGAAGATTACATTACCGAATATCTTAATTAAACGATAAAACTCCTGAAAATACTTTTAGGAGTTTTTTATTTTTTGTAAGTTTATACTAACATAAAACTACAAAAATGAATAAAAAACATATTAGAAAAGATGTTATTCAACATTTAATTCAATTGAAACAAAATGAAATTGATGCGTTAAAAGAATCTGAACGAATTTATGCTGAAGGAGCAGATTTAGACGAAGAATCAAGTTTAGAGTTAGATGATTTTGCACAACAAAGTCAGTCGACAGATGCAGCGAGAAGTTTACGAGTTCGTATCAATCAAGCAACTGAAGATTTAGAAAATTTTAAAGCGTTAAAACCTGAATTGGTTGACGAAATTACAGAAGGAAATGTTGTGTTTACAGATAAAGTGAATTTTGTAATTGGTTTATCTTTCAAAGATTTTGAATGGGAAAATAAAAAGTTTGTTGGAATTAGTACACAAGCGCCTATTTTTGATGCTTTAGTTGGAAAACGAGCTGGAGATAAATTAGAATTTAATGGAATCAATTATACCATAGAAGAAATATTATAACATGCCAAAAATACATACAATCGATCTTAATTTTCAGAATGAAAACGAAGCAATCGCATCTTATTTAATCGAAACTGAACAAGGACCAATCTTGGTTGATCCAGGGCCATATTCAACTTTTGAAAATTTGAAAGCGGGAATTGAAGCGTTAGGTTGGCGAGTAATCGATATCGAAAATATCTTAATTACACATATTCATTTTGATCACGCTGGTGCTGCGTGGAAATTTACAGAACATGGCGCAACAATTTTCTTAAATCCGATTGGTTTACCACATCTGAAAAATCCTGAAAAATTGTGGGAATCAGCAAAAATGATTTATGGCGATGATATGGATCGTTTGTGGGGAGAAATGAAACCAATTGACGAAGAATATTTGGTTGGTTTGGCAGATGGACAAAGTGTGGAGTTTGGTGATGCGGTTTTTCAGACTGTTTATACGCCTGGACATGCTGTTCATCACAATGCTTATGTGTTAGATGATGTTATTTTTACAGGTGATGTAGCAGGAGTGAAGATTGAAAACGGACCTGTTGTGCCGCCTTGTCCGCCGCCAGATATTAATATTGAATTGTGGAAAGAATCGATTGCTAAATTGAGAAAAATTAATGCAAAAGGAATTTATCCGACGCATTATGGTTATCACGAAGATTTAGAAAATCATTTTGATCAATTAGAAAAATCGTTGGATGATTGGTCAAATTATATCAAACCAATGTATGATGATCAAATTCCGAACGAAGAAATTGTGCCTGTTTTTGTCGATTATGTCACAAAAAATTATAAAGATTTAGGTTTGACAGAAGATCAAATTCAGGTGTATGAATATGCCAATCCATGCTGGATGTCTGTTAATGGACTAATGCGTTATTGGAAATTAAAAGAACAAGGAAGATTATAAAACGAAAAGCTGTCAAATTTTGACAGCTTTTTTTATTCTATTTTTAATTCATATTGTTCAACCAAAATATTTCCCGTAGAATTTAAAATTTCAGTTCCAAATTCAAACGAAGATAAATAGACGTTTTGTCCAATATAATCTCGTTTATTCATCTCATTTATCAACTCCATCACATTTACTTTTCCCGAAGTTCGTTTTTCTTTTCGCACAAAAGCAATATAATCCCAGCTTGTATTCAAATCTTTTTTAATAATATGACCTCTGTAAATATCATATTGTCCAAATGTGGTTATTACATTTCCTACTTTTTTGCCAAATGGCTTGAATTTATTGTAATCTTCCCAAATCATTACTTCAATTCCGATGGTTTGTAGAGCGACTTTTGGCGAATTGTGTAACCAAAAATCAAAAGCTAAATTATATTTTTTGTCATTAACCTCTAACTTCGTTTTATAGTCAACTTCAAATGTTTTTACCTCATTTATATTCTTGAAATAATTATCAGTTTTGATGTCAGTTAAATTAAACCAAGCACTTTCTCCAAACCAAATTTCAGGATAACCCACCACGCCATATTTCTTGCCAGGCGTTTGCCATTTCCAACCAGCTGCTGTGTCAGTTGCGAAAATTGTTTGCGAATAAACACCTTTTTTTATTTTGTGTTCGCCCCATTTATTATTGTTAATTTCATATTTCTGCCATTTTATGGTCGCTCCATTTTCTGACTTTTCTTGATTAGATTGTTGACTAAAACTAAGAATCGAAAAAGAGAATAATAAAATATTTAAAAGTTGTTTCATCATTTATGCTAATTAAAAAAGGATGCAAAAGCATCCTTGTAAAAATATGAAATTGTGATGATTATAATCGAATTAATTTGTCTTTTGCAACTTGATAATCTACTAATAAGTCGTCAAAAACTTCTGCAACTGTCGGAATAGAATCTATTAATGACGAAACTTGACCAATTTCTAATTCTCCATTCACCAAATCACCTTCAAACATTCCTTTTTTAGAACGTCCTCTACCCAAAAGCTCTTTCAATTCTTCTGCGGTTGTACCTTGTTGATATTTTTCTTGAACTTGAGTATAAAATTCGTTTTTAATTAATCGAACAGGTGCCAATTCTTTCAATGTAAGTTGTGTGTCACCTTCTTGTGCATTTACAATCACATCTTTGAAAGCTTGATTCGCAGACGATTCTTGCGTTGCGGCAAAACGAGAACCAATTTGTACACCATCTGCACCTAAAGCAAATGCTGCCAAAATTTGAGAACCTGTTCCAATTCCTCCAGCAGCAATTAATGGAATATCGATTTGACGTTTTACATTTGGAATAAGACAAAGTGTAGTCGTTTCTTCTCTGCCATTATGTCCGCCAGCTTCAAAACCTTCTGCCACGACAGCATCGACACCTGCATCTTGCGATTTTTGTGCAAATTTGGCACTACTGACAACATGAGCAACAGTTATTCCTTCTTTTTTTAAAGTTTCTGTCCACGTTTTTGGATTTCCAGCAGAAGTAAAAACAACTTTTACATCTTCCTCCACAATAATCTGCATAATTTCTTCAATATTTGGATAAAGCATTGGAACATTAACGCCAAAAGGATGATTTGTAGCAGCTTTACACTTCTTTACATGTTCGCGCAAAACATCAGGATACATGCTTCCAGCACCTATTAAACCTAGTCCTCCAGCATTACTTACAGCTGACGCTAATCGCCAACCACTATTCCAAATCATACCACCTTGAATAATTGGATATTTTATTGCAAATAATTTTGTTATATTCGTGTCCATTTTCGTTATATTTAGGCATAAAATTAAATAAATATAGAGAACGAAAAAATTTAATTTTAACATAAATACTGACAGTTTGACTTTGGCAGATTATTTGATTTGCAAAAAATCAAATTTTAGAAAATAAATTAGAGTTTAATTGTCTCTACTAATAATAAAAAATATAAGCTATGTATTGGACTTTAGAATTAGCATCTTATTTAAGTGATGCACCTTGGCCAGCAACAAAAGATGAATTAATTGATTACGCAATTCGTACTGGTGCACCTTTGGAAGTTGTAGAAAACTTACAATCTATTGAGGATGAGGGAGATTCTTACGAAAGCATTGAAGAAATTTGGGCTGACTATCCAACGGATGACGATTTCCTTTGGAACGAGGACGAATATTAAAAATAAAAAAGCCCAAATTGGGGCTTTTTTCGATTCTATAATCTATAACTAACATAGTTAACGTATATTTGCATCTTAATTAGTCTCAAATATATTGTGGCTAATTTTGACGAAGAACGCAGAAAAATATGAATATTTTAAACAAAATTTTACAAGGTTTCTTAGGTGATAAGAATGCCAAAGATGTAAAAGAATTACGAAAATATGTTGACTTAGCGAATGAAGCTGGTCAAAAGCTTAGTTCATTAACAATTGATGAATTAAGAGAAAAAACAGATGGATTTAAAACTCAATTAGTTGAAGCTACAAAAGATCTTAAAGCTCAAATTGAAGAGTTAAAAAAACAAGTTGAGGAAACAGAAGATTTTGGTGTAAAAGAAGATTTATACGCTAAAATCGACAAAATCAATAAAGAAGCTTACGAAATAGAGGAGAAGATTTTATTAGAAATCTTACCAGAAGCTTTCGCAGTAATGCGAGAAACAGGGAAACGTTTTACTGAAAACGAAATATTAGAAGTGACAGCTTCTGAGTTTGATAAAGTTTTGGTAAATCGTGGACACGATTTCGTTTCTCTTAAAGATGATAACACTGCAATCTGGAAAAACTCTTGGGATGCAGCTGGTCGTCAAGTAACATGGGATATGTCTCATTACGATGTTCAGTTTATTGGTGGTACGGCTTTACACTTAGGTCGTATTGCGGAGATGCAAACAGGGGAAGGTAAAACGTTGGTTGCAACTTTACCAATTTACTTAAATGCATTAACAGGTCGTGGAGTTCACTTAGTAACGGTGAATGATTACTTGGCAAAACGAGATATGGCGTGGATGCGTCCTATTTTCTCTTTCCATGGTTTATCAGTAGATTGTATCGATAATCACCAACCAAACTCTCCAGGACGTCGTGATGCGTATGCATCTGATATTGTTTATGGAACAAATAACGAATTTGGTTTCGATTATTTACGTGACAATATGGCAAACACTCCAGATGCTTTGGTACAACGTGAATTAAATTTTGCGATTGTCGATGAGGTCGATTCAGTTTTAATTGATGATGCTCGTACACCATTGATTATTTCTGGTCCAGTTCCACAAGGAGATCGTCACGAATTTGATGTATTAAGACCAAAAATTGATCGTTTATATCAAATGCAACGTGAGATGTTAGGAAAAACATTAAACGAAGCAAAAACATTATTCAAACAAGGAGATTTAAAAGAAGGTGGTTTCAAATTATACCAAGTTTACCGTGGTTTACCAAAATACAAACCATTAATCAAATTCTTATCTCAAGATGGTATTCGTGCTCAATTACAAAAAACAGAAGCGCATTTTATTCAGGATAATAACCGTGAAATGCCAAAAGTTGATGAGCATTTATACTTTGTAATTGATGAAAAACAAAATCAATCAGATTTAACAGATAAAGGAATCGAGTATTTGTCTAAAGGAATGGAAGATGAGAATTTCTTCATTTTACCAGATGTTTCGACAAATATTGGAGCGATTGAAAATTCAGGAAAAACGAAAGAAGAAATTCTTCAAATGAAAGAAGAATTTTTCCGTGACTTCTCAATCAAATCTGAGCGTATTCATACATTAAGCCAATTGTTAAAAGCATATACATTATTCGAAAAAGATATCGAGTATGTAGTGGTGGAAGGTGAAGTGAAAATCGTTGACGAATCGACAGGTCGTATTATGGATGGTCGTCGTTATTCTGATGGATTGCACCAAGCAATTGAAGCGAAAGAGAATGTAAAAATTGAAGCTGCGACACAAACGTTTGCAACAATTACATTACAAAACTATTTCCGTATGTACAATAAGTTAGGAGGTATGACTGGTACAGCGGAAACTGAGGCAGGTGAGTTCTGGGAAATTTACAAATTAGATGTTGTTTCTATTCCAACAAACCGTCCAATTTTACGTAATGACAAAAATGATATTGTTTTCAAAACAAATCGTGAAAAATATAAAGCAGTAATCGAGGAAATTGTTCGTTTATCTCAAGATGACAAACGTCCAGTTTTAGTTGGTACAACTAATGTTGAGATTTCTGAATTATTATCAAAAGCTTTAAAATTACGTGGAATTAATCACAATGTTTTAAATGCGAAATTACACAAAAGCGAGGCTGACATTGTAACAGAAGCTGGTAAACCAGGAGCTGTAACAATTGCAACGAATATGGCTGGTCGTGGTACCGATATTAAATTAATCCAAGAAGTTAAAGAGTCTGGAGGTTTAGCAATTATTGGTACAGAACGTCACGATTCTCGTCGTGTAGACCGTCAGTTACGTGGTCGTGCTGGTCGTCAAGGAGATCCAGGATCATCTCAATTTTTCGTTTCATTAGAAGATTCATTAATGCGTTTATTCGGTTCAGAAAGAATTGCAAAATTAATGGACCGTATGGGACACAAAGATGGTGATGTGATTGAACATTCTATGATTACAAAATCTATCGAGCGTGCGCAGAAAAAAGTGGAGGAAAACAACTTCGGTATTCGTAAACGTTTGTTAGAGTATGATGATGTAATGAACAAACAACGTGAAGTAATTTACAAACGTCGTCACAATGCATTATTCGGAGATCGCTTGGAAGTTGATATTGCAAACATGATTTATGATGTTGCAGCTTCTGTTGTAAAATCTAACAAAGATTTCGAAGATTTTGGTCAATATGAATTAGATTTAATTAAATTCTTTACAATGGGAACTCCTGTTACAGAAGATGAATTTAGATCTAAATCAATCAAAGATTTAACAAATATTACGTATGACGCTGCTGTAGCAGATTACAAAGCGCGTATGAAATATGTTGCAGAAACAGCTTTCCCAGTAATTTCGAATGTTTTCGAAAATCAAGGACATATGTTCTCTCGTATTCAAGTGCCATTTACAGACGGAATTCGTCAAATGACAGTTGTTTGTGATTTGAAAGAAGCATACGAATCTCAAGGTAAAACTTTAATCAAAGATTTCGAAAAATCAGTTGTATTAAGTTTGATTGATGATAACTGGAAAGAACATTTACGTGATGTTGATGATTTACGTAAAACGTCTCAAAATGCGGTTTATGAGCAAAAAGATCCGTTGGTTGTTTACAAACAAGAATCTTTCCATATTTTCCAAAGAATGTTGGATACAGTGAATAAAGAAATCATTTCGTTCTTATTCAAAGGAGAATTACCAAATACGCAAAAAGAAGAATCTGTAGAGGAAACTGAATCAGTAAACTAAAAAGATTTTTTTATATAACTTTTAACCCTTTCTGAAATTTTCGGAAAGGGTTTTTTAGTACTTTTACTTTTTAATTGTAATTTATGATTAAGAATATAGCTATAACATTTATAAGCATTCTTATTTTTACAATAAGTTGTACTGTTAAAGAATATAGAAAAGTAGTAATTCCGTATTCAATTAACAATAGATCTGATTTAATGTCTTGGAAGTTAAAAGGAATTATTGACTCAGCTTTTAGAATGGAATCAGATGCTTTTAGAGATTTTATAGTGTTATCTAATACTGTCGAAGGAGAAAGTGCTTATGATTTAGGTTATGTATTAACGCAAATTATTTATATGATTGGAGAAGATGAGTTTTTAAAAACTATAAATAATTTAACAAATGATGAAAAAGCAATACTAATTAGTTTTATTAATGTTGGACTTGAATACGGTGATAATGATTATGATAATATCCAAGACAACAAAAGAATTGAAGATGAATTTCCTTTGATTCAACAAAAATTAATAAAAAAATAAAATTTTAAACAAATGAAATTTGCATACTTACACGGCTACCAAGGTTTTGTAACAGATGAAAAGAGAGAATATTTAGACTCTTTGGGAGAATGTTACGCACCATCAATTGATTACGATAATGCACCAACTTTGATTCAAGATTTGGTAGAACATTTTACAAAAGAACCAATCGAATTTATTGCAGGAACAAGTTTAGGCGGAATGATAAGTTATTATTTGGGATTATTATTAAATGTTCCAGTTTTGATGTTTAATCCTGCTGTAATTGCGGTAGAACGTTTAAAACCATTTTTGCCAGAACAATTATTAAGAGGAGTTCCAACAAAATCTAATTTAATTTTTACAGGTTTAAAAGATGATGTGATCGAACCAAAATTTCAGATTGAATTTGTAGAAAATCTTCAAAAACAAAACGGGAATATCGAACAAATTTTCGATGCTGAAATGACACATTTAATCACATTAGAAGAATTCGAAAAAGCGTTTGAAACTTTTTTAGAGAAGTGATAATATAAAAAGGTGAATATCATTTTAATTAAATGATGTTCACCTTTTTTAATATATTAAATTCTTTATTTTTTCTTAAAATTATGAGATATATTTCCCCAAAATAAAAATTCATCTTTATGAGTAAAATCTTTTGGAGAATTAACAAGACTTGGAAAAAAATCTGCATCAGACCACAATCCAAAAAAATCACCTTCTACATTAGCTGAAGATCCATTCGTTTTAGAAATGATATTAAAAGCAAAGTAATTTCTGTAGACATGGAATGTGTTAGTTTTTTTATCAACTTTACCGAAAACAAATTCTAATGTATCATAATTTACAATTAATAAGTCGTTTTTATATGCACTTTTTAGTCGTTCAACTTCATCATCAATACTTGTAATAATTACAGAATCTTTTTTCAATTCAATACTTTTGTATGGACTTTCATTATATGTAGGCCAATGTGTTTTTAGAAAATTTAAGGCTTCTGAGGGATGATTTTCTCCGTCTGGCCCTTTATAATACTTGTAATCTGTAAAAGGACTAGTATTAGTATATGTATATATTCCATTAACAGTAGGTGAATCTTCTACGGGAATGATAATTTCGTCTTCGTTGCACGAAATAATTGCAAATAAACCCAAAATAGCTATTAATTTTTTCATAATGTTAATTTAGTTTTTTATAAAAATAGAAAAATAAAATAGATGATAAACAAAAAAGCGAACCAATTGGTTCGCTTTTTTGTTTAATATCATTTTTTTTACAATCCCAACATTTTAGGACCTTGTTCGAAAACAACATCAACTGGAATATTTTTAGTTTTCAAGACATCTAAATCTTTTTGTAAATCGTCGTGAATAATTCCTTTATCAGCATATAATTTTTTTACACCATCATAATCTCCATTTCCTTGAAGTGTCAAAATTAATTCTGATAAACCATTCATTGCTTTTTCCATTTTAGCAACATTTACTTTGTAACGACCATTTGGAGTTTTTTCGAAAGCACCATTTTCAGCAAAATAGTTGAACGCAATCATATTCGCTTGCCCATGAGCAGAACTCGCCCCAAAACGAACTGAACGTAAAATTCCAGCCAAGAAAGTAACAAAATAATCTTCTTGTGTTCCTGTCAATTCACCTTTTTTTAATAATTGATTGACCATATACAAACCAAGAATATCAGCTTTTCCTTCTTCTAAAGCAGAATTAGCTTCTTTCAAAGCATCACGAACAGAACCTTTTCCATTCACCGTATTTTTGATTCCTAAACCATGCGCCACTTCGTGAAACATAACATTAGAAAAGAATGCATCAAATTTGATGTTTTTCCGTTGGCTTTCATCAATCAAAGCAGTTGCAATAGGCGCTAGAATTTTATCAAATTTTGCTTTCATAGCATTTTTTAATTGCAAACGACGCGTTCCTTTTTCCAGTTGAACTTTTTCATCATTTGGCAAATTAATCGCAATTGTTTTTCCGGCAGCGTTACAATCTCCCGCATAATACACAACATCATAGGCATTAAGATCAGAATCAGTTCCAGGAACTTCTTTTTTGTAGTTTGCAGAAACAGGTAAATTCTTCTGTAATTCTGGTAAATATTGAACAAATTTTGCCAATTTCTTCGACCATTCAATATCTTTTACTAAAATATATGCAGAATATGAAGTTTTGTATCCAAATAATTGATCTTCATAATTTTCGATCGGACCAACAACCATATCAATGTTTGCATTTTTCATGTCCATCCAAGCTAAATCACTTGCATAGAAATCATCGCTCATCAAAGCTGCAGCGCGTAATTTTAAATATTTTTTAAGTCCAGCATCTTCTGCTAATTCAGAAGCTTTTGTCAAATATTCAGCGGCTTTTGATAATTGATTTTTAAAGTTTTCGTTGTATGGAATCGAATATAATTTTCCTTCGCGATTACGACGAATAATAGAGTAGGGCGATTTACCATCTTTAATATTTGCTTGTTCAAATTCCTCTTTCGTCATATCAATAGGATAGAAAGTTGCACCAGCAGGTTTTGCTCCAATACCGTTTATAAAAGGCGCTTCGTTATTCAATCTATCCCAAGGACCATAGTTTATTTTTGCATATTCTTTGGCTTCACCTTTCGTTTCGTCCATCAAATCTATTTTAGCTCCATAAGCTTGTTGCCAAAATAAATCATCCATAATATCAGCTGTCTTGAACATTAAACGTAAAATTTCTTTTTCGTTTTGTGTCAAATGCGAAATATCTGTTGTTAACGGAACCTTTGCGTATGATTGATATGCATATTCTTTTGTCACTTCTGTTGAGGTTTGAGCTGTTTCTGCTGCTGTTTTTTGCGTAGAACAAGACATCAATATTGATGTTAAAGCAATAGATCCCAATATTATTGATTTTTTCATTAAATGAATTTTTACGTAATGTAAATTTAAGGATTATATTCGATGATTTCTTGACCTAAAATTGGAAAAATATGGTTTTGATTTGTTTTTTCATAAATGTACAAACCAGTCATTTCACCAAATGCAGGCATAATTAGAATATTATTTTCTAAATAAAAACAAGGCAAACGATAAGATTGTCTAGCTCTTCCTTTTATAGCAATTCCAGGGTGATGATGACCAATGATATTTAATTGATGAGGTTCAATTTTTGACTTTTCATGTGTAAAAATTAAATCTTCAATCTGATAGAATTTTACAACAAATAGATTTTCTAAATGGTAAAAAGCTTTAGGTAAAATATCATGATTGCCTTTGGTTAAAATAAATTCAATTTGATAATTTATTTGAAGAAATTCGACAAAATCAAACCAATCGTTATTTAGTTCACTATGGAATAAATCGCCTAAAAGTATGATACGTTTTAAGTTGAATTGATTAATTAATTCTTGAATTAACCTATACTCTTTTTGACTTGTAACCTGTGGTAAAAATGCTCCATTTTTTCTGAAATGCTCTATTTTTCCCAAATGCCAATCTGCAATAACCAAGGTTTTGTGTTCTGGTAAAAGCATTAACTTTTGTGGTAAAAAATGAATTTTAGTCGAATGATAACTCCATTCAAACGGATTATACATTAGTCAAATCGTCTTTTAATCTTTTTAATCTTGTTTCCCAATCTTCATTCGAGTAACGTTCTCGGAATGATTCTGCAAAGATAGGAAATGCAAACGGAGTTAATTTTGAAGGTTTTCTTAAAATTATTTCATGACTTTCAATTCGTTCAAAAGCTTGTTGCATTCTACCTCTTTCTAGTTGAAAATCGTAGACTTCATCATAAGCTTGTCGGTACAATAAATTCTCGGGTTCATAATCCTGAAAAACACTAAAAAATAAAGATGCATTTGCTTGAAGATGTTTTGTTTTCATCGATTTACCAGGATAACCATTAAATATCAAGCCAGAAATACTTGCAATATCTCTAAATTTTCTTCTTGCCATTTCTTCCAAATTAACGCCTTGCGCAATATCTTCACTCAGATTTTTTACTTCAAACAATTCAAATAAATAATCTTCGATTGGAAATTCTTGATCACTTAACAATTCAAATCCATAATCATTGGACGAAATACTAAATGTCATAGGTTGTATTTGACTGATTCGATATGCAATAATTGCTGCCATTCCTTCGTGAACCAATTTTCCTTCGTAAGGATAAACCAATAAATGATAGCCATGTTTTGTATGAATATATTCTACCAATAATTCATTCTCTTTAGGTAAATAAGATTTATTTTTTTGTTCTACAAACAATGGATGTAAAAATCGTAATTCTTCATATTTTCTTGAAATTCCCTTATCCACTTCATCAAACATATGACGAATTGCTTCTCCATAGTTTTGCGATATTCCGAATCGTCCACCCATCCAAGACGGAATAGTTCCTTTTTTCTTTTTTGAAGGTTTGACAATAACTTCGTTGTATTTTATTTGTTGAACTTCTAAAGGTCTGCCAGAAAACCAAAATGCTTCGCCTTCCTTTAATCTACTTATGAAGCTTTCTTCTACTGATCCTAAATATTTTCCGCTAAATAATTTAACTTTCATCATTAGATTAGATACAATTGCTCCGATCGATAAACGATGTTGCATTGCTATTTTTCGTGAAGCCGGTTTGTATAATCCATCTTCTTCATCTTTAATTAATTTATGAAACTCATCATAGGCAGTTAAAGACTTTCCTCCATGGGTTAATAAAGCCAAACATTGCATATATTCTTCATAAGAAACACTTTGATAAGCATGTGTTTGTAAGATTTGATTGTACAATAATTTGACATTCAAACCTTCACCAACAGCCAAAGTCATCATGTATTGTATCAATAAATCAAAACTTCTTATGTAGGGAATACGTTCTTCTATAAATTGATTTTGAATGGCATATTTGATGGATGATCCTTCCATAATTTCCAAAGAATGCGTAGGAAGAAAATAGATTTTTGAAGTTTCACCAGGTCGATGACCTGATCGTCCCGCGCGTTGGAGAAATCGAGCAATTCCTTTTGCAGAACCAATTTGAATGACACAATCAACAGCACGAAAATCTACTCCCAAATCTAAACTAGAAGTACAAACTACAGCTTTCAAAATTCCTTTGTGTAGAGCATCTTCTACCCAAAATCGAAGTTCATCACTTAAAGAACCATGATGCAAAGCAATTTGTCCTGCAAAATCAGGATGATGTTCAATTAATTTTTGATACCAAATTTCTGCTTGAGAACGTGTATTAGTAAACAATAATGTGGATTGATGTTCTAAAATAATCGGAATAACTTTATTGATTAATCTAATTCCTAAATGACCTGCAGATGGGTATTTTTCAACATTATCTGGAAAAATAGTTTTGACTTCTATTTTCTTTTTGATGTTTGATTTAATTAAAGTTGATTCTTGGTGTGGAATTAAAATTTCTTTGGCTTGTTCTAAATTTCCAATCGTTGCAGAAATTCCCCAAATTTTAAGATTTGGATTTAATTCGCGAAGTGTTTGAATGGCTAATTCCATCATTACACCACGTTTAGAACCTAATAAGTCGTGCCATTCATCAACAACAATAAATTCTAAATTTTCGAAAAATTTTCTCCAATTCTTTGTCGCTAATAACAAATGAACACTTTCTGGTGTTGTAATTAAAGCTTCGGGCGAATTTTTAATTTGTTTTTGACGAGCAGAAGTCGTTGTATCTCCAGTTCGTAATTCGATTCGATAATCTAACTCTAATTCATCTGAAACACGATTTGTTGCCAAATAAATTTCTTTTGATAAGGCACGCAAAGGTGTAATCCAAAGGGTGTGTAAACCTTTCCGATTAGATTTCTTTTTTACACTTTTGTTATAATAATAATCTAAAATTCCGAACCAAATCGCAAATGTTTTACCGTAACCCGTAGGTGCGTTTAATAAACCTGATTCTCCATTCTTGATGGCTTTCCAAGTTTGTTTCTGAAATGGATGAGGTTTCCAATTCTGATTATGGTAAAAAACATCGGCAAAACTGTTCATTAATTTCCGTATTTATTTAAAATGTCATTCAAATCATCTAATGTATTGGCTTCGTTTACACTTTTATCTTCGCGCCAACGAGCAATTCGTGGAAAACGAACCGCTACGCCAGATTTATGTCGTGTACTTTGTGCAATACCTTCAAAAGCAATTTCAAAAACTAATTCAGGTTTTACACTTCGAACAGGACCAAATTTTTCTAAAGTATTGCGTTTTACCCAACGATCGACTTTATTGATTTCTAAATCTGTTAATCCAGAATATGCTTTTGCAAAAGGGACCAATTGATCACCATCCCAAACGGCAAACGTATAATCCGTAAATAAATTAGATCGTCGTCCTGAACCACTTTGTGCATATAATAATACGGCATCAATACTCAAAGGATCTGACTTCCATTTGTACCAATTTCCTTTTTTTCTTCCAACTTCATAGGGAGAATTTGATCGTTTAATCATTAAGCCTTCTGCATGATAATTTCTTGCTTCATTTCGGAATTTCAAGGTTTCTTGCCAATCAGATAAATGCATTTCTTCAGAAAGTAATAAGAGTGGTGAATTGATTTCGGATAAAATTTCGATTAAACGATTTCTTCTTTCTTGTAAAGGTTGTTGTCGAATATCAATTCCTTTATCTTCTAATAAATCATAACACACCATAATCAATGGCGCTTCTTCTAAATATTTCTTTGTTACATTTTTACGACCAATTCTGGTTTGCATTATACTAAAAGGTAAAGGCTTATCATTTTTCCAAGGAATAATCTCTCCATCGATAACGGTTCCATTTGACAATTGATTTTTTAGTAAATCAAATTCAGGAAACTTGTCCGTTAAAACATCTTCGCCACGTGACCAAATGTAAATTTGCTCATCTCGAACGATTATTTGACCTCGAATTCCATCTAGTTTTTTCTCTAAAATAAAATCTTTAATATTTTCTGTTTCGAAAAACGAATCTTCTACAGGATAAGCCAAATAAAAAGGGTAGGGAAGGTGTGTTTTAGATTCAATCGCATTTTGATTGAATAAAGAATCAAATGTAATTTCTAATGGATTCCATTTACCAATGATTAGATGTGAAATAGTTGATGTTTCTTCATTAAGCACTTTTGCTAAAGCACGAACGACTAGAGTTTTTGATACGCCAACACGCAGATTTCCTGTAATTAATTTATTGAAGATAAATAAATCAGTACCGCTTAAATTATTCCAATGATGTATCACATAACTTTTCTGTACTTCAATTGTCCAATTCTTAGCGTCAGTTAATTCTTGAAAATATTCTTTTAAAGATTTGTTTTCAGATTGATTATGTTGTGTAGGAATTAATAATGCTAATGTTTCAGCTAGATCTCCAACGACGTAATAAGAATCTTCTACCAACCACAATGGAATTCCTGAAAGTTCGGAACACCATTCGCGCAAGTGTGTCGTTTTAAAAGCTCTTTTAGGCTTTAATCCTATTAATAAAGCAATAGAAAATAGCAAATCTTCTTGATTAGTTTCTTGAAAGTAAGTTGTTAAAGCTTCTACTTTAGCATTTGTTTTGGTTGTGCTATCTAAGGCATCAAATAATTCGGCAAATTTTCTCATTCTTCCTCATCATTATCATTAAACAATGTATGTAAAACTTGACCATTCAAACCTAATCCTTCATTAATCCATTTGGTAAACTGAATTTCATAACCATGCGTAACATAAATATTTTCTGCTTCTGAATTTTTAATGGCTTGATTTAAACTTTGAAAATCACAATGATCCGAAAAAACAAAACCTTTATCGACACCACGTCTTCGACGAGCGCCACGCACTTGCATCCATCCACTACAAAACGATTTTTTAGATGGTCCCAATTTCTTTTGCCAAGCAGAACCATCCGTTGCAGGAGGACAAATAATTAAACTATTTTTAATCAAAGATTTATCAGTTTCTTGAAATATTGGTTGAGCATCAAATTGAAATCCAACTTTTTCGAAAGCTAGATTAATATTATAAACAGCTGGATGCACATAAATATCGCCAATGGATTGATCGATAGAATTTAAAATAGATTGTGCTTTACCCAATGAATAACACATCACAATTGTATTTAAATCTTGTGCTTGATTTTCTTTCCACCAATCTTCGATTTCTTTAAAAACTTTTAAAGGCGAGTCGAATTGATAAATAGGCAACCCAAATGTTGATTCAGTTATAAAATGATGACATTTCACTGGCTCGTAAGGAGTAGATATTCCATCATCATATAATTTATAATCACCTGTGACCACCCAAATTTCACCTTTGTATTCTAATCGAATTTGAGCTGATCCAATCACATGACCAGCTGGATGAAATGAAACTTTCACACCATTAATATTTATTTCTTTATAATAATCAATGGTTTGAATATTCAAATTTTCTCCCAATAGTAATCGTAAAATAGGTTCTGTATAGGTGTGACATAAATATTTTTGATTTCCCCAACGTGCATGATCAGCATGTGCGTGCGTAATCAAAGCGTGTTTTACTGGCTTCCAAGGATCGATATAAAAATTGCCTTGTGCACAATAAATTCCATTTTCGTTGGTAGAAAGCAATTTCATTACAGTTTATTTTTGAGGACGATCAAAGCCAAAAGTTTCCAATCGAGGTTCATTTTTTCCTAAAATAATGTTACGCAAAACTTGAGCCGCAACCATAGAGAATGTAATTCCATTTCCACCATAGCCAAGTGCAAATAATTTTTTTTCTCCTTTTTTCCACGGTCCCATATATGGTAATCCGTCTTCAGTTGAGCTAAACGTTCCGCACCATGCCATTTCTGTAATAAATTCAATATCCGGATATAAATTTTTGAACTTTCTTTCTAAATTTTTGATTTTATTCCGAAGTAAATCATCTCTTTTTATCGGATCATAAAACTCTTCATCTTCACCTCCAACAATCAAACGATTATCCAAAGTTGTTCGCATATAAAGATATGGTTCGGCAGTTTCCCAAATTAAACTGCGATGCGGCCAAATCATTTTTTTATCAATAGGTTGAGAAATAATTGCGTAAGTAGAAAGTAGAGACATTACTTTTTTCGGTAAGAATTGTCCAGCTTCAAAACCTGTAGCTATGATAACGTATTTACATTTTATAAGATGATTGTGTTCAGATATTAATTCGCAGCCGTCTTTCACTTCTTGAATTTGCTCAATTTTGGTATGCGTAAATAATTTGAGATCATTTTTTTTCTGATGATATTTTAATAAATTTATTGCTCCTTTGTAGGCATCCATCATTGCAGAAGTATCGTTTTGTAGAGCTGCAATCCCGTCAATATTTTGATACTCTTTTAGTTGTTTTGCATCTAAATAATTTACAGGTAAACCAACTTCGGTTCTGATTTCATATTCACGATCTAATAGTTCAACGCCTTGTTTGTTACTAGCCAAAAAAACGGTTGGAACGCGAACAAAATCAGCGTCAACTTTTGTTTTCTTTAAAATATTTTCGATATCAGTTATAGATTGTAAGCAATTGAAATAGGCATCTACAGCAATTTTTTCGGGAACTTTTTTTACAAGATCGCAAAGAGGAGTATCAATCTCATACTGCAATTGAGCAGTAGAAGCACTCGAGCTCCCCGTTCCAATAGTACGTTTATCAAAAATAGCGCAAGAAATTCCTGCCTCACATAATTCATGTGCCACCAACGATCCTGTAATTCCAGATCCTATAATAGCAACATCTATTTTATAATTTTCTCTTAGCGGATTGTAAAGATCAAAAAATTCATTTTTAACAATCCAAAAAGGTAAGCCTGAATGCAAATCCATAGTTAGTAAATTATAATGCTATTTATAGAAAAAAATATACCAAATATGAATTTTTATTATTTTTATTTGATTTTGAATGTTATGAAGTGCTTTAAATTGATTTTTAGTGAATATAAATTGTTGATATAAAAATATTCATAATAAAATTTATATTTTTTTCATTTTGAATAAGCATTTATTTATAGTTGCATATCAAAATATAAAACTTCTTTTGAAATTGAGTCATAATAAATTCTATAATTTGATTGACCTCTTTGAGCTGATAAATATATTATATGATTTTTAGAAGGGGTGAACCAATTTGGTGGATTGTTTAGTTCTGGTAATGGGTCTTTTTTGGAATAGATTTTTAATTGTTTTTTTACAATTTGTTTATCTATCCATTCTTTTTTTACGTTTAATTTTAAAAATGTTTTGTATTCATAAGACCAATGTGCAGACTCCCAATAATGAGCTTCTAATACTTTTATATTTGTAGAGTCTGGAAAATTACCAAATTGTATTTTGTAGATTTCTTCTTTGGTTGGAGAAAATGATGTTGTAAGTTCAGTGTTATCTCCGTCTTTAGGACTATCATCTACATTATATAAGAATAATATAAATATTAATAATAGAGAAGAAAGAATTAGAAAAATGTATAGTTTCTCTTTATTTCCATCTCTATAATCTTCAATTGCATAATAGATAAAAAAGAGTACAGGAACTACTATTAATAATAAAATAGAGAATAATATCATGTAAATTATTAAGATTTTAATAAAAATAACATTAAATTATTAAATAAAAAAAATCTCAATTTCTACTGAAATTGAGATTTAATCTGGGTGAATGATGGGTCTCGAACCCACGACCTCCGGAACCACAATCCGGCGCTCTAACCAACTGAGCTACAATCACCATTTGGTTTGAATTTCTTTTAAAACTAATTCTAAAGTTCTAGGGTGAATGATGGGTCTCGAACCCACGACCTCCGGAACCACAATCCGGCGCTCTAACCTACTGAGCTACAATCACCATTTTTATTGCGAAATTAACTTTTATTTAATCTCTCAATTGGACTGCAAATATAGCCTATTAATCGGTACTTGCAAATAATTTTGACAAAAAAATAAAGGTTTTTTACACCTTTATTTCTAAATTAAAGAATCTAAATTATTTACGCCAATGTAACTTCGCGAAATAAATCCTTCTCCACCTTCAGTTCCGATTAATCTTCCTAAATCATACGCACGATATCGGATAGAATCAGTAAAGTTTTTCGATGAAATTGGCGTTTGAGGTTCGCTCGAATTTGGATCAAAAAATTGCGTTTTATAAGCCATGCAAGCTTCTACTTTTGTATCAACAAAACCAGAAATATCAACCACAAAATGAGGTTCTAAAGGTAACCATTGAATGTAGTGGAAGTGTTTTTTGGGACGCCAAGCTGGTAATCCATTTTCAATTTTTGGTAAACCTGATAAGAAAATAGCAGTATTCACTAAATCCGAACCTTTTCCATGATCTGGATGGCGATCGTGAGGTGCATTACTCAAAATAATATCAGGTTGATATTTGCGAATAATTTCGACAATTTTCAATTGATTTTCTTTATCATTCAAGAAAAAACCATCAGGAATTCCAAGATTTTCTCTTACAGCAACGCCCAAAATATTTTTGGCATCATTTGCTTCTACACGGCGCGTTTCATCGGTACCACGAGTTCCCAATTCTCCCTTTGTTAAATCGAGAATACCAACCGTTTTACCGTTTTTAATTTCTTTTGCAAGTGTTCCTCCACATCCCAATTCTACGTCATCAGGATGCGCTCCAATTGCAAGAATATCTAACTTCATTTACTATTTATTTAACCAATCTATTATTTCTTTTGAATCTGGAGTTACTTTTGATGGGTAAGAAGCCTCTAAAGTTCCGTCTTCGTTAATTAAAAATTTTGTAAAATTCCATTTTACATCATTGTCAGATTTTCCGTTCAATGATTTTTTTGTTAAGAATTTGAAAATTTCATTTTGATTTTTTCCGATTACATCACTTTTTGACATCAAAGGAAAAGTTACGCCATAATTTAATTTACAAAAACTTGCAATTTCTTCGTTGTTGTCAAATTCTTGACCTCCAAAATTGTCTGAAGGAAATCCAATAATAACCAAATTTTGATCTTTATATTCTTGATACAATTTTTCTAAAGCATCATATTGAGGCGTGTAACCACATTTTGAAGCTGTGTTAAGAATTAAGATTTTCTTTCCTTTCAAATCAGCGAAATTAAAATCGTCATCATTGATATCCTTGAATGTATAATCGTAAATTTTGTTCACTTTTTGAGGTGTTTTTGTTGTTTGATGAATGGTTTGCTTTTTAGAAACTTTCTTAGTTTCTTGCGCATTACAAGCTATAAATAGCCCTAAAAATCCGATGAATAAATATTTCATTGCGTACTATTTTAAACAAATTTAAAAAAAATGTTACGATTTGTAAGTTAAAGTAGGTTAAAATAAAAAAGCTCAAAATATTGTTGAAAAAAAAAGCTTTCTCAGATCTGAGAAAGCTTTTTTGTTATTCATATAATTTCGTTACAAAATCCTTCATCGGATTTCTAACTTTTTTCATTGGCGCTAACCAATCTTCACTATCTCGGTATCCCAAAGGAAGCATCAAAACACTTCGCATTCCTTTTTCTTTCAAATCAAGTAAATCATCCAATTCAGCATTATCAAAACCTTCCATTGGCGTACTATCAATTTTCAATTCTGCTGCTTGAGCAAGAGCAAAACCTAATCCAATGTAGGCTTGACGAGCGGTATGCGCAAAATTTTCTTCAGAAGTTTGAGGCAAATAAATTCCTTTCAATTTATCCGTATATGAACCAAAACGACCTCTTGGCAAATCTCTCTCATCCGTTGTATAATCGTAAATTGCATCAATACGATCTTCTGTGTAGCGATCCCAAGCTACAAAAACCAATAAATGCGAACAATCTACAATCGCTTGCTGATCATAGGCAATTGAAACAATTTTCTGTTGCAATTCTTTGTTCTTTATAACCAAAATTCTGAACTGTTGCAAACCTGATGAAGTTGGCGCTAAACGAGCTGCTTCAACAATTTTTTTAACGTCTTCTTCTTCAACAATCAAAGACGGATCATATTTTTTTGTGGCGTAACGCCATTTCAAATCATCTATTAAAGACATAATTACTTATTTAAAATCTTTCTAAAAATACATCAAAAAAGTAATCGATCGACCAAAAAATATGCTAAAATTTATGTTATTTATCTTGTTTCCATTCCAAAAAATAACTTCCAGTTGCATTCGTAGAATTCCAACGAACTTGATAATCACCTTTTGCCAAATCAACTGTAAAATTTTCTTCTTTCGAATTTGTAAGTTGACGATTAAACACAACTTCATTATTTTGATCGACAATTTCAAACATCATTTCGCCTTCTAATTTGATATTCGAATGAAAATTAGCAGTTAAGCTTTTCGAGATATTTAGCTTGATATAACTCGTTCCAGAAGCATCTTCAAATTTCGCTTTTGTCCAATTATCACCATTCGAATTCGACCATTTCGAATCTCCAACTCCTTTGTCAAAAAAAGTTCCTTGCGATTTGATATTTGGATTATCCACTTTTCTATAAAAATTATTCGAGTCAACATCTGCATTAACTTTTACTGTAATACATGATTGTAACGAAATCATTGCGATAATAAGTGCTATTTTTTTCATATTAGTTTCTGTTTTACTAAATAGATGCAGCATTTTGAAAAAAGTTACAGCAAACAAATATTTTTAAATCATTTTTGATATGCGTAACTTTCGCAAAAATTAATTTTTTATATACTATATAATGAAACACTTCTTTTTTATTTTTCTCATTATAAGCCAAATATCAAATGCTCAAGATTTATACAAATATTTTAAATCACCTAAGAATATTATAAAAGTAGAATCTTGTAAAAATATTTCAAATAAAAATGAAAATATTAAATGTTTAGATACAGTTTTTACTAATGATTTTGACGCTTATTTTAGTAATAAAAATTCAATAAATTATGACTCAATAAAATCTAATAGAAATACATATTTTGAAGCTAGATTTGAAATGATTTATAATGAAAATGGAAATCTGGATTTACAATTTAAAGAATATAGTGGCTTTAATCAAAATTTAATTAATTCATTTAAAAGTAAAACAGATGTTTATTTAGTAGGTTTAAAAAATCATGTTTTAAAAAATTATGAAAATGTTATTCCTGCAATAGATTTTGATAATAAAGATATTCTAAGCAAAATTCCTCTAACAATTGGAATAAAAACTCTAAATAATGATGTTTATTTTGGATATAAAAATATACATTATAAATATTTAGATCTTAACAATTATAAGAATGAGGATGAAACAAAGAAGTTTTATTCATATGTCTATAAAAAAATAGAAAATACTTTTAATGCTGATTTTGCTCCTTTAGCTAAAAAAAATAATATAGATAAAGCTTATGCCCATGTTTATTTTACATTGGATGAAAAAGGTAAAATAATTAAAATCGAAAATGTTCAAGAAGGAAATAAGGTTTTTGAAAAATATTTAATTGAACAATTCAATAAAATTCGAAAAGATATTGAAAGTAATAGTGTTCCTGCTAAATTAATTGATAATACAGCTGTTGAAAGATCTTATTTAATGTCTTTTAAATATGGATATAATTAATATTCTGATGAACGATACTACAGCTCAATTTCTGCAAGAAAACTTTACTCAAAAAGCAATTGAAAGTTTAACTCAACTTTCAGGAGGAGGTTCGGCTCGAGTTTATTCGAGATTTTTTGATCAAAATCAATCGTATATTTTAGCGGAAAGCTCTAATATCGAAGAAAATAAAGTGTTTATTCAGTTTTCATTAGATTTAAAAAAAGTCATCAATAATATTCCAGAAATTGTTTCAGTTTCAGAAGATTTCACAACCTATGTTCAAACAGATTTAGGCGACGAAACATTGATGAATGTTGTCTTGAATGATTTCGAAAAAGCAAAACCTTATTATTTTAAGACTTTAGAAAAATTAGCAATTGCTCAAATTCAAGGTGCTAATAAAATCGATTTTAATCATACTTTTTCATATCCAAAATTAGATAAAACATTAGTTTTAAGAGATTTATTTCAGTTTAATTTTTACTTTTTAGATGTCTTAGGAATTGATTACAATGCAGGAAAATTAATCAAAGATTTTGATCGTTTTGCGTCTCAATTTGATAAACTTTCGCCACAAGGTTTTGTGTTCAGAGATTTCCAAACGCGCAACATTATGATTCATCAAAACGAACCTTATTTCATCGATTATCAAGGCGGTTTGTATGGACCTGTTGTCTATGATTTGGTTTCGTTAATTTGGCAAGCAAAAGCCAATTTACCATTTGAATTTAAGAAGGAATTGTACGAATTTTATTACCAAGAATTAACCAAACAAATCCCAACTTTGGTTCCGATAGATTTTCGTCAATCATACGAATATTGCGTAGTTGCTCGACTTTTACAAGTTTTAGGAACCTATGGGTTGAGAGGAATTATCGAACGAAAAAAGCATTTTTTAGAAAGTATTTCGTTTGGGCTTAAAAACTTAGAATCAATAATCGATTATCCTATATTACAAAATTATCCAGAATTAAAACATATTATAAAAATCCTTGTTCTACCAGAAACGTTAGAACGCATAAATCATAAAATAAATGGCTAAATTAAATATCAACGTTCGTAGTTTTTCATACAAAAAAGGAATTCCAACCGATCCTACTGGAAATGGTGGAGGTTTTGTTTTTGATTGTCGCGGAATCTTAAATCCAGGGCGTATCAAAGAATATAAAACGCAAACAGGGCGCGACGAAGACGTGAAAAAATACTTAGAAACAGAAACTAAAATTGCAGTTTTTTTAGAAGGCGTTTTTCAAATTATTGACATTTCAATTGAAGATTATTTGCAACGTGATTTTGAGAATTTAGAAATCAATTTTGGTTGTACAGGTGGGCAACATCGTTCGGTTTATTCTGCTGATGCGACTGCAAAACATATTCAAGAGAAATTTCCAGAAGCGCAAGTTACATTACATCATGTTGTGCAAGAAGAAAAAAATTGGATAAACGAGGCGTATTAATATGAAAGCAATGATTTTTGCAGCGGGTCTTGGGACTCGTTTAAAACCATTTACTGACAATCATCCCAAAGCTTTAGCCGTTGTAAATGGAAAACCTCTTTTGCAGCGAAATATCGAATATTTGAAATCTTTTGGCATTGAAGAAATCGTGATTAACGTGCATCATTTTGCAGATCAAATCATTGAGTTTTTAGAAGAAAATAATTATTTCGGAATTGAGATTACTATTTCTGATGAAACGGATCAAGTTCTTGAAACTGGTGGCGGTTTGGTTAAAGCAAAAGCTAATTTTGAGGAAGATTTTTTGGTGATGAATGTAGACATTTTAACAGATCTAAACCTTGCTGATTTTATCAAAGCACATCAAGAAAATAAAGCATTGGTAACGTTGGCAGTTTCGGATAGAAATTCGTCTCGCAAACTATTTTTTAATAAGCAAAATGAATTGAAAGGTTGGCGAAATCTGAAAACCGAAGAAGAAATAAAAGCTATAGATTTTTTAGACAATTGCAAAGATTTGGCTTTTAGCGGAATTCATGTTATTTCTCCTTCTCTTTTTGATAAAATTACGGAGAAAGGTAAATTTTCAATCATGAAAGTCTATATGGATTTAATGCAAACTGAATCTATCATTGGTTTTGACCATTCTGGCGGAATTTTAATAGATGTTGGTCGACCAGAAAGTGTATTAGAAGCTGAAAACTATTTTAAATAAATCAAAAACTCAATTCATCGAATTGAGTTTTTTTATGCAAAAAGTTTATATATCTTAGAACTAATGAAATACATCAATTATTTTGTCTATTTAACTATTGTTGTAGTGATAATTCTCACTTCAATAATTTACTTTTCTTTCAAAACTAAAGTTGGGAAAATTGATAAAAAAGAAATCATCGATCAAGGAACTTCATTTGAGCCTTGTTCTTCTACTATTTATGAATATTATAATGATGGTTTCGGCTATAAAACTGAACGTTATGGAATTCGTAAAGTAATTTCTGAACCAATTCATCAATTAAACTTCCCTAATTTTTCTGGAAATATAAATGTACGTTTTGTGATTAATTGTAAAAATGAAATTGGCTATTTCAGAATTAAAGCAGTTGACCAAAATTATAAAAAGGTTGAAATTTCTGACGATTTGCAAAAGAAAATTGTTGCTATTGTTCAGCAATTAAATGATTGGAACGGGAAAAATGTAGATTCGTATTATCAAATTCAAATAAAATTAAAGAATGGAAAAGTTGAAGACATTTTTTAAGTCAAAAACGTGGCGAATTATTTGGGGAACATTGAAATTATTTATTTCTATTCCAATCTTTTGTATAAGTGTTTTTTACATTAACAAACTCTTATTTTCTTCTAACAATAAATTGTTTGTATTTGCTGGTGACACACAAGGCTCTTTTTATTCTGAATTTATGTTTGATCGTTTATTAAAATCAGAACCTAAGAATTCTAAATTTTGGTGGGAATCTTCAGTTGCTTATAATAAAAATGGAGATTTTGAAGAAGGAATGCGTCGTTTAAATAAAGCAAATTCTTTAAATGCTACAGATCATTTAGGTTATACAGGTTGGATTAAATATACAAAACTAAAAGATTACGAAAATGCCTTAAAAGATTTTCATCGATTAGATAAATTGTCAAACGTTGTGGAATATCCTTGGGGCGAGAATATTTATTTTCAAATGGGAATTTGTTATCAAGGTTTAGGAAATTATGATTCCGCGATTGTTTATTATGATAAATTTATTGCGTCCGAAAAAAATCCCGATAATATTTATCCAAGAATGTACACTTATCGTGGAAAAATTGAAGCGGATCGAAAAAATTATCCAAAAGCTTTAGATTTTTACAACAAAACAATCGGTTTGGATAAAAATATTGCGGAAGCCTATTATTATAAAGCCGAAACATATAGACTTATCAATCAAAAAGATTCAGCTAAAGTAAATTATAATAAAAGTTTAGATTTAATCAGAAATAATTATAAAAATCAAGATGCTTATGATGAAGTATTTTTAGAAATTTATGATACAGAAATTCAGGATAAATTGAAGGAATTGTAAATGTAATTACTCAAAAAAAATCAATAAAACTCTCCATCTACATAAAACCATTTGCCATTCTCTTGCACAAATGTAGAAAGTTCGTCATGTTCGTAGATCTCACCTTGTTTGTCTTGGTAATAAGCTCTAAATCGAACTTTATTAGCTTTTGCAAAAACAATTTCTAACTTCAACCATTTATTCGATTTTGCCCAATCTTCGATATCGCTAAAATCATTATCTTTTTGTGTAGAAGAATGTGTTGTATCAACTAAATATTCAGGCAAAACCATTGCAAAAGCAGCATAACGAGAACGCATCAACTCTTCGGTAGTTTTTGGCAATTCTTTATTCAAATGAAAAAGTTCGCAACAATTTTCATATTCTTTTCCAGAACAACAAGGACAATTCATTTTATTCATATTTTTTGCAAAGATACTATTTACTTGTCTTTGTGGTAATGATAATGATCTTGAATCACCACTTGAATAAAATCAATATTTCCTAAACCATCACTTTTTACCTCCATTATTTCTTCTAGTTTTCGCGTTAATTTTAGTAAAATATCATAATTATTATTGTGCAATGCTGACGTAAAATTTTCTTTTACAATGTTAATATCACGATCAGACAAGCGATAAACTTCGGGAAAACGAATTTTATAAGTTTCAGAAACTTCAGCAAAAATGGTTTGTGATAAATCTAATTTCGGATTCAAATCAATCAAACACGTATTCGCAACAATATCACCTAAACGTTGACCATTTTTATTGATAATCATTGTAATCAAAGCAATAAGTCCAGTAAATAAAAACAATTCTACAATACCAATCACCCAACGTAAGAAATAATCGAAATTATTGGCACGGTTTCCATCCATTCGTATTACACGAATCTTCATAATCCATTTTCCAACAGTTTGCCCTTTCATCAAAATCTCTAAAATCAATGGATAAAGTAAAAATATAAAACCTATTATACTATAAATTCCCATTCGAAACCATTCGTCTCTATTCGGAATAAACTCCGAAAAATAAGACATGCCGTAAACTAATACGATCCGGATAATCATATCAATAATATAAGCCAGTAAACGTTTTCCGAGTGGCGCAATATTATAAGCAATTTGCACGTTTTGTGGTGTATTGACTAAAAGTTTATTCATATATTTGGTTCACTAACAACTACTCTACTATGAGAGAAGCGCATTTTATTGATAAAAATAAGGCGAAATGGTCTGATATTGAACATAATTTGAAAAATAAAATTGATGTTCATCCAGATATTTTAGCAAAAAACTACATCGAAATTACAAATGATTTGGCGTTTGCTCAAACTTATTACCCAAAAAGTAAGACAAAAGATTATTTGAACGAGTTGGCTTTATTTGCGCATCAGTCAATTTACAAAGATCAACGAACTTCTGGAAATCAATTTGTACAGTTTTTCAAAGAAGATGTGCCAAATGTAGTCTACAAAAATCACAAAATGTTGTTGTATTCATTCCTAATTTTTGCTTTAGCGGTTTTAATTGGCGTTTTATCATCGCATTTCGATCCAGATTTCACACGATTAATTTTAGGAAATCAATATGTAGACGAAACGTTAATGAATATCAAAAAAGGTGATCCTGCGGCAATTTACAAATCAGGAAGCCAGACAGGAAGTACATTAGCGATTACAATCAATAATATTCGAGTTGCGTTTTTGGCTTTTACATTGGGCTTATTTTTCAGTATTGGATCAGGATATATTTTATTTTCGAACGGGATTATGTTAGGTGCATTTCATTATATTTTTTTCAAAGAAGGTGTTTTGGGAAAGGCGATGTCAGCAATTTGGATGCATGGAACAATCGAAATTTCGGTGATTATTATTGCAGGAGCTTGCGGTTTGATGTTAGGAAATGGCTTTATGTTCCCGAAAACTTTATCGCGAAAAAAATCACTCATAATCAAAGCAAAAGAAGCAGTAATGATTTTATTAAGCACTGTTCCAATGTTTATTATAGCTGGATTTATCGAAGGTTTTATTACGCGTTTATATGATGTAAATATTGTATTGAGTTTATCGGTTATAATCCTTTCATTAATCTTAATTGTTTGGTATTATATCATTTATCCGATTCAAAAAAATAGACAAAAAACTTTTTCATTCAATCAAACTTTAAAATCGAATGAAACAATTTAGACTATTTTTTACATTTACATTATTATTGATTCAATTCGTTGTTTTTGCACAAGAAAAAACAGCAGAATTTAAAGCATTCAAAGAAAAATATGCTGGAAAAGAATTTAATTACGAAGATGTTCCAAAACCTAAAAAAGAATTCGAACCAGGCTTTTTCTCAAAACTAATCGAAGGTATTTTTAGATTTCTTTCTTATTTACCTTGGGAAATCATTTTCTATTTTGTGATTGGATTATTTTTAATTTTTCTTGCCACACGTATTTACAAAAATGGTGGAATTCTTAAACGAAATTCGAAAAAATTATATGATGAATCTGACTTTGATTTTATCGAAGAAAATTTGGCAGAAGTTAATTTGAATTCATTAATCAATAAAGCAGAAACAGAACAAAATTTTGCTTTAGCAATTCGTTATTTGCATTATCAAAATCTACAAAATTTAGATAAAAAAGGTTGGATTGAATGGGATCCGAAGAAAACAAATCAGCAATTTATCAATCAAATAAAAGACGAAAAATCAAAAATTTTATTCAATCAAAATACTAAAATTTTTAATCAAGTTTGGTTTGGAGAATTTAAAATTGATGCAAATAAATACCACGAATTCAAGACAAATTTCAATCAGTTTAATCAATATTTAGCCTCATGAAAAAGAAATTAGGTATTCTATTAGGCGCGGTTTTATTGGTCGGAATTTTTGTATTTTCTTTCTCAAAACTTCGTTATAAACTTCCTAAATCATGGGATGTTAGCCTTTATCAAAATAGTAAAGATCCTTACGGATTATTTATTATGCACGAAGAACTTGGGAATTTATCCAATGGAAAAATGAAAGATTTGGAAAAACTTTCTGAATTAAAAATTGATCCTAAAAAAGCAAAAGATTATGCAGTTGTTGTGCTTGGTTCTGAGATTTATTTTGATACAGTTTCTAAAAATTTATTGAGCAAAATTGCCGAAAATGGTGGAATTGTAATGATTGCAGATTATTATGACAATTTTGGTGATGATACAAATGGAAAAGAAGACATTAACGACGAAACGTATTCTACAGATACTCCAACCACTGATTCTACGGAATCTGAAGAGAATATGTTGTACAATCAGACTATAAATATTAATGATAATTTCGAGCTTAGAACAAATAAATCTTTTAAAATAAAGAAGAAAAAAGAAATCGAACATCACTATTTTAGCGAGATCACAAGTGATTCTGAAATTCTTGGAACAATTACTTATAAAGATAAAGCTTATCCAAATTATTTAAAAATCAAACCAAAAGATTATAAAGGTTATTATTTGTATCACGCAGAACCGCTTTATTTTACGAATTATTATTTATTAAATGAAGAAAGTTATTTCTATGCTAAATCAGTTTTAGAACCATTAAAAGGGAAAACTATTTTTTGGTACAATAGCTCGAAAACTTATGCAGGAAGTTCGTCAATGATGCGTTTCATAATGGGAGAACCAGCTCTAAAAGCTGCTTGGATAACGCTATTGGTTTTACTTTTCTTCTTTTTAATTTTTAGAAGTAAACGCGAACAACGCATCATTCCAATTTATACCAAAGAAGAAAATCATACCGTCGAATTTGCCAAAACAATTTCTTCTTTATACCAAGAAAATGGCGAAGTAAAAGACATTGTTTCAAAGAAAATCGATTATTTTTTATACAAATTGAGAAAAACATTTTTAATCGAAACAGACGATATTACGAATAAACAATTCATTGAAATTGTTGCGCAAAAAGCAAATTTGAGCCAAGAAGAATGTCTTGAAAAATTCACGATTCTTAAAAATATTTATCAAAAAAATCAACCAAATGAACACGATTTGAAAACTGTGTATCAAATCATCGAAAACTATAAACAAAAAGCAAATATCTAATGAGCGAAAATACATATCAACCATTCGAAAATAGAGTCGATTTTTCGGATGTACAACATAAAATGCAAGCGGTAAAAAATGAATTGAAAAAGGTAATTGTCGGACAAGATGATATTATCGATCAATTGATTTTGGCTTTGCTTTCTAACGGTCATTCTCTGATTGAAGGTTTGCCTGGAGTTGCTAAAACAATGATGGCAAAATTGTTGGCAAAAACGATAGATTCTGGTTTTAGTAGAATTCAGTTTACACCAGATTTAATGCCTTCTGATGTGATTGGAACGTCTATTCTAAATTCTAAAATCAATGAATTTGAGTTCAAAAAAGGACCAATTTTTTCGAATATTATTTTGATTGATGAGATTAACCGTTCGCCTGCAAAAACTCAAGCGGCTTTATTCGAATCGATGTCAGAAAGACAAGTAACAGTTGATGGAACAACTTATCCTTTGCAAACTCCTTTTTTGGTTTTTGCAACTCAAAATCCAATCGAACAAGAAGGAACTTATCGCTTACCAGAAGCACAATTGGATCGTTTTATGTTCAAGATTTATGTCAAATATCCTTCGTTAGAAAGTGAGATTGAGTTATTGAAAGAACAACAAGAAAGCAAAAATATCGACAAAGAATCGTTGGTAGAAAAAGTAATTTCAGGAAATGAAATTATTGAGTTCCAAGATCGCATAAAATCGGTTTTCGTGCATGAAGCTCTAATTACATATATTGCGACAATTGTTCATCAAACCAGAATCGATCAAACCTTATATATGGGCGCATCGCCACGTGCTTCTATCGCGATTTTAGATGCAGCAAAATCTAATGCAGCCGTGAATAGACGCGATTTTGTGATTCCAGAAGATATCAAACAAATTGCGCATACAATTTTGGGACACCGCGTTGTGATGGTTCCAGAAAAAGAGATGGAAGGTTTTACAACACAACATATTATTCAGCAAATTATTGATCGCGTAGAAATTCCTCGTTAATGAAATTTTTCAGAAGCTTATTTCTTACCAATCGCTTTTTTTATGCGGGATTATTGATTGCATTTTGTTATGTGATCGCATTTTTTCTACCTTCTATTTACATTATTGCAAAGATTTTGACACTTGTATTTATCGTTAGTGTTATTGTCGAAATATTTTTGATTTATATTCCTAAAACTTCCATTGAAGTTATTCGAAATTATCCAGAACGATTATCAAATGGTGATGAAAATGAATTGGAACTTTTCGTAACAAATCATTATCAATTTCCGCTGAATGTAAGGATTATAGAAGAATTTCCTGTTCAATTACAATTAAGAGATTTTCAGTTTAGAAAACGATTTAAAAGTGGTCAAAATACTAAATTTGATTTCAAAATTCGACCAACAGAGCGCGGTTCGTATAAATTTGGATTAACAAATGTATTTATTTCTGTTTTTGGATTGATTGAGAAAAAAATCAAAATAAACGAACCTATTTCAATTGCGTGCTATCCTTCTTATTTGCAATTAAAACAATTTCAATTGTATTCTACCGCTCAGTTACAGAATCAATTTGGAATGAAAAGGATTCGAAAAATTGGAACAAATACAGAATTTGAAAATATAAAAAATTATACGATTGGTGACGAATATCGTTTAATCAATTGGAAAGCAACAGCGAAAGCAAATCGATTGATGGTCAATCAATTTCAGGAAGAAAAATCGCAGCCTGTTTATTCGTTAATTGATTTGGGAAGAACGATGCGAATGCCTTTCGATGGTTTAAAATTGTTGGATTACTCGATCAATTCGAGTTTAGTTGTCGCAAATATTTCACTTCAAAAAAATGAAAAAGCAGGTTTAATTACATTTAATAAAAGAATTCAAGATCACGTTGTTGCTGACAGAAAAAATCATCAAATGCAATTGATTTTGGAGAAATTATACAATGTACAAACTGATTTTTTGGAAAGTGATTTTGGGCAATTGTATGCCTATATCAAACGAAAATTAACGCAACGATCGCTTTTATTTATTTATACCAATTTTGAAACGATTGATGGTTTGGAACGTCAATTACCTTATCTGAAATTGATTAAAAAATCGCATGTTGTCGTTTTGATTCTTTTTAAAAATTCAGAATTGAAGAAATTAAATTATCAGAAAGCAAAGACTACAACTGACATTTATGATCAAACAATTGCCGAAAAGTTTAATTACGACAAAGAATTAATCATAAATCGTTTGCATCAATTTGGGATTTTAACCATTTATTGCGAACCACAAGAATTGTCTATTAACTTAATCAATAAATATTTAGAGATAAAAGCGCGAGGTTTATTTTAAAAAAAGATTTATTTAACCAATTATTTAGAAAAAAAAGCACAATTATTGCTTAAAGTTGGTCAATTTAATCTGAACAACCCATGAAAAAACTATTTCAGATCTTTTGTTTAATATTAACAACAGGTCTTTTTGCGCAAACAAATTTTATCAAAAATAAAACATCTTCTACAAAGCGCGTAATCCTTTTGGACGCTGGACACGGAGGAACAGATACTGGTGTAAAAAAAGATGAATTTCAGGAAAAAGATATTGCGCTGAAAATTGCAGAAATTATTCAACAAAAAAATCCTTTTACAGATGTTGACTTTGTATTATTGAGAAAAGGTGACGAACAAATCATCAATACAAGTCGTGCGAAAATGATTAATGAAATAAAACCTGATTTGGTTTTATCAATCCACGCAAATTATAATGTAAAAGATTCGAAAAAAGGAACAGAAATTCACCTTTCTCCATTGAATCCTACTTTCGAAGAATGTAAAATACTTGGCGAAAAAATTGGAAAAAGTATAAGTTCTTTAGGTTTTGAAAACTTAGGAATTGTTGAAACAAATTCTAAAATATTACGAGATTCACAAGTTCCAATTATTATGATTGAAATCGGTTATTTGACAAATGACGATGACCGAAAAATCTTAACAAACGAAAGTAATTACCCCAAAATAGCAGATAAAATTTTTGAAGCATTGAAGAATTAATAATGCAATAAAGAAAGCCTTCTAAATTAGAAGGCTTTTGTATTTTCATTAAATTATCAATATCATATTTTTAAGAAGAAATCGCTTCAAAATATTCTTTTTCGATTTGTTCTCTAAAATCTGGATGCGCAATTTCAGCCATTGCTTTTACACGTTGTCTAATATTTTTTCCGAATAAATTTGCTACACCATATTCCGTTACAATATAATTTACATGCGCTCTTGTCGTCACAATTCCCGCACCTTGTTTTAGGAAAGGTACTATTTTATTTGCACCTTTTGCTGTTGTTGACGTTAATGCAATGATCGATTTTCCACCTTTACTTAAAGATGATCCGTATATAAAATCAACTTGCCCTCCAACACCAGAAAATATTCGCGAACCAATTGAATCTGCACTTACTTGCCCCGTAACATCTACCTCAATAGCCGAATTAATCGAAACCATTCTATTGTTCTGACTAATCTTCACAGGATCATTTGTAAAAGAAGCATCGCGCATTTCTACGCCAGGATTATCATCAATGAAATCATATAACAATTGAGAACCATGCGCTAAAGTTGAAACAATTTTACCTTTCAATAATTTTTTGTGTTCGCCTGTAATCACGCCAGATTTAACCAATGGAACAATTCCATCTGAAAATAATTCAGTATGAATTCCTAAACCTTTATGATTCTTCAAATTATTCAAAACAGCATTTGGAATAGAACCAATCCCTAATTGTAAACAACTTTTATCTTCAATTAATTCAGCAATATAATTCCCTATTTTAGCTTCTTCATCCGTAATATTTCCATTATCCAAGATATCTAACGGTTGATGATGTTCTACTAAATGCGTGATAGTCGAAATATGTAAAATTCCGTCACCAAATGTGCGTGGCATATATTTGTTCACTTGCGCAATAACCACACGAGAAGTCTCAATTGCCGCTCTAATATTCTCCACAGAAGTCCCTAAAGAACAATAACCATGAGAATCTGGCTCAGAAATCTGAATTAAAACAACATCAACATTCAATTCAGTTCGAATCACTTTTCCCATTTCGCTAAAGAAAATCGGTAAATACGAACCATTTCCTTCTTTTATCGTGTGACGAACATTAGCTCCCAAGAAAAAAGAATTGACAAAAAATGAGTCTTTATAAGCAGGATTTGCATATTCTGCATTTCCACTTGTATGAATATGACAAAATTCTACATCTCTCAATTCATGCGCTCTCTTCGATAATTCTGACACCAAAAATGTAGGCGTAGCCGCAGCTGCATGAACGTAAACACGATCGCCAGATTTGATTTCTTTTACAGCTTCTGTTGCAGAAGTATATTTCATAAGTAGATTTTAATAATCGTGCAAAATAAAGGCTTTGATGCTTTATAAAAAACGATATTTTTCATCAAAATCTAATCAAATTTTATTCCTAATAATTGGAATTGTAGTTTGCGTTTTTCTTGATAAAAATTATTCATCAAAAAAGTCGATAGAACGGTGATAATTATAAAAAAATAATCTTCTGCGAGCTTCTAAATCATTGACACGAATCGACGAAACATCATCAATCTGAAAATATAAAGAACCTTCGTCTGTTCCTTCCGAACCAATACATTTCAACTCGAAATCATCTTCAGTTAAATTTCGAATAAAACCTGCAAAACGACTATTGTTATTTAATTGAATACGTGTGACATATTCGGTTTGATCATTTATTTCGCCTAAAATTTGACGAACCCAATTTTCTTCTGCTGTTGCATTAAATGTAATTGGATTTTCTTGATCCAAATCGGTGTGATGTTCTTTCAAATAATTGAGACATTTGCAGTAATCATCAACATCTATTCGACTAATTTTGAAATAAGGTTCGATTAAAATTCCATCTTTTTTACCATATTTCGAAATGTGTTGCATCGTAAAAAATTCGTCATTAAAATCTAAAATATATCCAGCCCAAAAATTGTCTCCTTCGGGATCATTGTAAACGGCAATAATTGATTGATTTTCTTTTGAATGTTGTAATATTTTATAGAAGTTAGAATTCATATTTCTTTGGGTTAAAGACTCAAATTACGAATCTTTGTGGATAAAAAAAAGGTTCTTGATTATTTCAAAAACCTTTTCTTACTATTAATTTGCTTTTCGGAAAATCGAAGCTTCATAACTTAATGATTGCCAATCTCCTTTTTGCAGATTATCTAATTTTATTTTTTTGTAGATATTTTCTTCTCCCGCAACTGTTATTGTAAATTGTGTACGATCTAAAATATTTTTTTCAGTAATTGTATAATTAATATCAAATTTCTTTTTTGTCAATTTCTCCACAATTGGTTTTAAATAAGCAATCGCAGCTTCAGAACTTTTGAATTGTTCGTTTTGTGGAAATTGCACATCAAAATATCCTTCGTATGTAAAATCTGGCTCTGTAATAATCAAATTATAAGGATCAGCAAACAAAGCAGGACGCTGTTTTTGATATTCTTTTTCGGTTTTATATTGACGTTTTTCTTCTTTATAAATCAACGGATATTTATCAGCAAGAACAGCTAATTTATCGGCATCATAAGAATATGGAATTCCATCGTGAAAAACATTGTACAACGCAGGATTCACCAACCATTGATCGACAATTTTCTTATCTTTTACCATATAAATCATCACTCCATTATCTTGTGCTTGAAAAGTAGACGATTGATATCCGTACTCCAAAATTGGTTTTCCTAATTGTATAGCCGCAGCATTTTCTAACATAAAATTAAACTTCTCATAAGCCTTTGTTTCATCGCTTAAAGGAGCCATTCCATATACTTTTGTCGAAGCATCTACATTTTTATCATTAATCATAGAGGTTACTTGCGCTGTTGCAAAATTTGCAAGAACAACAGTGGCTGTAAGTAAAATTTGTTTTATCATGTATTGTATATCTTTATTTTAATAATGTGTTCCAAATTTATTGATAAATTTCGATAGTTATCTTACCTGATTGCGTAATACTTCCGCGATACATTCCGGCAGTGTTAAAAGGAAAACTTGCTTGACCATTTTTATCTAAAATAATCATTCCGCCATCGCCACCTAAATCACCAATTTTTTTGATAACCTCTTCACCAGCTTTTTTCGAAGAAAGTTTTTTGTAATTCATCAAAGCCGCAACATCATATGCCGCAACAGCTTTTATAAAATATTCACCCCAACCTGTACTCGAAACACCAACTTCGCTATTTGCATAGGTTCCAGCTCCGATAATTGGCGAATCACCAACACGCCCAAAACGTTTGTTTGTCATTCCGCCCGTCGAAGTTCCTGCCGAGATATGACCTTTATTATCCAAAGCAACTGCGCCAACTGTACCAAATTTTTCGTCAACAAAATTGAATGGAACATACGCTTGTGTTTTAGCATCGTGGTCTAATTCCATTTTTTCTTTGTCTTTTTCTAAAACTTTTTGAAGAGAATTCCAACGTTCCTCTGTTTTGAAATAACTTGGATCAACAATTTCTAAACCTTGAGTTTGAGCAAATTCTTCTGCTCCTTTTCCAACCATCATCACATGAGCAGAATTTTGTAAAACAGCTTTTGCTGCTAAAATAGGGTTTTTAATCGTGGTAACTCCAGCCACAGCTCCAGCTTGCATTGTATTTCCGATCATCAACGAAGCGTCTAATTCATTTTTACCTTCATGTGTAAAAACTGCTCCTTTTCCAGCATTAAACAAAGGCGAATTTTCCATTACTTTTATAGCCTCTATCACCGCATTTTCACTTTCGCCACCTTGTTTGATGACTTCATAGCCTTTTGTCAAAGATTCAGCTAAAGCATCTCGGTACGCTTTTTCCTTTTCGGGTGTCATATTTTTTTTCAAAATTGTACCAGCACCACCATGAATTACCAAAACAACTTTGTCTTGTTTCGTTTGTGCATATGTCGTCATCGTCAAAACGGATAAGATTAAACCAACTATTTTTTTCATGTGTAAAATTTTATTCAACGCCTAAAAATAGAAAAGTTTATAGAAATTAACTATTTTTAGCATTGAATTTGATAACGAAATATCAACAACTGTTATTAAACAAATAAATACCTATGAACTCTAATAAACACTATCTCTCTAATAACATTTTATTGCAATTAGCTTTTATTGCAATTATACTTTTAGTTTTTGGATTAATTACCAAAAATTTATTGGCTTTTTTTCCAGGTTTTCTTGGTGCTTTGTGTTTGTACGTTTTGCTCCTGAATCCTTTGCAATGGTTAGTTAAAGTAAAAAAATGGAACAAATTAGGAAGTGTAATCTTTTTAATGATTAGTAGTGCAATTCTAATTATAGGACCTCTTTATTTATTAATTCAAATGTTAACGAATAAGGTTATGGTGCTATTAAATGACACAGCTCAAATTAAAAAAGATGTCAATAAAATTATTGAAATGTTGCAAACCAAATTTCATATTGATGTTTTTAGTGCGACTAACATTGAAAAAATAACTCAAGTTGGAGGGAAATTATTAGAAAAAACACTGAATGCTTCAATGGATATGACAGTTCAGTTGGGGGTTGCTTTCCTTATTTTGTATTTTATGTTGATGAATCATCAAAAACTTGAAAATTGGTTTTACAGAACTATTCCGCTTAAAACAAGTAATTTAGTGAAGATGAACAAAGATTTGAAAGATTTGGTCATTTCTAATGCAGTAGGTATGCCGTTAACAGCCTTTCTACAAGCAATTATTGCCTACATTGGATATCTTATTTTTGGAGTTGATGATGCCTTTACATGGTTTATTCTAACGATTTTTGCGGCGATGTTACCAGTAGTTGGAGCAGCCTTAATTTACGTTCCTTTGGCATTATTTTTATTAGCAAGCGGTGATACAGGACAAGCGATCGGATTATTGATTTATTGTTTTGTTATTGTTGGATTATCAGACAATTTGATTCGTTTAGTTTTACAGAAAAAAATGGCGGATGTTCATCCATTAATTACTATTTTTGGAGTAATCGTTGGAATAAATTTATTCGGATTTATTGGAATTATTTTCGGACCAATCTTATTTTCAGTATTCTTTTGGTTAGTCAAATTGTACAAATACGAATTTATTGATCCAAATCCAGAAGATTAATTATTATTAAAAACCAATTAAAAATGAGTATAGAAAACTTTAAATTCTTTAAGCCTTTAGAACAACGTTGGAGCGATTTTGATCCAATTGGTCATGTAAATAACGTATTTTATTTCGAATATTTTCAGACTGGTAGAGCTTATTATATGATGGCTTCGAGCAAAAAATGGCATTGGACGCGTCACATGTTTGTTATTGCGCATATGGAAGCAAGTTACCAAAAAGAATTACGTCCAAATGCGATAGAACCTCGTATTGGTGTGCGTGTATCAAAATTAGGAAACAAGAGTTTCGATTTCGAATATATTGTCACAAGTAAAAGCGAAAATGGCGAAGATGTTATTCATTGTATCGGAAAAAGTACGCAAGTGATGTACGATATGGAAGAGAAAAAATCAATGGAATTGCCAGATTGGGTAAAAAATGATTTTAAGAATTACGAAGGTAATCTTTAGAAAATAATCCTAAAAAAATACAACAGTAGTTAAGTCTTTTCGTTAGATAATGATTAGATTTAACTACTTTTTCTTTTTAAACTCGTTGCGTTATGAAAAATTTGTTTTTAATGCGTCATGCAAAAAGTAAATGGAACGAAAATGTTTCAGATCAATTTCGTTCTATCACAGAGATTGGTGAATTCAAAACGAAGAAAATAGCGAATTATATTCATCAAAATTTTGAATTGAAATTTGATAAAATATTTTCGAGTAAAGCAGTTCGAGCAAAAGAAACTTCTCAACTTGTCAAACCTATTTTGTTTCCCAATCAAACCATTCATATCGAAGATGATTTGTATACGTTTTCGCATTATTTATTGGATAAATGGATTAGAAATTTAGACAATGAATTACAAAATGTTCTTATTTTTGGACATAATCCTGCGTTTACAGATATTACCAATCAGTTAGGAAATGAAATGATTTACAATCTTTCGACTTCTGGATTTGTCTGGATACAGTTTGATTCGGATAATTGGAAATCAATAGAAAAAGGAAAAACCATAAAAATAATTTTACCTAAAGAAATTAAATGAAAAAATATATAAACCGCGAAATCAGTTGGCTTTCGTTCAATGCGCGCGTGTTGCAAGAAGCTTCTGACGAAACAGTTCCGTTGTTAGAACGAATTCGTTTTTTAGGAATTTATTCGAACAATTTAGATGAATTTTATTCGGTTCGATATTCTACAATTTTACGCTCGATACAGTTCAAAGATGTAGAAATCGTTTATCAAAATATTGTGCCAGATCAAACGGACGAAGAATTGATCGATGAAATCAATGAAATTGTGCGTCAACAGCGCGTTCAGTACGATGATTTGCATAATCAATTATTCAAAGAATTAGAGAATTACAATATTTTTGTGATTGATGATAAATCAATTCCTGAGAATTATTTAGAATTTATTTCCGAATATTTTTACAGCGAATTTATTCATACAGTTGGAGTTTTTATTTTAGATGACATCAAAAAAGCGCCACCTTTACGCGATGGGTCGTTCTATTTAGCGGTAAAAATGCAATTAAAAGATAAAATTCAATATGCACTTTTGATTGTTCCAACACATTTATTTTCGCGTTTTATTGTGCTTCCAAAGTATGATCAAAATACCTATGTCATGTATTTGGAAGATATTATTCGTTTTCATTTGAAAGATATTTTCAAAATGTTTGATTTTGAAACAATTGAAGCTCATTCCATCAAAATTACGCGAGATAGCGAACTTGATTTTGATAATGATTTGGAACATAGTTTATTAGAAAAAGTCATTAATAGTTTAGAAAATCGTAAAAAAGGAGTTCCTGTCCGATTAGTTTATGATGCTGAAATTGCACCAGATACGTTGAAATTTTTCTTAAAAAAATTACGATTAGACGAATATGATAGTATCAACCCTGGTGGAAAATATCACAACAAACGAGATTTGATGAGCTTTCCAAGTTTTGATATTCCTAATTTAACGTATGAAAAAATAAAGCCAATTATTCAGAAAAAACCTTTTGAATATAACAGTTATTTTCAAGCTTTTACGGAAAATGAGGAAATGATGATGGCGCCTTATCATGATTATTCTTTGTTGTTAAAATTTCTTCGTGAAGCCGCAATTGATCCGAAAGTAACCAAAATAAAAATTACTATTTATCGTGTTGCAAAAGATTCGCAAGTAATGCACTCGTTGATAAACGCGGCGATGAACGGAAAAGAAGTAACAGCTGTTTTGGAACTTCGTGCGCGATTTGATGAATCCAATAATGCGATGTGGTCGAAAAAATTGCAAGAAGCTGGTGTGAATGTTATTTTTGGAGTTCCGGGACTGAAAGTACATTCAAAAATTGGTTATATCGAACGTAAACCAGAAGGAATGTTGGCACAGAAATATGTGTTTATCAGTACAGGAAATTTTCATGCAGGAACAGCAAAAATTTATACAGATTATACATATTTCACAACTAATCCGGGAATAACAAAGGATGTTGAACAGATTTTTAAATTTTTTGGAGCTAATTACTTGAACTTAACGTACAATCATTTACTGGTTTCACCTTATGGAACGCGTAAAAAAATTGTCAAGATGATTAAACGAGAAATCAAAAATCATCAAGCTGGTTTACCTGCAGAAATTAACATGAAACTGAACAGTTTAAGCGACAAACAAATCATTGATTTATTGTATAAAGCTTCTCAAAAAGGAGTAAAAGTTCGTTTGGTTGTGCGTGGAATTAATTGTTTGATTCCTGGAGTTAAAAATCTTTCCGAAAATATTGAATGTGTCAGCGTTATTGATAAATTTTTGGAACATCCACGTGTGTATTGGTTTAAGAATGCGGGCGATGACAAAGTTTATATTTCCTCGGCAGATATGATGGAACGTAATTTGGATAATCGTGTGGAAGTTGCGTGCCCGATTTACGATCATAAATTCAAAAAAATCGTTATGGATACATTTAATTTGAGTTTTGAAGATAATGTAAAAGGTCGCCAAATAACGGCTGAATCTTCTTTAGAATACAAACGAAACAATAAAAAACCAAACCGCTCTCAGTTTACGACATACGAATATTTTAAAAAATTAAACGAACAAGAAAATGAAGATTAGAAAATTAGGAGCAATAGATATTGGATCTAACGCCATGCGATTGTTGATTAATTATGTTTACGAAGAAGAAGGTCGTGCGCCAATTTTTAATAAAACCAGTATTGTGAGAATGCCAATTCGTTTGGGACACGACGTTTTTATTGATGGACAAATTTCCGAAACAAATATAAATCGTATCTGTGATGCTATGTTGTCTTATGCATTAATGATGAAGGTTTATGATGTTGAAATTTATAAAGCTTATGCAACTTCTGCCATGCGCGAAGCAAAAAATGGAAAAGATGTTGTAAAAAAAGTGATGAAAAAATCTAGAATTAACATCGAGATTATAGATGGAAAAACCGAAGCTGAATTACTTTTTAATACGGAATTAGGTGATTTTATACAAGACGAAAAAATCTATTTGTATGTAGATGTTGGTGGTGGTAGTACCGAATTAACGTTATTAAAAGATAATAAGGTTTTTACGTCAAAATCTTTTGAAGTAGGAACTGTACGTTTGTTAGAAAATAAAGTTTCGCCAAATACTTTTAACGAAATGAAAGAATGGATTCATGAAAACATTGGTCATGATGAAGTAGAATTAATTGGTTCTGGAGGAAATATCAACCATGTGTACAAATATTCTGGCGTAAAACTAGGAATGCCTTTGAGTAGCATGTATGTAAAAAAACATTATCAAATTTTACAAACAATGACTGCTGAAGAACGTATGCAGAATTTCAACATGAAACCCGATCGCGCCGATGTAGTGGTTTATGCCATGGAAATTTACAACAATGTACTAAAATGGTCGCATGCAAAGAAAATTCATGTTCCGAAAATTGGACTTTCGGACGGAATTATTCGAAAAGTATATAAAGATTTAGAGAAATAAATATAGAGGTCAGATTAGTCTGGCCTTTTATATTAGTTAAATCGATTATAAAATACAAATTTTTTCTTTAAAATGTATTACTTAATTTAGTTTCTCAATTAATTAACACAATATATAATGAAGAAAAATTTAACGCTGATATTTTCTGCGTTTCTTTTATCTATGTCTGCTTATGCCCAAACGGCAGAGCAAATTGTAGATAATTATGAAGCAAAGGCAATAGCAGGTAATGTTGAGTACAAATTTGCTCAAACAATCAATGATGATCTTAATCAAAGGGTTTACACACAAAGAACTTTCCAAGGTATTCCAATTTATAACAGTTATTCAACATATATAATAAAGGATAAACAGGTTATTTCTAAAACTTCATCAGAAAATTTTAATATATCATTAAAGAATGCAGATATTTCTCCATCTTTAAATTTTAACGATGCTTTAAATAAAGTAGCTCAATCAGAAGGATTAAAATCTTTTTCAGATTCAAAAATAGACCAAAATGGCGTATATTTTTCGAAAGATGATTCTTCAGAATTGGTTTATTATATTAATGACCAAAACCAAGCAATTTTAAGTTATGCATTTAGTTATCAATTGGTAAAAGATAACCATAATGATATCATTCATGTTATTGTTAACGCAATGAATGGTGCAATTTTAGAAAAACATAACAACACATTAAGCTGTGGTTTTGATCATGGAGCTTTTCATAATGAGAATTTAGCTACATTTAATAAAGCTGATTGGGATTGGTTATATGCAGATGTTAAAAATGTAGCATCACCACAATACAATGTTTACCAATTACCTTTAGAGGCTCCTAATCGTGGAGGAAGATCATTTGCTGATCTTTCTGTTTCAAATGCAACTGCATCACCGAATGGTTGGCATAACACAGCAGAATCAACTGTAAAAACAAGAACAGAAGGAAACAATGTAAGAGCTGTTAGAGATCATGATTCTAAAGGATATCAGACTTATAATTCTATATCAAATACAGTGACAATCAAAGATACTGATTATGCTGATGGAGGAAATGATCTGAATTTTGATTTTCCAATGAATTTGTCTAACCATCCTTATACTAATTGGGAAGGTGCAACCACTAATTTGTTCTATATGAACAATATGATGCATGATATTTTCTATAATTATGGTTTTACAGAGGCTAATGGAAATTTTCAAAAAGTTAATTTTGATAAAGGAGGAACAGGTAATGATGATGTTGTAGCCTTGGCACAAACAGGAGTGTCGTTAGGGTACACTAACAATGCTACTTTTGCTACACCTGCAGACGGAAGATCTCCAAGAATGGCAATGTACTTATGGAATAAAACTCCAGAACCATTAATTATTAATAGTCCTGCTAATATAGCTGGTAGTTATCAAGCTACTGTTCCTACTTGGGGAGGTACATTAACTTCTACTGCTTTAACTGGAGATCTTGCATTAATTGTAAAAAGTGAAACGACAGGTACGCCTTATGATGGTTGTGGGACAATCACAAATGCTGCAGAAGTAAATGATAAGATAGCAATTATATACCGTGGAGATTGTTCTTTTGCTATAAAAGTAAAAAATGCTCAGAATGCTGGAGCTAAAGCTGCTATTATTGTAAATAATGTAGATGGGATGATTAATATGTCTGGAGATGATACAACAATTACAATTCCAGCAATTTCTATTAGTAAAGCAGATGGAGATGCAATTATGCAAGAATTGCAAAATAAAGTAGTCGTTAATGGATCTTTATTAAAACCAGATGAATCATTTATTGATGGAAGTTTAGATAACGGAATTATTGCACATGAATATGGACATGGAATTTCTAATCGTTTGACTGGTCCAATCACAAATGCTAACTGTTTGAATAATCTTGAACAAATGGGTGAAGGTTGGTCTGATTTCTTTGGATTGATGATTACTCAATTGCCATCTGATATAAGTACTACTAAAAGAGGAATAGGAACATTTGCTGTAGGTGAAAAGAAAGAAGGTGTTGGAATTCGTCCTACAGTTTATTCGACTGATATGACAGTTAATCCTGCTAGATATGGATTCTTAAAAACTTATGGTAATTCTGATTCTCCTCACAATACTGGTTACGTATGGGCTTCTATGCTTTGGGATTTAAACTGGAAAATGGTTAATAAATATGGTTTCTCTCCAGACTTATACAATGGTAAAGCAGGTAATAATATGGCTTTACAATTAGTAATGACAGGTCTTAAGTTACAACCTTGTTCTCCTGGATTTGTAGATGGTCGTGATGCTATTCTTAAAGCTGACGAGCAATTAAACAATGGAGTTAATAAATGTGAAATTTGGGAAGCATTTTCAGATCGTGGTTTAGGTTATAGTGCAAAACAAGGTAGTTCTAACAGTAGAACTGATGGCACTGAAGCTTTCGATATGCCTCCAACAGATGTATTAGAATGTAAACTAGCTACTTCTGATGTTAAACAATCTACTTTCCAAATGTATCCTAATCCAGCTAAGGATGTAGTTTACATTGTTGATAAATCTATTAAAAATGATATCAAAGTTGATATTGTTGATATGACAGGTAAAGTTGTTTCAACTTCTAATGTAAAATTTGATGGTCAAAAAGGAACAGTTTCCACTGATAATTTACCAAAAGGTATTTACATCTTAAAATTTGAAACAGGTAATGGAACTATTACAAAAAAATTGATTAAAAACTAAATTTTAGTTTCAAAATAAATAAAACTAAAAATCCATCTCAATTTTTGAGATGGATTTTTTAATTTGGTTTAGATAATTGATATTGGTTTAGGTTGTTTTGATAAACTGGTTAGATTTATCAAAATAGCTTTTTAGTTTGGTTGTTGGTTAGTAATCTTAAAAGCATTACAAACGATGTTGTTTGTTGGTACAAATGTCTTGAATAAATACTAAACTAAAAAATGTAGACTATCATCAAAGTGTCTACAGGTAGTAAAAAATAAATCTAAGTAGTAAATAAAATGTATTGATTTAAAATATTGTTAATTTATTTTAAATCAGTTGTTTAAATTTTATTATTTCGGAATTTATAAAATTGTTTAAAGAATTTATATAATTTCTCTAAAAGGAATTTCAAGTTGAGTTCCGAATTTTTTTTGATTATTGGATAAATTTGAAATAGCAACACCTAATAGTCGAACAGGTTTTTCTGAGGAGTAACCTTCAGTTAATAAATCATAACAAATTTGATCAAAAAGGTCTCTATTTTTAATTGGAAATGAAGCTGATTTACTTTTTGTAGTAACCGAAAAATCATTGTGTTTTATTTTTACAGTTATTGTTCTTCCATAAATTGATGTTTTTAAGGAAAAGTTCCAAACATCTTCCATTAGTGGAAATAAAGCGATTTGCATTTCTTCTAATGTTTCTAAATCTTTGCTAAAAGTTGTTTCTGAACCAGATGATTTTCGCAATCGAGTAGGATTGACCTCTCTAAAATCTAATCCTCTAACAATATTGTAATAGTATTTACCAGATTTTCCGAATTCGCGTAAGAGTTTTTCTAATTCTAGATTCTTCAAGTCTAAACCTGTATGAATACCCATCATTTGCATACGTTCGGCAGTTACTTTTCCAATCCCATGAAATTTTTTGATTGGTAATTGATCAATAAAACTTTCAGACATTTTAGGTGTAATTACATAAAGTCCATCAGGTTTGTTGTAATCCGAAGCAATTTTAGCTAAAAATTTATTGAACGAAACACCTGCTGAAGCAGTCAAATTTGTTCGTTCTTTTATTTTTTGTTTGATTTCGTTTGCTATATCCGTTGCAATTTCGATGTTTTTATGGTTAATTGTTACATCCAAAAAAGCTTCATCCAAAGATAAAGGTTCGACCAAATCAGTATATTCAAGAAATATTTCACGAATTTGATTCGAAACTTCTTTATAAACTTGAAATCGAGGTTTTACAAAGATTAATTGTGGACATTTGCGTTTTGCAACAACAGAAGACATTGCAGAGCCGACGCCATATTTTCTGGCTTCGTAACTAGCGGTAGCAATCACACCACGTTCTTCATTTCCGCCAACAGCAATGCATTTTCCTCTTAATTCGGGGAAATCTCGTTGTTCAACAGAAGCAAAAAAAGCGTCCATATCGATGTGAATAATCTTACGTTGCATCTTGCAAAATTACTCGCTTTTATTTTAAATGATACTCCTGAATAAAGTTTTTTAAGTTTTTCTTATCGGCAACAATTGTCAAATAATCGCCTAATTCAATCGGTACATTTCGATCAGGATTATGAATCATTTTTCCATCTCGCTCTATCGAAACCACAATTCCTTTTGCCGTATCTTTTACCCAACCAATCGATTTATGTTCCAAAACACAAAAATCATTCGGAATAACTACTTTATCCAACGTAAAATTATCTGTATTTTTAAGATCATTATTTTCTGGAGGAGTTTCACCAATAATTTGCAAATACTTCTCAAATCGTTGAATATGTTCATCCGTTCCAATAATTCCAATTTTATCGAAAGGATATAAAACTGATTCAGAATTTGGAGTTTGAATAATTCGATCACCACGTTTGATGTATGCAATATTGATTTGAAATTTTGTTCGCCAATCCAATTCACCCAAAGGAACACCAATAAAATTGGCATTTTGTGGAACAATCATATCCGAAATATGTGTGTTATCCCAAGTATATTGAAATTTATCTTGTTTCTTTTTCTCTTCAATTTTTTTGGTCAAAATTTCACGTTCATTTAAGTTATAAATGAATTTTGTTTGAATATAATTGTAAAATTGATTGAAATATTTCGAAAGAAAATACATAGTAATCAATAATCCAATAACCAAAATAATTGAGGCAATTGTGCTTGAAAAAAATTGGTTATAAATAAAAATTACAGCAACAACAACTAAAGTTAAACGTATAGAAATAATTGCAATAATTGGTGCACGATTGTAATTAGATTCATCCCAAAACTCTCGGATAATTTCTCTTTTTGGACGATTTCCAATAATTGCCCAAATAAATGGAATACACAATACAAATGTCAATGTAAGGCTGACCAAACTTGCGCCAAAATAGGTAAACCAATCGGTTAATAAGAATAAAACGTAGCTTTTTATGATTAATGTGATTGCGATAATGATTATTCCATTGATGAAAATTGTTGAAACCGTTTGTTTGATGATTTTATTCCATTTATTTTCGTTTTGAATATGTTGTGTATCAGATGAATAATTTTCAACACCTTGAATGAATTTTTGCGGAAGAATTTTTTCCAATAAAGTATAAACTTTGTCAGATGATTTTATTAAATAAGGTGTTGTAAATGTTGTAATTGCTGAAACACCAACTGCAACAGGAAATAAGAAGTCGCTTGTTACACCAAGAGAAAGTCCTAAACCAGCAACGATGAAAGCAAATTCACCAATTTGTGCCATACTCATTCCTACTTGTACGGATTGTTTTAGCGGTTGTCCTGAAATTATAGCACCTAAAGTGGTAAAAATTAACTTTCCGAAAATCGTCAACAAGGTCACAATCAAAATTGCCCATTTGTGTTCGTACATCGAAACCGGATCAATCATCATTCCAATAGAAATAAAGAAAATTGTTGCGAATAGATTTTTTACAGATTGAAAATTATGTTCGATTTTTTCTGCATAAACAGTTTCAGCTAGAATAGAACCCATTACAAATGCACCTAATTCTATTGAAAAACCTACACTATCAGCGATATAAACCATTCCAAGACATAACCCAATTGAGATAATTAGTAAAGTTTCATCATCTAAATAATTCTTAATTGAACGTAGAAAAGTTGGAATAATAAAGATTCCTCCAATAAACCAAACCGCTAAAAAGAAACCTAATTTAACGAAAGAATTAATCATTTCTGCTCCGTTAAAATGCTGGCTAACAGCCATTGTAGAAAGCATAACCATTAATAAAATGACTACAATATCTTCTACAATTAAAATTCCGAAAACGACATTCGCGAATTTTTTTCGTTTCAATCCTAATTCATCAAACGCTCTAATAATAATGGTTGTAGAGGAACTTGCTAATAAACCGCCGAGGAAAATACTGTCCATTGTAGACCAATTCATAAATCGACCAACAAAATAACCAATGGTTACAATGCAAATAATTTCAACAATTGCAGTGATGGAGGCAGAACCACCAACATTGAGCAATTTTTTGAAACTAAATTCGAGACCAAGACTAAATAGCAGAAATATAACACCAATTTTCGCCCAAATCTCCACATTATGTTCTTCTGCAACGGACGGAATATATTCGAAATGTGGTCCAACCAAAAAACCAGCAATAATATAACCTAAAACAAGAGGTTGGTTGATGCGTTTGAAAATAAGCGTCGTCACAGCGCCTACACAAAGAATTAATCCAAGATCGGTAATGAGTTTTGGCAAGTGTTCTTCCATAAATTGCGTTTAATCTGTACTAAATTAAAGCTTTTTTACGGATAATGATTTGTTTAGTGATTGATTAAGTTGATGTTATTATCAATTTTTTGTAAAAAGAAAAGCGAAGAGATAAAAACTCTTCGCTTTTTTTATTTAGTTTATTTCTCGTTTTATTTGACTTAAAATAGTTGGATCTTTTATTTCATTATCTTTTGCTAATAATAAAACTTTTGAGATGACTTCTGCAGATTTAGGATCATCATCAGCAAAAGGTAAAAATATTCGACCTCTATGTTGCGATTGCACAGGTAAAATAGATAAATACAAACCTGGTACTTGATGCACAACAGCGCTTCCTAAATGTACACTATATTCTGCCATTTCTCCTTTTATGTAAGCATGACTTCCTTTTGTTTCGACATTTTTCAGTTTGAATAATCGAGTCGTTTCATTTAATAAAACTGTTCGCATTTCAATTGTAGAATGACTTGCTTCAGGATCAACACCGCCAACATGAGCTACACTAACAACCAAATCAATATCACGCATTACTTCCGAGAAAATTCTAGGATTAATTTCTTCGAAAGGAATATTTTTATGTGTTTTTAATGAGTGAAATTCGATAGTTTCTAAAGTTGGACTTTCGACATCAGCAAGAGAAAACCAATCTGCCAAAGCATATAGCTTAACTTGATAACCTTCTTTGTGAAAAACCTTTTGCAAACCTTCTTCGTAATCAACTTTCCAATCACGTGTTTTCAATAAAGCCAATGTTTGTTTTGGTTGAACTTGATGTCCAGCATATCGACGAGAAATAGATTTTTCCTTTAGTTCATCTGCTGTAGGAATATATAATTCTCTAAAAATTTGTTTAAAAGGTTGCTTTAATTTTTGATCAAAACAATAATGTTGATAATCAATCCAAACAGAATTTTGATGTAAATCATAACAATGAGCAATTCTGAACATTTCTGTAGAATCAATAGATTGTAAATTCCCTTTTGCGTCCTTTAATTGTCCATTTACATAAAAACCAATTGTATTTTTGCTTGAAATAAAGACTAATTTCTCTAAATGTTTTGAAATGATTGGATGTGAAAAAAGATTTTCAATTTCTGAAAATAAAAAATCATCTCCACGAATCATCGCTTCTTCTAAACCTTTTCTCGAACGAGTAAATTGTTCTCGCAATGTTTTACGATAATTGGTAAGTTCTACAACTGCTTTGTCCTTCTTTAGTTTTGGTGGAATAGATTTTAATTGTTTATCTCCTTTAAAAGTTACCAAATCTGCTTTTCCGTCTTCATCAATAATCAAACCTATTGTTGTACCATCAATTTCGACTTGTGTATCTTTTGATAAAATTTGCTGAACCTGTTGAGATTCCATTGCCCAAGTTAAACGAATAGGATCTGGATAACCTGCATTTCTTGCCAAGTTTTCTAAAGCAACTCGCAAAGCTAAAGCTTCGCTTGTTTGTTTCATCGATCCGAACTCTCTACTTTCTTTTTTGAATTGTTGTAAATATTCATAGCGCGATAAAACATCTTTTTCTGCATTTGTTTTGCTCAATGGAACCAAACCGTAAACACGCAAATAATCTTGATCTCGTTTATCTTTTACTTTGGCTGTAACTTCTCTAATTTTTAAATCTCCTGTCAAAGTATCTGCATAAAGTCTTGCTCTACGATGTCCATTTCCGTCAGAAATATATTTCGCAGCTTCGTACAAAATTTCCCAACGCGATTTTCCTAATTCTTTATATGCTTTTGTAAACCAGTCTTTGTCAACCGCCCCATCTTTGAAATCTTGAATATCAATTGAGGAATATTTTGCAACTTCACTTTCTAATTCAGCATTTTCAGCTTGATAGCCAGATGTTTTTGTATGTGCATGCATCCACCAAATCGCGGCGTCTAAACCTTTCCAATCTAAATAATTACTAACTAATTTTTGCCATTGAGGTGCATAAACAGAAGCTTCTATTAAACGACTTTCTGAAATTTTAGCTTTCTTTACTAATTGATTGAATTCTTCTTGCGTATCAGTTTCTAGTGGTAAACATCGTTTAATTAAGAAACTAAATAACTTTTGTTTTGTAACATCCGTATAACGCCAAGAATAAATGTATCCTTTGAAAAGTTTAGCTTTTCCAAGTTTATCTAAAATTTCAACAAAACGATTTATTCCATAAATATGCTCAAAACTTTGAACAAATTGCGTGACATTTGTATTAGAATCTCCACGTTTTAATTCAACATCTAAAAATTTTTCTCGAATATTTTCAATCATTTCAGTTAAGAAAGGAAAATCTTCTTGCATGGTTTTACTTCCTTGGTAACGATAATTTTTTCGATCACTTGTGATTTCATTGATACAATCAGGATCTAGAATTCCTTCGTACATTTCATCTTTTGTGATGAATTTATTTTGATAAGCTAAACAATAAATATAAAGCGGTGGTTTATTAAATTTTATATTTTCTTCTAAACCATTGTATTGACGCCATCTGTAGATATTCCATACTTTTTGGACATCATCTTTTTCTAGATTGATAAGGTTTATTTTGTTCAGAAAAACATCAAAAAAGCGTTCGTTTTGCCAACCATTTCCAAATTCTTCGTTGTAATAATAATTGTTTTTATCTCTTTTACTTTGATAATTAATAACGTCTTTTGGTAAGGCAGAAAACAATTGAATTGTTGCATCAATAACGAAATTATTTGCATCTTCAAACGGGAATTTTTCTTGAAGAATAAACAAAATTGATTTTAAAGGATTGTTCCAATAATAATCAGTTTTTAAAGGATTTGGAATTTTTCCTTTGTTATAGAACACATAATTTTCTAAAATAGTTCGCCAAACTTTTCGATCACATTCTTCTTCCATCGTCAATAAATAAAGATCGATAGGTGTTAACTTGCTGTCTAAATACCATTTTTCCCACGTTTCATGTAACGGATAATTTGCAAATTTTTCGTCAGCAGTTAAGTTTTGAGTATTTCGTTTCAAAGGATTAAAACTATTTCCCAACAAATCTGTAATTACGCTATTGTTCCAATCTTCATACTCATATTCGTAATCTTTATTTTGAAGATAAAGATCTTTCAATTGTTCTAAATTCTTAACAATTTCGTTTTCAGACTTAGAAAAACCGTATTTATTCTTCTTTGTATATTTCAAATAAACCGAATCTTTATCCAATTTCGGTAATTCGAATGGCGTAATATTAGCTGGATTGTAAATTCCATAACCATTTTCTATAGATAAAATATCGTTAGAACTTTTTGGATCTAATTGTTTTAAAAGAATAGTTTCTTTTTCAGTGATTTTTTTGCGCTCGTTAAAAGAACTGACAGTTTGTTTTATAAAATCAGTAGCACGTTTCTCTTTGTTTAATTGTAATAAAATGTCTAATCCCGCCAAACGCTGTTCAGCATCACCTTTTTCAATTAAATTTTGCGTAAAAGTTGAAATGATTTCATCATTTTGAAGAAGAATTAATTGAATTAAATGTTTGCGAAGATTGGCACTTTTTCTTTTAAATAAATCTTGAATCGATTCAATTTCTTGTTGATTTAATTCTGAATGTTTTAATGTATTTAAAGCAGAAGCAACAATACTTTCGCCTCGATCTTTAATTACTTTTAATGCAAATTCTCGCTGAAAATCAGAAACTTTAGTTGTCGATTTTTTCTGATCCATATAATAATATGAATAACTGTAAAAATCTTTTAAAACCAAACGCGTTAAAGATTCGCGTAACGAAAGACTTAATTGATCAAATAGAGCTAGAATTCGTTCAAGTTTTGTTTGGTCTTCTCCAATTAAATTAATCGCAACTGAATATAAATCGTCTTTCGAGAATTTTGTATTTAACCAAGAAAATACTTTTCCTTCGAATGTTTTTTCCTTTTCTTGAATTGTTTCTGCAAGATGTAAAACTTTATCAAAAAGACCGATTAAAGTATCATCGTTAGGAAATTTGAATGATGAAGTTACAGAAATCATTCGTGGTAAAAAGAAAGAGAAAACTTGTAAATTAACTTCGTCTAAAGCTTTATTATAAAGCCTTATTTCTTTTTCGTAAATAGAAGTTTCGCTTGCAAATTTTAAAGCCAAACATTTTTTTTCTATTGTTCCTTTTTCAAGTAATTTATCTAGATAGTTTAATGAAATATCAATATCTGTTACACCTTGCGACCAAAGCGCCATATAAACTTCGTTGTTGTTTTTACTTTCTATTCCTTTTTCTATGGTTTCAGGATGAGTCAAAAATTGATCAGCAAAAGCTAAGATATTACGAATTGTTGTTTCTTTTTCAGCTTCCCAACCTAATCCTGTCCACGTATCTACAGCGCGAACAACAGAAGAAAAGCGAGCTAATTTTTCATTAATAATAACTTTTATCAACGATTGTAATGCGCCAACACTTGTTTCGTCTAAGGTTTCGAGAATTGTTTGTCGCAAACCTTCTTGTCGTTGTGCAGAAAGCAAAAGTTTTTCAACCAATTCCCAAGCTTCAGGTTTATGAGAATTTAATAAAGCTTTGATAATATTTCGTGAAACTTTTCCTGTAGGATCTTTTCCGTAAATAATATCTTCCATTAATTGATAAATCTGTTGATTTCCTTGGTCAATCATTTCAGACCAAATCAATGTGTAACTATCATTAATACCGATGTCAGAAGAATATCTAATTTGCTCAACAATTGGTAAATCATAGTATTTATAGCCTTCGGAAGTGTATTGAGAAGGTTTTGTCAATAAATTTCGTAGAAAATTGATCTGCTTGACAAGAATGTAATCTTTTTGATTAGGTGCTCGAAAAGATCGTCTGTAATATCCCGATTGGTAAATATGTTGAGACATTTTGTTCCAACTATTTTTTACATAAGGAGCCAATTCTTCACCATAAAAAAGTTCTAATAATTTATAGTATTTTTTATCTTCCCAGATATTGTCAGAAATTAATTCTTTTAATTTGAAAAATTGTTTGGTTCCGTAATCAATTTCTGAGTAATAATCCGTGTTACCTTTTAGAATTAATAATCCTAATTCGGCAACTTCTTTTTTGATAGATTTAGGTAAAAGAGAAAGTTCTGAGGATTTTTTTAATTTTTTTTCTAGCTCTTTCGTTTTGTTTTTTGTCTCAAATGGAGTCAAAATTTCAATAAGTGTAGGCATATGTTTTGAGTTTTGTTCGTTCTACCAGTAGCTTCCAGCAAGGAAAGTAAGTCGTATAAATGTAAAAGATTGATTAGTTGTTAATGAAACTTCTTCAGCTAAATCTTCTATTTGTTCTTCTCCTAAGAAAATCGCAAACATTCCGTCTTCAAAAGCTTGTTTTGCTGTTTCTTGTGCTTTGGATAAATCAGCTTTGTTTTCGTTATAAATACTAGAAAAACTTACTTTACCTGATTCAATTAGAAGTGGTAAATAGTTTTCTTTAGGAAGTTTTTCTGTATCAATATCTTCTTTTTCTATCGGTTTTTGATTGTATTCTTCAACTTGTTGTTGAACTATAAAATCAAGAAGCTCATGAACAGAAATTGTATCTTTTGTTGTATTAAGTTGTATAGGTAATTCGGCAAGAATTGGATGTTTTTTGCCCAATTGTTTCACATTGACGTGAATAGTTTTCATATAAGTTTGTGTTAGTATGAGTTTTCTAAAATTAATAAAAATAACCTTTTAGAAAGATTAAACTTTTGCTAAAATTAGTTAATGTTTAACACAAAAAAACTCACTAATTCTGATGAATTAATGAGTTTGTATTTTCTTATCGAAAAGATTTTTTACAAAGTGATTTTTGCTAAATAAGAATCTCCTTCGGTTTTTATTTTTGTACATTTTAGTTGATGATATTCGCACGCATTTTTTAATGTATCAAAATCCAAATACAACCATTGAATAGGTTCTTCTTGCTCGCCTTTATAATGAACCGTAAAATCTAATTCACCATAATAATTTCCATTACTTGGAATCCATTTTCCACCATCTTCGTCTTCATCAAACATATAAATAATGTCGGTTCCATCAATCAAAACTTGACCATTCTCGGCTAATAAATTTTTGATTTTATCCAAGAAAACATTGATTAAAACTAAATTCTGAAAAATTCCAGTTCCGTTCATCAAAAATAGAATCGTGTCATATTTCTCAGCATCATTGATTTCAAGGAAATTCTGAACTTTTGCATTGTTGATTCCTCTCAATAAACAAGCTTCAATCGCTTTCGGAGAAATATCAATTGCTAAAGCATCCAACCCTTTTTCTTGTAAATAAAGTGAATGAGAACCCGCTCCACAACCAACATCCAAGATTTTTCCTTTTGATAAATCCAATGCTTTTTGCTCTAAAATTGGCATATCATCATATTCTCGAAAAAGATAATCAATTGGCATCACATCTAATTCTGAAATTGATGTTTCGGTATAGAGATCTTCGGGCGAATGATTGGTTTGATAATCTAAAATTGCCTGTCCGAAAAGGTCTTTCATGTTATTTTTATTTTTATGTTCTGATTGATACAGAAACTTTTATTTATTATTTTTTGCTAAAATAGCCTCAACAATTTGCTCTGCATGTACGCGCGAATTTTCGATGAACCAAATATTCGTCAACATTCCTCCACAAACAACGCCTGCCAAATATAATCCATCTACATTTGTTTCCATTGTTTCGGGATTGTAAGTTGGCGTTTTCAATTCATCATCACTGAAGGTTATTCCACAATTCTCCAAAAATTTGAAATTTGGATGATAACCAGTCAAGGCTAAAACAGTATCATTTTCAATTGAAATATCACCTTCTGGCGTTTGGACATGAACTTGATTTTCGTCAATCGATGTGATATTTGAGTTGAAATAAGCCTTGATACTTCCTTCACTAATTCTATTTTCGATATCTGGACGAACCCAATATTTTAGTCGATGCGTAAAGCTTTCTCCACGAATCACCATTGTTACATTAGCACCTTTTCGATAACATTCTAAAGCTGCATCAACAGAAGAATTATTCGCTCCAACAACCACTACATTCTGAAAAGAATACGGATGCGCTTCTTTATAATAATGATGAACTTTTTGTAAATCTTCTCCTTCGATATTCATCAAATTTGGAATATCATAAAAACCAGTTGCAAGGACTACATTTTTAGCTGAATAATTATTTTTTGACGTTTTAATCTCAAAATGATTTGTTTCAACTTTATTAATTGCTTCAACTTCTTCGTATAGATTTAGATTGAATTTGAAATATTTATGAATGTTTCGATAATATTCTAACGCCTCTTGTCGACCAGGTTTTGGCGCAATACAATTGAACGGAATTTCTCCAATTTCTAATCGTTCGGCAGTCGAAAAAAATGTCATATACAAAGGATAGTTGTACAAACTATTTGTTAAAGCACCTTTTTCAATAATTAAATAAGAAAGATTGTTTCTTTTCGCTTCTATTGCACAAGCCAAACCAATTGGCCCAGCACCTACAATTATCAAATCATATTGTTCTTTCATCAAGCAAATTTACGGATAATCAGTTCGGTAATCTTTATGATTTTCTTCAATTTTTTTAAAAATAATGTTTAACTATTTGGATTAACGAAATATATTAATAATTTTGTTTGACAATTTTGTGAAAATAAAAAAGCCGCACAGATATGAAAGACGATACAGAAGAATTGATCAAAGAAACAGCGAAAAGAATGTTTTTTGGTGAAGGTAGATTTCGTGCAACAACGCAAGAAATAGCTGATGAAGCGAAAGTGAATAGAACGTTGATTAATTATTATTTCAGATCGCGAAACAATTTAATTAGTATTATTTACGAAGAAGCTACGCGAGTAAGTAATGAAAAATCGCGTGCTATTTTTGATAGAAATCGTGATATCAAAGAAATGATTGGCGAATTTATAGAGGATTCTATTGCAACATCAATCAAGTATCCATATTTGGAAACTTACATCGTTACCGAAATGAATAAAAATAATACAATGTGTTCTAAGTTAATGAAAGATGATTTAGATGTAGTTGTAAATGTTTTTTACGAAAGATTAGAGGAAGAAATGGAAAAAGGAACGATTAAAAAGATGGAGCCACTTCAGTTTTTGTTAAACATGATTTCATTGGTTAATTATCCATTTACAATTCGTCCGCTACTTCAATTGGATTTGAAATTGAGCGACGAAGATTTCAAACGTATTCTTTCTGATCGAAAAGAAATTATTCTCAATACACTTTTTAATAATTAATATATCAATGAAAAGGTTAAAACAATTACTTTCTATAGCGATTGTAGCGTTGATGAGTTCTGCAAATGCGCAAGAAATTATAGCACTTAAAGATGCGGTAAATTTTGCGTTAGAAAACAAAGCAGATGCAAAACGCGCAGATTTGGCAATCAAAAAAGCCGAATACAAAATTGATGAAGCTAGAGCAGGAGCTTTGCCTCAAGTAAATACCAACGCAGGTTTGCAATATAATCCAATTGTACAAGAAATGGCGTTGACAATGGGAGGACAAACAACTGTGATTAAAATGGGACAACCATGGAATTCGAGTTTAGGTGTTACGGTAAATCAAACATTGTTCGATCAACGTGTTTTTACAGGTTTGAAAGCGGCGAAAACAACACGCGAATTCTATCAGGTGAATGCAGATTTAACAGACGAACAAATTATTGAGCGTGTAGCAAATGCGTATTATCAAGTTTTTATTCAAGAAGAAAAATTAAAAACGATTGAAAAAAGTTACGAAAACACAAATAAAGTTCGAAATGTAATCAAAAGTTTAGTGGATAATGGTTTGGCAAAACCAATTGATTTAGACCGAATTGTTGTGCAATTAAATAATATTTCTTCTTCGCGTCAACAGTTGGTAAATGCAGTTGAAATCAACAAAAATGCGTTGAAATTCTATATGGGTTATCCAATTGAGCAACCAATTAGCTTAACAGAAGAAACAATTACGCCAAATTTAGTTTTGTTGGAAGATCAAATAGATGTTGAAAATAGAACCGAATTTAAAGTTTTATCGAAACAAAAAGAATTGTTAGGTTTTGCGAAAGAAGCGGAGCGAGCAAATTTATATCCAACTGTTGGTTTAGCTGGAAATTATGGATTGCAAGGTTTTGGTGAAAAATTTATTACTTCGAAAAGTTACATCTGGTCAGATTTGGCTTCGATTGGTTTGAGTGTTAAAGTTCCGATTTTTTCTGGTGGAGCTACAAAAGCAAAAATTAATCAAGCAGAAATTGATTTGTTGGATATCGAAGAACAAATGAATGACACAAAACTTGGTTTGAGTTTAGAATATCAAAATGCAAAAGCGCAAATTGAAAATGCATTGAAAAGTGTCGATATTCAAGAAGAAAACGTGAGTTTGGCGGAGAAAGTTTTATCAAATACTCAAAATAATTACCAACAAGGTTTGGCAAATTTGACAGAGATTTTAGATGCTGAAAATGCGTTGACAGATGCTCGAAATAATTACTCAAATGCTTTGTTAGAATATAAAATTGCCGAAATCGCATTAATCAAAGCAAAAGGAGATTTAAAAACATTAATTCAATAATAGAACCGATTTTATGAAATCAGTAAAAACTTTACTTTATATATTAATTGCAGCCGGTTTGATTGGTGGTGCAATTTACATTATCAAAAATAATAAAGCGAAACAAGAAGAAGAGGTAGCAATCGTAAATGCGGCTAATGACGATGTTGTGGTAAAAACGATTAAAGCTAATTTTCAAAGTTTAAATACAGATTATACGTCAAATGGTACATTTGCGCCATTTCAGGAAATGAGTTTTCCTTCGGAAATTTCTGGTCGAATTGTCCGTGTTTTGGTTGATGAAGGGAGTTATGTTTCTGTTGGTCAAACATTGGCAACAATCAAAAAAGATGCAATTGAAGTTGATGTTACGCAAGCGCAAAATAATCTTCAAAATGCAATTATTGACAATCAACGTTACGAAAATGCTTATAAAACGGGAGGTGTAACAAAGCAACAATTAGATAATTCGCGTTTGCAATTAAAAAATGCAAGAGCAGCGGTTTCTGCGCAAAATTTGCGTGTGCGTGATACGAATGTAAAAGCAACGATTTCTGGTGTAATCAACAAACGTTATATCGAGCCAGGATCTGTAGTAGCACCAGGTTCTCAAATGTTTGATATTGTAAATGTATCAAAATTAAAATTACAAGTTACAGTAACAGAAGCTGAGGTTGTCAATCTTAAAGTTGGTCAAACCATCAAAGTGTTGGCGAGTGTTTTTCCAGATCAAGAATTTGCAGGAAAAATTTCTTTTATCGCACCTAAAGCAGATGCTTCATTAAATTTTCCTGTGGAAATTCAAGTTTCAAATAATTCTGGTTTAAAAGCTGGTATGTATGGAACGGCAGTTTTCTCTACAAAAGATGATGTTAATGCAGGGAAAAATGTATTAGTTGTTCCTGCGAATGCGTTTGTGAACGGAATTAGTTCTGGACAAGTTTTCGTGGTTGAAAATAATACAGCAAAATTAACGAAAGTTGTGATTGGGAAAACGGTTGGAACTGAAGTTGAAATTATCAGCGGATTAAAAGATGGAGCTGAAATCGTAACAAGTGGTCAGATTAATCTGAAAGATGGAACGAAAGTGAAAGTTGTAAAATAAGAGTAGTTTTTCCATGAAAATAGCAGAAATATCAATTAAACGACCTACAATGATTATCGTGTTATTCACGATTTTGACTTTGGGAGGATTGTTTAGTTATACGCAAATGGGATACGAATTAATCCCAAAATTTGAAACGAATGTTGTTACGATTTCAACGGTTTATCCTGGAGCTTCTCCAAACGAAGTTGAAAATTCTGTAACCAAAAAGATAGAGGATGCGGTTGCAGCCTTAGAAAATGTAAAGAAAGTAGAATCGAAATCTTACGAAAGTTTATCAGTTGTAATGGTGACGTTGAATTCTGATGCAAATGCAGATTTAGCGTTGAATGATGCGCAACGTAAGATTAATGCCATTGAGAAAGATTTACCAGATGATGTCGACCCGCCTTCGTTGACGAAATTCTCGTTGAGTGATTTACCGATTATTACAGCTGGTGTAACGTCTGATAAGTTGACAGAAAAAGATTTGTATGATTTATTGGATAAAAAAGTAGAACCAGTTTTATCACGTGTAACAGGTGTTGCGCAAGTAAATTTGATTGGAGGACAAGAACGTGAAATTCAGGTAAGTTTAGATCCTTTGAAATTGAAAGGTTACGGATTATCTGTGCCTCAAGTTCAACAAGCAATTTTGACATCGAATTTAGATTTCCCAACAGGAAGTGTAAAAACGCGTGAAAATTCGACAATTATTCGTCTTTCGGGAAAATATAAATCGGTTGATGAATTAAATAATTTAGTGATTTCTTCGAATAATGGCATTCAAGTTCGTTTGTCAGAAGTTGCTTTTGTGCAAGATTCTCAAAAAGAAGTAGAAAAAATAGCACGTGTTAATCAGAGTTCAGCGATTATTGTTCAGGTTGTAAAACAATCTGATGCAAATGCGGTGGCTGTTTCTGAATTGATGAAAGAAACCATCAAAAAAGTTGAAGCTGATTATAGCAAAGAAGGACTTAAAATTCAGATTGTAAATGATACGTCTGATTTTACTTTAGCAGCTGCAGATCACGTTATTTTCGATTTAGTTTTAGCCGTTGTGTTGGTTGCAATTGTGATGCTTTTGTTTTTACATAGTATTCGTAATGCCTTTATTGTAATGGTTTCTATTCCAGCTTCGTTAATCGCAACGTTTATCGGAATGTATTTGATGGGTTATACTTTAAACTTGATGTCGTTACTTGGTTTATCACTTGTTGTGGGAATTTTGGTGGATGATGCGATTGTAGTTTTGGAGAATATTTACCGTCATATGGAGATGGGAAAATCGAAAATTAGAGCATCGTATGACGGAGCAAAAGAAATTGGATTTACTGTAACTGCGATTACATTGGTAATTGTAGTGGTTTTCTTACCAATTGCAATGAGTACAGGTTTGGTTTCTAACGTTATTTCTCAATTCTGTGTTACCGTAGTTATTGCAACTTTATTATCCTTATTGTCATCGTTTACAATTGTACCTTGGTTATCATCTCGTTTTGGGAAATTAGAGCATATCACAGGGAAAAATATTTTCGAAAAATTTATTCTTTGGTTCGAAAAACAATTAACAAAATTCACGCATTTCATTTCTGATATGTTAGAATGGTGTTTAAAATCAACTGTTCGAAGAATTGGTGTTTTTATTGGCGTTTTCATTCTTTTATTTGGAACAATTGCCATCTTAATGGGAGGAAAATACATTGGTGGAGAATTTTTCCCAAAAACAGATAAAGGAGAATTCTTGGTTCAGATGGAATTACCAAAAGACGCAACAATAGAAGAGTCAAACTTTGTAACACAAAAAGCAGAGAAATTTTTACGTGGTAAAAAAGAAGTTGTTGATATGATTACGACGGTTGGTCAAAGTTCCGAAGGTTTTGGAGCGGCGCAAGCAACAGCTTATAAGTCGGAGATTGATGTTATTCTAAATGATAAATCAGAGCGTGAAGACAATTCGTTTATTTATGCAGCGAAAGTAAAACGCGAATTAGAAAAAGAATTGGTTGGAGTAAAAGTGAAAACTGTTCCAGTTGGTTTGATCGGAGCAGAGCAAGCGCCAATTGCGTTGGTTGTGACTGGTCCAAATTTAGAAAGCGCGATGAAATTTGCTGAGTTAGCGAAGCACGAATTAGAACAAATCAAAGGTTCTTCGGAAGTGAAATTAACAACAGAAGCAGGTAATCCTGAAATTAATGTGCAAGTTGATCGTGATAAAATGTCTTCTTTAGGATTGAATCTTCAAACGGTTGGTTTAACCATGCAAACGGCTTTCTCTGGAAATACAGATGGTAAATTCCGTGCTGGTGAATACGAATATGATATTAATATTCAATACAATGATTTCAATCGTTCTAATATTGATGATGTTCGTAGCTTAATTTTTGTAAATGATAAAGGACAACAAATTCGATTAGATCAATTTGCAACGGTTATGCAAAGTTCAGGTCCAAGTTTCTTAGAGCGTCGTGATAAAACGCCTTCTGTAACGGTTCAAGCACAATCGGTTGGTCGTACAACAGGTGATATTGTAACTGACTTCAAGGAAAGTTTGAAGAAAATTGACAATAAGAAACCAACTGGTGTTTCTTATGTTTGGGGTGGAGATGAAGAAAATCAATCCGAAGGTTTTGGTACATTAGGTTATGCATTATTAGCTGCTATTATCTTGGTTTATTTGGTAATGGTTGCTTTGTACGACTCGTTTATTTATCCTTTCGTGGTTTTGTTTTCGATTCCATTATCTTTAATCGGAGTTTTCGTAGTTTTAGCATTAACAAATAATTCATTGAATATCTTCACGATTCTCGGAATGATTATGTTGATTGGTTTGGTGTGTAAAAATGCGATTTTATTGGTCGACTTTACCAATCACCGAAAAGAAGCTGGCGAAACTACTCACAATGCTTTGGTACAAGCCAATCATGCGCGTCTTCGTCCAATTTTGATGACAACAATTGCGATGGTTTTCGGGATGATTCCAATTGCCTTAGCAAAAGGAGCAGGAGCGGAGATGAACAATGGTTTAGCATGGGTAATTATTGGTGGTTTAGTGTCATCATTATTCCTAACCTTAATTATCGTTCCTGTGGTTTATTCATTATTCGATAGTGCAATTCGTCGTTTCTCAAAAGGAGAAAAAGTAGATTATGAAGCAGAAATGGTTGCAGATTATGAAGCAAGACAAATAAAAGAAGAATGGGAAGAGTAATCTTTCGTTTTTAGATATTTAATCAAAACCGCTCAGTTTTATTCGTTTAATTGAGATATAAAAAAAATCCTTGTCAAAGTTCTGAACCTTGACAAGGATTTTTTATTTAGTTGAAACTAGTTATTTTGCTAATGCGATGTTAGCTGTAGTGTTTTTAATCTTCAATATTTCTTGAATACCATTCTGTTAATTCCCAAGTTTCATCTTTCTCGATTCTATAATTAAATTCACGAGGATAATTTTCTGAGTCAATTAATTTAGTAAGAAAATCATTTGCAAGTTCTGGTGAATAAATTTTATAGATTAATTGTCTAGTTGAATTCCAAGTTATTCTCGCAAAGAAAAGTGCATTTGGTTTCTCCTTATTATTACCTTTAATTTTTTTATCCAAAAACTCTTCAAATTTTTCAATGATTTTTAATTCTTCTTCCGAAGGCATTCCATTTTCAATAGTTTTATCAAAATCAATTAATATTGAGCAATTCCAAGAAAATACTTTTTTCAAATTTTTGCTTTTCAAGTTATCATTTACAATGGCAATTCCAGGAAGTTGTTCCTGTTTAAATTCCAAAACTTTATAAATTTCCTCGGGAATAAAAACTTCAATATCATCTGATTTTTTCATTTGTAGCAGTTTTATTTGGAAGCATTACATCTAACATTATTTTTCTCACGAAGTTAAACATAGTCAAGTTTCGTGAAAAAAACATTATATCAGCTTTTCTTTAATTTCCTGCTAATATAAACATTCGCAATAAGAGTTAAAGTGTTACTTAGTTTTTTCTATTATTCGCTAAAAAGATTTGATTACAAACAGGTATGTTTTACCTTTCCTGAGTCCTCAGTTTATTATAAACAGATGTGTTTTAGCTTACCCGAGTCTTCGGTTGATTATAAACAGGTATGTTTTACCTTTCCTGAGTCCTCAGTTTATTATAAACAGGTATGTTTTACCTTTCCAGAGTTTTCGGTTGATTATAAACAGGTATGTTTCATCTTTCCCGAGTCTTTGGTTTATTATAAACAGATGTGTTTTACCTTACCTGAATCCTCGGTTGATTACAAAGAAATTTATTTTTTAACTATTTCTAGTGAGTTTTAGACGAACTAAAACGTTTAATTTTGGCTAATATTAATTGAGACTTTCTATAGAAATGAAAAAACTATTTTTATTGACAACATTATTTATGGTGTCAGCACTTTTTGCCCAACAAGCGACTAATACATTAGAAGGCATTTTTACAACAAAAGCAAAAGATGAATTATATAATCCATTGAAATTTGATGGAAAAGGAAGAGTAACAATCGGTGAATTTGATGAGGTTGGTTACGAATTTACCGAACGCAATGATTCAGTTATAATATTTGTTGAAAAGACGGTTTTTATCTTCAAAAAAGAGAAAAATCAATTAAAAGGAATTTCAGATTGGGTAGATAAAAAAGTATATAAATCAAATTTGAAATCTTTCGAAAATAAAGCTCAATCAAATCCAAAATTAGCGCAGCGTGCAAATTGGATGGCTCAGAATTATGATATCAATTTTAAAAATAATGCTTCTTTTCTTTTTGATTTAGATGAAAATAGTTTGAATCAAAAATTAAAAGAAAATGAAACTGCAAATGCAAAACTGTGTAAAGAAGGTTTTGATGAAAGCTGTAAAGTAGTTTTCGCTTATAAATTTGCTGAACAATCTGGTGGTGTTTTCGAAACATTGAATGCGGCGGACGAAATAAAACTTAAACCAAATAAAGAGTTACAGCAATTAGCACAACGTGTGATTGATTTAGGAAATCCAGATGGATACGGATTATTTTATACGTATTATTATTTTACTGGATAAAAAGAAAAAGCAGAACAATTTCTACAAAAAGGTTTAGACTTAAGATCTGCATATTGCAACGAGATATCTTTAAATTCAGCTTTAAGTGAATTTGGAGAAGGTTTAGAATCAGAAATAGAAAATTTAGACGAAGAGTAATCATCGTATTGAAGAGATATGGTATAAAGTTTGTTTTATTTTTGTCATTAAATTATAATTATGAGAAAATCTTATGCTTTAATCATTTTTGCAGCTACACTTTTTATGAATAGTTGTACTACGAACAAACCGAATACGGATTCAACTTCAACTTTAGAAGAACATCAAATTGTTGTGAATGGAAAAGTAACCGAACTTGAAAGAGGTAAAGATGGCTATATGGCAACAATCGAAACCAAAAAAGGAGAGCATTACAAAGCAACAATTAGCATTATAAATTTTCAAAAGAATAATCAAGAATATAAAACCTTGAATATTGAAGATGAGGTTTCGGTCGAAGGTCCTACATGGAGCGATGTCGATGGAAACAAATATATAAAAGTGGAGAAGATGAAATAAATCAATTCAACCAAAAATAAAAAAGAGAACTTTTTAGTTCTCTTTTTTATTTAGTAAATATTTTGCAACAGCATCATAAGCTGGTAACGAATACGGGTCGTTCGCACTATTCGATGCAACCGGATTGGAAGCAAATCGCACAATAACCATTTCCGCTTTTGGATCAACATAGATCGCTTGACCATGAACGCCACGCGCCATAAATGCTTGATGCTCATTATTCGTTACCCACCACATATCTTTGTAGCTCCAGCCTTTTAGAAGTTTATAATCTGCCTTTGCAAAAGCTTGCTTACTTCCTCCTTTTTTGATTTCCTCAACCAAATTTTTAGGCAAGATTTGTTTGTTATTAAAATATCCATTGTTTCGAATCATTTCTCCAAACATCGCTAAATCTCGAAGGTTAGCATTAAATCCACCTCCTGCAAAAGCAATTCCAGCACCATCAATCTGGTAATAACCATCAAAGTTAGTTCCCAATGGTTGCCAAAATTTTTCAGATAAAATTTGAGCCAAAGGTTTGTTCATCACTTTTGTAATAATCCAGCCCATTACATCCGTATTCACTGTTTTATAACCAAAAGCTTCGCCATGTTTACCATTTTTCTTGACTGTTTTTAGATAATCATAATAATTTGTAGGTCCATTATAATTTGCAGGTTTAGGAAAAGGATTTCCAGCAGCCGAAAAAGCCCAAACTTCTGCATTCGGATCGCTGTAATCTTCACTATATTGTAAAGCTGTAGTCATGTCCAAAACTTGACGAATCGTCGCATCACCAAAAGCTGAGGTTTTCAATTCTGGAATATAATCACTGCATTTTTTATTCTCATCTAGAATACCTTCAGCAACTAACATTCCACCAAGAGTTCCTGTTAAGGTTTTACTCACAGACATCAAGGCATGTCTACCTTGAGAATTTAACTCTCCAAAATATTTTTCATACACAATAGTTCCTTTGTGTAATACAATTATGCCGTCCGTATAATTCTTTTGTAAAGAAGCTTCCCAAGTCATGGTTTCCTTACTTTCTAAAGGAGTAAATGCAATTTTATCAATATTCTTATCCAATTTACTTGTCCAAGTATATCTGTTTTCTTGTGCCGAAGCGACATTTACAGTTGGGAAAAATTCGCGCATATGACAAACGCTATATCGCAAAGCCGGAAAATTAAAAAAGCTACCATCTATAGCAGACAAAATATCTTCTTTTGCAGGTGGAAATCCTTTCATCCAGTTAAAATTCTTTGGATCAGACTCCTCTGCTGTTAAAACTTTTTGTGCGTAACTCATTTGTCCTATCATTATAATTAAACAAGCAAGTATTTTTTTCATAACATCTCTATTTTAGTGATATGTTGCAGTAGATAGAATAAACTCAAATTTACAAAAATCAATCCAATTTTTTGTGTTTTTAACGGATACTATAATGAGATGTATTATGATTTTTAAATAAACTATTCTCGCTTCGCGACAATTCTTCCCGAGTCGATAACCACAAAGTATCCGCTGTTGCTTTGCTTAAATCAGCAAGTCATCACCGTCTAATCATTCCTTGTTGTAAAAACGAAATACTAAATTACCCCCACCCACAACAGTCCTGCTGAACTCGTTTCAGCATCGCATCTTAATAATGATTAATAAATTATCCCCCTCGAGGGGATTACAGGGGTGTTTTCTAGTTATGAGTAGTGAGTAGTGAGTTGAAAATATTTTCTACTAAATCCCCGCAATCTTCCTTCGTAAATCCAAAATCGTAAACCCAAAATTTAAAAATGCTACAAAATTCCCTTTCAAAACTTAAACACATGACCACTTTTAAACTTTATCCAAAAAAATATTTCCCATCGTACCAATC